>JBBTXQ010000029.1:0-2443 GCA_038062165.1 Patescibacteria group bacterium
ATTACATTAACTTTTTGTTGAGTAATATAGTTAAATAATTTATGAGTAAGAATAAAGGATACGTCTGGCTGATGGTTATCGTGGTGATTGCTGTTGTTCTCGCAATTGTGCTCGGAAATGGCTCGAACGGAACAGAAAATGATACAGCTACAACAACCGAAGAAGCACAAATTACAGAAGAAGCAATCGATAAGGGTACACAGAGCTCAAACAATACTGGCACAACTGGTGGAACCCAAGCAACTCAACTTCCTCTCATGACTGCAAATGGAGCCTACATAATTTACTACTATTCAACCGGATTCAGCCCCTCTAAGCTTACAATTAAGGCGGGTAAGTCTGTACGCTTCATAAATAGTTCAAGCAACGCAATGTTGATTACTCCAGTAGATAAGGTAAATAGGCCGTACTCAAGTCTGCAACAATCCAAATCGGTTGGGAAGGGCGGAACTTTTGATTACACATTTAGCACTACAGGATCATATGCCTATTATAACGACAATAAGGACGCGCATACGGGAGTGATTAATGTGACTCAATAGGTAGAATTAGATGAATAGATAAAATAGTTAATAATGACGATTAGTTTCAAGGCATCAGGCATTACTTTAACTGAAGCTATCAAAGCTTATGGTCAAGATAAGATTGGGTCAGTTGCAAGCCTGCTTGCTGATCAAGAATCAGCCAATCTTGATCTTGAATTAGAAAAAACGACCGCGCACCACCAGAAAGGGGAAGTTTTTAGAGCTGAAGTTAATTTAAGGTCAATGGGGGAACTCTTTAGAGTTGAGAAGACCGCTGAAGATCTTTATGTTGCCATCGATTTAGTAAGAGATGATCTCATTCGGGAAGTGAAAAATTACAAATCGCGCACTGAATCGATTTTTAAGAAAGGCGGACGTCTTGCTAAGAGATTATTAAGAATGCAATAAATTTTAATTTATGAAGTCATTGTTTCTGATCTTAGGCCTTGCCATAATAGGTTCACTTATTTATATTGGTTATTACAAAAAAGGCATGGACAACCCACCCACAACCACAAATAACCCCACGGCTCTCATCAGGACAAATAAGGGAGATATGCTAATTGAACTATTCGCAGACAAAACACCAATTACAGTCAAGAATTTCATCACTCTTTCTGAGAAAAGTTTCTACGACGAGACGCTTTTCCATCGAGTTATAGCAAACTTCATGATTCAGGGTGGTGATCCAAATACGCGTAGTGGTGAGTCGAGGACATTCGGCATGGGTGGCCCGGGCTATACTATTTTGGATGAGTTTGTACCCGGTTTGTCAAATGTTACAGGTACTATATCTATGGCCAATTCTGGTTCCAACACTGGTGGCTCGCAATTCTTTATCAACGTAGTAGACAATACTTATCTAGATAACAAACACACAGTTTTTGGCAAAGTTCTCACTGGAATGGATGTGGTTCTTAAAATATCAAAGATTCAGGTTGATGCAAATGATCTCCCCATAGACCCCATCCGCATAGACACAATCTTCATCAAAAAATAGGATTGTGTTGATAAGGATTAACAAGTTTGCTATATTTTGTGTATGAAAGTTGCAGAGATTAGCAAAAAGATTACTCCAATTTTACGTGAACACGGGGTTTTGAAGGCTGCCGTATTTGGTTCTGTATCTCGTGGCGAAGATAAGCCACAGAGTGATATTGACATACTAGTACGTCTAGGCAAGCCCATGGGCATGTTCGCCTACATAGGCCTCATTCGAGATATGGAGAAGATACTGGGCCGTAAGGTTGATCTAGTTACCGAAAATAGCCTCAACAAATTTATCAAGCCTTACATTGTGAATGACCTTAAAACGATTTATGAAGGATGATTCGGTTTACATCAAGCAGGTACTTGAATCAATCGGAAAGATAGATTCGTTTGTGAGTGGTTTGGACAGAGAGAAATTCAACAAAGATGCCAAGACCCAAAGCGCTGTGATTATGCAACTTACGCTCATTGGTGAGATATCTAAGAAAATTTCTGAGGATACAAAGAGACAAATTGATCTGCCATGGAGGAACATCGCAGGATTTCGCGATGTAGCTATCCACAATTACTTCGAAATTGATCTCGATGTAGTATGGACAACGATCACCCAAGATCTGTTAATTCTCAAAGAGCGGCTAGTTAAATAAAATGTGAAAGACTCGGCGTGGGGGAGGGGATCCCCAGCCGAGCCTTGGCGCGAAAGCGGTCGCGTTCCGTCGGTGTCTCATGGCACCACTACTTGTTGGAGCGTTCCAGCAGAGGGTAGCCCTTCCGGACCCACTGCTTGTATTCTGTGCCGCAGTACTCGTGTAGATCCACGGTGCAGTCGCGGGTGTAGAAGAACCGCGGGGCGATGTACATGATTGGGTACTCCTCCGCCTCGACCTCACTTGCACTCTCCTTCAGCCAGAGCGTGCCGTTCGCGTTCC
>JBBTXQ010000030.1:0-2686 GCA_038062165.1 Patescibacteria group bacterium
ATTTTCTCCACCACTACTTCCCAATTAGCGCTCTCTTATGGATCGAGTACCGCTCAATGGACTTTCAGAAACGCCGGAGCCAATCTATATTTAGCCACCACAACTGTTGATGGTACCGCTACCACTTCCACCACGGCTCTCACCATCATCAGCTCTTCCGGCAACGTCGGTATCGCTACATCGAGCCCGTGGCGGGCTTTGTCCGTGGCGGGTACTGTTGGGTTCAACTCCTCCCTCGGCACCGGTGTTGGTGGCAATTATCTCTGTATAGACACGACCACTTTTGAAGTGCTCCGAGGTAACGGCACCGCTTGCACCGCCTCGTCTCTGCGCTTCAAGGATAACGTAGAAGATATGGCCTACGGTCTTGATGAGGTCTTAGCCCTTCGTCCTGTTTCCTTTACGTACAAATCGGAGAGCAACATGGGCAAGGGGATAAAACTCGGCTTTATCGCCGAAGAAATGTACCAGATCATGCCTGAAATGGTTTCCTTGGACAACGATGGCAGAGTATTCGGTCTTGATTATCCGGTGCTGACCTCGGTGTTGACAAAAGCGATTCAAGAACTCCATGCCAAGTTTACGGCTCTATCCGATACGATACTCGCCATTCTTGACCGTCTGACCGGACATGATGAAAAGATCGCTACTCTTGAAGCTCGGGTGGCACAACTGGAGGCCTTGGTCAGCGGTACGGTGACGGTGACGACTGTGATGCCTACGACAGAACCGATAACATCAACATCAACACCGATAAATTTGCCACAAGCAACATCAACCGCCACAACTACTCCTTCAGCCACACCTCTACCTGCACCTGAACCGGCTCCCGAACCGACTCCGTCTCCAGAGACAGAATCTGCTCCAACTCCAGAACCTGCTTCTACACCAGAACCAGAGCCGACACCTGAACCGACGCCTGCACCTTCCGGTAACGCCTCAACAACGCCATGAAAACCGTCCTAACTATTATCATAATTATTATCCTCACCGGCGCCGGAGTGTTTTGGTATCTCCGAGAGCCCGCCGGCTCTCCTTCTTCTTTCTTCCCTCTTCCTTATTCCACCCCCGTTACCGCTCTCACCCAAACCTACACTGACTCCGCCCGACGCTTCTCTTTCAACTATCCCGAGGGCTACAAAGTGCGCGAAATGCAGGGTGACGGCCCTTCACGCACACTGTTACTCGAAAGTACTTCGACTTCGCTCAGTACAAGTACATCTCCAACTGCTGGTGTTCAGATCGTGATTACTCCAGACGAAACGAACACAAATATTACCGCCGAAATCATTCGTCAAGCCATTCCGGATATGAAAATAGAGAATCCGGAGCCGTTTGCCGTCGGGAGCAGTTCAGGTCTCGCATTTCGGAGCGATAACCCCGCCTTCAGTGGAGCAAGTAGGGAAATTTGGTTCACCTCTGGTGGCTATCTATATCAAATCAGCACCTATGCCACGAACGACGAGCTTCTCAAAAAAATGTTCGACACCTGGGCATTTTTTTGAAAAACACAAATTTTTCAAATCACAAAGCCCAAACAAAACACAAAACTAAAAAATGAAAGAGCAACAAAACACAAATAGATACCGGGATTTAGAAGATCGAACTACTCGTTTTGCTACTAATGTTATAATACTTTGCAGAAAGTTATCCAAGAATTCCATCAACAATCCACTCGTTAACCAAATCGTTCGTTCCTCCGGTTCTGTCGGAGCAAATTACCGAGAAGCCAATGAGGCATTGGGTAAAAAAGATTTTATCTACCGCATGCGCATAACGAGAAAGGAGTGTAAAGAAAGCGATCATTGGCTACAACTTATTGGAGTAGCTAATCAAGAGTTTTCTGCAGAAATTCTGCCGTTAGCGATAGAATGCGCCGAGCTGAGGAATATTTTTTCTGCCATTTTAGTAAAGACACAGAGTTAATAAGAAAATGAAAACACAAATTATGCAAAGTTTAAAAATCAAAATGTTTGGTGTTTTGTTTGGGTTTTGTGCACTGGGTTTTGTGTTTTGGCCACTGCTCGCCAACGCCTCTGTACTCGCGAGGCCTCCCAACAACCTCGGCCTTGTCGGCTACTGGTCTTTCAACGAAGGCACTTCAACCATCGCCACCGACTTCAGCGGCAACGGCAACAGAGGAGTGCTGACCAACATAGCTAATCCGCCCACCGCCACCAGCGGCTGGACCAACGGCAAACTCGGCAAAGCGCTCAATTTTGACGGGGTGAATGATTATGTGGATGGTCAATCGGGCAGTTCGTTGGATAACCTCGTCCCACTAACAGCGTCATTGTGGATTTATCCCTATTCTGAAGGGGGCGGGGGCGAAGGACGGTTGATAGGAAAAGTTGCGAGCGCAGCCGCTGGCTGGAATGTCCGTTTTTGCATAACCTGCACTAACGCCATAGAGCTTTTGGGTGGCTTTGCTACTACTAATTTAGTAAGAACCATGTCCAACAATTTAATTACCCTAAATACTTGGCAGCATATTTTAGTGACTTGGGATGGCAGTTCAAATGCTTCAAATGCGAATATATATGTGAATGGAGTAGAAGTTTCCTATCAAACCACGACTAATGGTGCTGGCGGGAAAAATAATGATAACACCCAAAATTTGTTTATTGGCACCAATTTTGACGCGGCTAAGACCTTCAACGGCCTCATCGACGAAGTCCGCATCTAC
>JBBTXQ010000031.1:0-7738 GCA_038062165.1 Patescibacteria group bacterium
CGAGTTCTCTAACTACAAGTGTGCGCAAAAATGAGAAAAGTTTAAATAGTGAGTTTGGCGTGCCCCTCACCATCCTTGGATTAAAGACAGCATGGAACTCACCCATAGACTGGCTTATTAATCTTCTTACTGGCTTCTACCGCGCCATAACCTATAGCTTAAAACCTAAAACTTACCCGCAATATCTTGTTTTAGAAATGGGTGCTGATCATCCGGGTGACATCAAATATAACGTTACTAATTTTAAGCCAACAATCGGCGTATTAACCGGCATTGGCACAGAAGTGCCGGTGCATGTCGAGTTCTTCTCAACAATCGAGGATCTTGTGCGCGAGAAGAGCGAACTCTTGAAAGCGTTACCAGAAGATGGTATTGCAATAATAAACCGTGATGATGCACGAGCATGGGAAGCTCGCGATAGTACTCGGGCACACGTTATCTCCTATGGTTTTACGGGTGATGCAAATATCAAAGGCGATAATCTTCGCATAAGTTATGCTGATACCGGGCAACCTAAGGGCATGAATTTGCGCGTAGATTATGCAGGCAAAAGCGTGCCAGTGCGCCTATGTGGTGTGCTCGGCAAGGGCCACGCGTATTCTGCGTTGGCCGCATTTGCAGTGGGTGTCAATATGGGTATGAACATAATTAACATTGCCGATGCGCTTGGCAGGCACAAGTTCGCTCCCTGTCGCCTGCGAATTCTGGAGGGCAGAAATGGAAGTACCTTAATAGATGACACATATAATTCTTCACCATCAGCCGTCAAGTTAGCCCTCGAGACTCTCTATGATATCAACTTAGGATCCCGGATCCCAAGTTGTAGGAAGATTGCCGTCTTAGGCGACATGCTGGAACTCGGCGAATATAGTGAGAGCGAGCACAAAAAGGTTGGCACTTGGATAAGGGGCGTAATCGATGTGCTTGTGTGTGTAGGTGAACGAGCCAAGTGGATTGGCGAGAGTGCAATTAGTGATGGTTTCCCTCCCGATCATGTTCACTACTTTCCGGATTCTGTCTCATCTGGAAATTTTCTCACTTCGGATTTCGATATTCGTGCCTCTGATGTTATTCTACTCAAAGCCTCGCAATCTGTGCGCCTCGAGAGAGCAACCGAAGCTCTTCTCGTGGACCCCAGCAAAGCAAATGAGCTATTAGTGAGGCAAGAAAAAGAATGGAAGAATAAAAAATAATCTGATAGAGTATATTTAGACAAGCAAATCGAGGTAGATCAATGGGAGTTGTTACTTGCGCACGTGGAAGAGAGATCGAAGTTGACATATGCCTACGGTGGGCACATCGAGCCAAATAGAGGCCCAGAGAATCGCATCAAAAAGTAATCATGAAGTAATTGTGAATCCGGCAGGCCCGCCCGTAACCCCAAGTCAACGAGGAGACGTGGCGGGTCAACTTGTTTTGTGATATAAATCCAAATTGAAAATTGAAAATTCGCAAGAAATAAGCTATATTTTGTTTGGCCTAAATCATGCAGAGCATGATCGGCCGACCGCCAAGGGCGGTTTAGGCTCTATCGTCTAGGGGTTAGGACATAAGCTTCTCAAGCTTAGAACCCGGGTTCGAATCCCGGTAGAGTCGCAAATTTGAGCGTAGCGAGAGATTGCGACTCTAAACGAGCAAACTTGCTTTGCTTGTGTCCGGGATGAGAAAGGACTTTCGTTGTCGAGGCTCTGCGAGACCGAAAGTCACCCGCGACGGTAGTCGAGAATCCTGGTAGAGTCGTCAAGTTTTAAAATTGTTTAATGTGCGGAATACAACTCACCCGGACTTCGTCTCGCCCTCTCTTACCTTTAAGAGAGAGGAAGGGGTGAGTTGTGTGAAGGGTCAATTGCACACCTAGTTATATGTGCTAGTATAGTTTCGGACCAAGGATCGCGGGTGGGCGATTTATCTAAAACTGGGAGGAGGTGATTGGATGAAGCTTGCAACACAAATGCGACATCTCACGAAGAAGGCGCTCGATGACAGAGACAAGCCAAAACACGAGAGGCCCAAGAAAATGTCGTACAAGAGGGTGTTGTCTAGGATCCGGGGGCAAGCAATGGCGACTTTCGACTCAATTCACATTTATGGTCTTGGCCCCCGAATCCTCGAGCGTCTCGAGGCAGAAGGTTTTCAAATCGAGTACACTGCCTACGACAATCGCCGTGGCAATCAGATTACATGGTAGATCAAGCAGGCGCGGACCACCCTCCGCGCCTTTCACAATTTTGCTACAATATAATCTATGGAGGCGTTATACATCATCGGTGGTCTCATGGTTGGGGCAGTAGTTGCTTATTTGATATTTAAGCCTAAAAGCGTAGGAGAGGGGGCGAGTGAGCTTACGCTTATCCAGAATCAACTTAATGCTCTGGCGAGGGTCTTGCGTGATATGACCAAAGAGGTGGCGGGGGTGCAGGCTACTAATCAGAATGTTGTGCGTGTGGCAGATCAGCTTCAGTCACTCCAGAATGTTTTGCAGAATCCCAAGCAGAGGGGAGTCTTGGGCGAGTATTATCTCGAGACTGTGCTCAAGAACGTCTTGCCGCCTGGCTCGTTTCAATTGCAGTATAAGTTTAGTGATGGTGAGATTGCAGATGCAGTGATTATGATTGGCAAAGATAAATTACTGCCTGTTGATTCTAAATTTAGTTTAGAAAATTACAACAGAATAATTAGCACAAATGATCCTTTGGAAAGAGAAAGACTGGAAAAATTATTTAAGCAGGATCTCAAGAACAGGATAGACGAGACGGCAAAATATATTAGACCAAGTGAGGGCACGATGGACTTCGCTTTCATGTTTATCCCAAGTGAGGCAATCTATTACGATCTTTTGATTAACCAAGTGGGCGCGGTTAAGACGAGTACGAAAGATTTAATAGAGTACGCTTTTAGAGATAAAAAAGTAATCATAGTTTCACCCACGTCATTTATGGCATATTTGCAAACTGTGCTACAGGGCATGCGCGCTTTGCAGATTGAGGAAACAGCAAAAGATATCCAGAAGAGAGTAGAGGAACTGGGTAGACACCTATCTGGTCATGATCAGTTTATGAATGCATTAGGTAAGTCGTTGGGCACGACAGTGAGTCACTATAATAAAGCCTCACACGAGCTCGCCAAGATAGATAAGGACGTTTTGCGTATTACGGGTGGCTCTCCGGGCCTAGAGCGGCAAATTCTTGACGGACCTCAAGAAATCGAGTAATATAGCCGCATGGCCAATCAGATAGCTAAATTTGCAGTAATTGCCACGGGAGGCAAGCAATATAACGTCTCGGAAGGAGACACTATTTTTGTTGAGAAATTGGGTGTCGCAGATGGTGGCAAGGTCACATTTGATAAAGTGCTCTTGGTAGACGACGGTTCTACCACACAGATCGGCGTGCCGTATCTGGAAGGGGCGAGCGTAGTGGGGGAAATAATTTCTGAAAAAAAAGGCAAAAAAGTGCTGGGAGTTAAGTACAAAGCCAAGTCAAATAGACGAGTTAAGTACGGCCATAGGCAGATCCAAGCCCGGGTCAGGATTGAGAAAATTACCTAGCGCCTATTCTCTAGGGCATAGGAGAGAGTTGTGCTGTCGGAGTACTCGAGCTCGGTACCAGTAGAGAGTCCTCTGCCTAATGTCGAAATATCTAAATTTCTAAATTTCAAAATCTCATTACGCAAATAATCTACTGTGTTGTCGCCAATCGGATTAGTTGATATCGCTAGTATTACTTCTCGAATTTCTTTATCCGTCTTTAATCTTTCTTTTAATTCATGGATCCTGATTCGTGATTCCGGATTTTTTTCCAGAATCGGCAAGAGTCCTCCCAATACGAAGTACTGCCCTAGATACTTGCCTGTTTTGCGTACATTTTCGAGATCTATATCTTTTTCTACAACCAGTAAAATACTTTTATCAGAATTAGGATCTGTGCATATCTGGCAGAGTTCACTCTTCCCGATGAAGAATCTGTAGCAGGATTTGCACTCACTCACGCTCTCTCGCAACTCACCTACACTTTCCACAAGATTCTTGACGTATGAGCTATCTTGGCGTAGGAGAAAGTAGACGAATCTACGCGCTTGCCTCGGGCCTATGCCCGGGAACTCTCTGAAAAGCTCACCTAATTTATCAATTATATTTGACATCAGAATTGTCCAAACGTATCTTTGACCATGGGCGTGAATGTCACTTTCTGATCATCAAAGTATAGTTTGACCACACCGGTGGGCCCGTTTCTGTGCTTCTCTATTAATATTTCAGTCACGTTGGATCGACGGCCACCTGTGTCAGACTTATCATTTTCCTCGCGGTGGATGAACATAACAACATCCGCGTCTTGCTCTATACTGCCGGAGTCGCGTAGATCTGATAATTTGGGCCTACCCCCACGTTGCTCTACATTTCTGTTCAATTGCGAGAGGGCGAGCACGGGCACATCCAGTTCGCGGGCAAGACCCTTAAGTGCCCGCGAGATTTCTGTAACCTGCTGTACAAGTGATTCGTAATTGCGTTTGGGCACAAGTAATTGCAAATAATCAACTACTATCAGTCCTAAATTATGCTCATTCTTTAACCTACGGGCCACCCCCTTCATACGCAAGATATCGATATATGAATCATCGTCTATGTAAATAGGCGCTTTTGATAGGCGATCAAGCGAATCGCGAATTCGACCGAAATCTTCCTCGGCAGAGAGTTTGCCCGTGCGCAACTTCCATGAGTCTACGCGCGATTCTGCGGCAAGCAGGCGATCAACCAATTGTGCCGCGCTCATTTCAAGTGAGAATATACCCACCGATGTGCCATGTTTGAGTGCACTATTGCGAGCAATATCGAGTGCAAGTGAAGTTTTGCCCATGCCGGGTCTGGCCGCGAGAATTATCAGGTCACCTTTTTGTAGTCCTGCGAGTTTTTGGTCAAGTTCGTCAAAGCCGGTAGGCACGCCACGCAGTTCGCCCTTGCTCTCGTGTAGGCGTTCGAGTCTGTGCCAGGCATCTGTGAGCGTATCCTTCAGGTTAATAAATTTGTGTTTGGAGTAACTGGCGATATCCATCAATTTCTTACCCGCCCTATCTAACACAGAATCAAGATCTGCCTCTGTGTCATATGAGATTTCAGAGATGTGATCTGCCGCGTAGATCAGATTACGCAAGACATGCTTCTTGTGCACTAATTCAACGTAGTGTTGAATATTACTAGCCGATGGCACTGTGTTCACAAGTTCTGTCAGGTATGACGAGCCGCCTATTTGCTCAAGCTTGCTCATTTCACCTAATTTAGAAGAAACAGAAACAAGATCAATCGGACTGCTGGCGGCGTAAAGATCAATCATGGCCGTATAGATAGAGTTGTGCTTATCTAAGTAAAACGATCCTTTCTCAACGCTATCAATCACAACAGACAACATGTCCGGTCGGAGCATAATGCTACCAAGTAGCGCTTTTTCAGCCTCAATGTCTTGAGGAGGAATCCGAATCTTGCCACTCTTATTAACACTCATACCGAGCGATTATAGCACGAGCTGTATACATGAGATTAGCCTGAAGAAAGGTGGGTTACTTGTGGGTAAGCCTCTGGCCTGCTGGGGAATCTTCGACGGACCAGTCCAAAGATGCGATGCGCTCTCGCAGAATGTCTGCTTGGATCCAATCTTGACTCTTTCTGGCCTCCTCCCGCTCACTTGCAAGTTTACTCACTTCTATTGGGACATCAGATTGCGACTTATTGTAATCAGTCACTGCCTTTTCAAGGCCCAGTCCAAGAACTTTATCAAACTGATAAGCAAGTGGGGGATTGTGAGCCACTTCCCATAGTTCTGCCAGCGCACGGGGCGTATTTAAATCATCTGCTATTGCACTTTCAAACTCTGTTTGCAACTTGGAGGCAAGGCCTCCAAGTTGCTTGCTAGGCCCATCTGCTAGCTGTCTAACTAGCTTATTGTAAGAATTTTGGGCACTCTCGAGGGCCTCCCATGTGAAATTTAATTTTTGGCGATAATGTGTGCCGAGATATAAGTAGCGCAGAGCCATGGGAGAGAAACCGCGTTTTTCAACATCATCGAGTGTATAAATATTACCGACTGATTTGGCCATTCGAGAGCCGTTTATTGTCATGAAGTCGTTGTGTAGCCAGAAGTTCACTACCTTGTGTCCAAACCTCGCTTCATTTTGGGCAATTTCATTCGTGTGATGCACGGGGATATGATCGATGCCGCCGGTGTGAATATCAAATCGCTCACCCAAAAATTTTGTGCTGATTGTCGAGCATTCGATATGCCAGCCCGGTATACCCACGCCCCATGGACTTTCCCATTTCATTTCGCGCTTTCCGTCATGCGCTCGCCAAAGGCAGAAATCTGTTGGATTACGCTTCTCTGGATTCTTCTCGAGCCTGGCGCCTTCTTTTAGATTTGCGAGATCAAGCATAGCTAGCTTGCCGTAATCAGATAACTTACTCGTGTCAAAATATAATCCATCAGTTATTTTATACGCGAAACCTTTTTCTTCTAGATTTTTTATAAATTCAATTTGTTCAGTAATAAATTCTGTCGCGGGTGCCCAGATTGTGGGGGAGAGTACATTGCTCTTTTCTAAATCATTCTTAAAGACTTCTGTGTAATATTTTGCTATTTCTAGCGCGCTCTTGCCGCTTTTGCGCGCACCCACCTCCATTTTGTCTTCGCCTTCATCACCGTCGCCAACGAGATGCCCAACATCCGTTATATTTTCAATATGATTAACCTTATAGTCAGAATAAATGAGGGCGCGTTTTAGAATGTCGGCAAATATATAAGAGCGTAGATTACCGATGTGGGCATAATCGTAAACCGTGAAGCCGCAAGTGTAGAGTCCAACCTTACCTGCTTCAATAGGCACGAAAGCGTCTTTACTGCGAGTGAGAGTATTGTATAGTCGCAATTCCATATCAATATGTTTATGTGCTATTATATCACGCATGCGCCGCTTACTAATCCCAATAATTATCTTATTCTCGTTTGTAGCGGGTAGTTATGTTGGTTACTCTCGCGTGCCGGAAGAGAGAAAGGTTACCGGCCTTACAGGGAAGGAGAATGAGATAACCTCACAGGTTAATTTCGCGCCGTTTTGGAAAACATGGAATACGCTCAATGATAAGTTCGTACCAGCGGATGTCTCCTCTAGCACACCACTTAATCAGAGTTTAATAAATCAAAAATTGGTTTGGGGAGCGATACAGGGCATGGTGGCCGCGGTAGGTGACCCTTACACTGTTTTCCTACCTCCATCACAGTCAGAAATTTTCAAAAGTGATATCAGTGGTAATTTCGAGGGAGTTGGCATGGAAGTGGCCCTTAAAGATGAAGTGCTCACTGTTGTCGCACCTCTCAAGGGTTCTCCGTCAGAGCGCGCTGGTGTACGAGCAGGAGACAAAATAATGGAAATAGATGGCGAGAGTACTCAAGGTCTCTCGATTGACGAAGCAGTGAGCAAGATACGCGGGGAGAAGGGGACTAGAGTCATACTGACCATGATCCGCGTAGGCGAAAGTGAACCACTCAAGATACCGGTTATGCGTGATGTAATAGATGTGCCCACGATCAAGACGGAGACTCGTGATACCCCAACCGGAAAGGCTTTCATAATCAGTCTATATAATTTCTCGGCCAATTCGCCTACATTATTTCGTGATGCTCTGCAAGAATTTGTCGATCTTGAAACTGATAAATTGATTATTGACTTAAGGGGCAATCCCGGTGGTTATCTC
>JBBTXQ010000032.1:0-29636 GCA_038062165.1 Patescibacteria group bacterium
TTTTATTTTGCCTACCATTTTTCGTTCACGACCGACGAAGTTTCAATTTGTGACCCTACCGGGAATCGAACCCGGGTTTACGCCGTGAAAGGGCGCCGTCCTAACCGCTAGACGATAGGGCCGTGTGATCAAGTTTACTATTGCAGGCCAGAATAATCAAGATGACTTTGGCAGACACGTTGATAGACTGCATTTCGAAACTATGCTACAGTTTACACATGATAATGGATAAGAAATACTTTGAAATGAAGAGACACGCTGCCAGCATGGGAGCTCGTCGCAGATATGAGTTGTATGGTAATCCAGGTACAGTCGAAGGAAGAAAACTTGGTGGTGAGCATTCTCTTGAAACGCATCGCAAATTAGACCAAGGCCGCTTCAAGGTGTTGAAATTGATACGAAAACCAAGACGATCTCGATATCTCGCAGAGTTACTTGGAATTTTCATCGGTGACGGCCATTTGTCAGAATATCAGGCCAGTGTCGTCACTGGGCTTAAAACAGACCGTAATCATGCACTGCATATTGCAGATATGATTAGTAAAATTTTTAAAATCAAGGTTAGCATAAAGGAGCGGCCAGCGTTCGGGGCAATAATAATAGTAGCTTCCTCTAAAAGTATTGTTCGGATCCTCACTTCTTACGGCATGCCGATAGGAAATAAATTAGGAGGAGATCTAAGGATCCCAAAGTGGATTACTGATTCAACCTTATACATGAAAATGTTTATAAGGGGGCTTTTTGACACCGATGGTTGTGTATTTATGGACAGGCATATAATAAATGGAAAGCTCTACCAGCATTTGGGCTGGACAATAACCAGTGCCGCTGATACATTACTCTCGGATATCACTGATGTTCTGGTTCGTTTGGGCTATCGTCCGACCTGTAGTGACAAGCAAAATTCAGTCTACCTTAGAAGACAGTCTGATGTTCGACGATATTTTACGGAGATAGGATCTTCAAATAGTAAACATCTTGGGAGATTCAAGAAGTTTTGTGGAAGGGTACCGAAGCGGTCATAACGGCACCGACTCGAAATCGGTTGGGGGCGCAAGCCCCACGTGGGTTCGAATCCCACCCCTTCCGTTTATGAATCTAACTTTTCAATTTAATGCGAGTGATATTTGGCGGGCACAGCTTGCTGATTGTTCGTCTGCTCGCTTGAGTATTGATTTCGAGACTTGGATATTCACTGACACTAATTCTGGTATTGGTCGTGATTTTTTAGATGTCTTCAGAGAAAAAGTTCGCGAAGGTGTGCGGGTGCGTATATTACTCGATATGTATGGCAGTTTGGGAATGTATGTGGACTTTGCTCTACTTAAAGAATTGAGAGAAGCTGGAATTGAGATAGCTTTCTTCAATCCCATCGCTTTCTGGCGACTCCACAAACTTTTCAGTTGGTTCTCAAGACGTGATCACCGCAAGCTCATACTTATAGATAATCGCATTGTTCATATTGGTAGCGCTTGCGTAGCCGAACGCATGCGAGATTGGCACGAGTCTTCTGTGCGGATTCTGGCACGAGAGGGTGAGTTGATAACGCCAATAATCAACTCATTTAATCAACTCTGGCATTCTGTTAAGCGCATGACGCTCTCGCGCAAGGCTTTTGATCTACCCCTTACTACATCTATAAATTATATCTCGAGCACGCCCCATATCGGTAAACGCAAAATCCATCATGCTCTTTCAAGAGCTATTAGACGAGCGAAAAAAAACATTTTTCTAGTTACGCCATATTTCGTACCCACAGAACGTTTGCAGTTTGCGTTATTTAGAGCACTTAAAAGGGGAGTGCGAGTCAGGTTAATTATTCCCGAGAAATCTGATCCTAGATTAGTTGACTTGGCCGCCTACGAATATGCCCGCTCACTTGTGCGTCGAGGAGCCGAGGTTCTCTTGCATCCCGACATGGTCCACTCAAAGTATTCTGTGATTGACGGGGAGTGGGGAATGTTGGGGAGTGCTAACCTCGATAACTTGAGTCTCTTGAGCGACTACGAGCACGTAATTGCAGGCACTGATTCTGATCTTGTCTCGCCTCTTTTGGAGAACTTTAATATTCTGTCTAAAGAAGCCAAAGTGTTCGGCGAATCACAAATGCATCCACCGATCCACGATCGCTTACTCGGCCTCCTAGCCCGCCCTATCCACAGATTTCTATAAACGGCTCAAAAGAAGCCTATTTTACCACACCCCGCACCTTGACTTTCGTCAAGGAAGGTGATATACTTAGCAAAGATCCAAAAAGACAGGAGGTGAGAGCGTGAGCAAGCAGCCAGCGTATTACGTGTCATTCGCGCAGGGCAACCTGCCCGAGATTCGTCTCGGTCAGTTGGCCGATTTCCATCGGTCGGAGGGCGATACCGTGTGTGGTAAGCCCCTAGGCGAGTCGGCGGTGATCAAGATCGACGGAAAGCTCCACCGCGTCCGGAAGATCACGTCCAAGTCCGACGCGGACGAGACCAACCTCGCCAAGGAGCTCCTACATCAGGAGGAGTCGGGGCTGATCCGAGTCGTCGCCGGCCCGTTCGCCTCCAAGTTCGACAACAGCCGCCTCGTCGACTGAACCAGAGGAGGTACGCGATGTATCTCGAAATTGAGATTGTCGTGAGGCCTGCCGGGGAACAACCCGGTGGGCCTTTTCAATTATATTTTATGGGCGGTAGAGGATTCGAACCTCTGACCCTTGTCACGTCAAGACAATGCTCTACCAACTGAGCTAACCGCCCAAAATTAATCGTTCAATACTACGTCTCTTTTCCCATTTCTTAATCTGTGATTCCCTTTTTCTGGCTTCATTTAGATTATCAAATTGTTCAACATATACAAGCTTCCATGGAGAATACGGCTTTGTAGAAAATACGGTTTAACTAAACATATTTTATAGGCAAAAGGAAACGGGCCAGCTTGTTCTCCCGGTGAGGGGAGATAGGCTGACCCGATCATTAATGATGCCGGAATGATGCCAGCACCAGGTTATTTGTGCTTCTTCTTGGCCTTCTTGTTTCCCGCGTAGACGGTGTCCCGTTGTGTGCGGCCGAGCTTGGTTCTCCGGGCGACCACCTCTTCCACCGTGGGCTCCTGGGGTTCGGGCTCGCTTTCCGCCGCGCTGACCAGCTCGGCGCGTATCCCACGATTGGCCAGCCAGGCTCCTTGAGTAAGAACGGCGAGGGAGCTGGCGATCGAACGCAGTGCCGCGATGCCCGCCTTCTCCCCGTCCACGCCCTTCGCAATCTCGGCTTGTTCGAGGGCGATCTCGAGAAGCTGGTCGCCTTTCGTCACCGCGTTTTTCAAGCTCATCTTCATCGATTCCTCCATACACACCCAATAGTGTGTTCTTTCTAATAACTAACACATTCGCCTGCCTTGTGCAATTTATCCCAGCGAGACTTGTATTGTGAACGGTTGTTCACTATAATCTATAATGTGATTATGAAGAAAGGCCAGAGAACTGTAAAAGAAGTAGCGAATAGACTCGAAGCTTTTTATTTGCGCAATAGACGTCTGCCGAGTTTCGCCGAGTTGGGCGAAATTCTAAACCTACGCTCCAAGAACGCTGTCTCGCAATGGGTAGGCAAACTAGAAGAAGCGGAAATTGTGAGACAAGATAGAACAGGCAAACTTTCTTTGGGCGAGAACTTTAGTACGCTGAAGTTACTAGGTTCGATTGAGGCGGGGTTCCCGACGGGTGCAGAGGAAGAAGCGCTCGACACTCTCTCCCTCGACTCGTACTTAATCAAGAATCGCGAGGCGACCTATGTGCTCACTGTAAAAGGCGACTCTATGATAGACGCGGGCATACACGAGGGCGATATGGTTATTGTCGAGCGAGGCGTTGAGGCGCGATCGGGCGATATTGTGATTGCCGAAGTTGATGGCGCTTTCACTCTGAAATATTTTAGAAAGCGCGGTAGGGAAGTTAGTCTGGAAGCGGCGAATAAAAAGTACAAAACTATTTTTCCCAAAAACGATCTCACAATATCAGCCGTTGTCAGAGTAGTAATCCGTAAGTATGTTTGAGAGTTTGAAAAGTTTGTTAAGTTTGAGCCGTTTATGCAAAACCTAGTTTTGCATCTTGACGGTGATGCTTTCTTCGTCGGTTGTGAGCTCACGCGTAGACCAGATTTGCGTGGCCTGCCTGTTGTGACTGGCGCCGAACGGGGGATTGCTTCGGCTATGAGTTATGAAGCCAAGCGCTTGGGTGTAACTCGCGGCTACCCGATATTTAAACTCCGCAAAGATTTCCCGCAAGTGGTTGTGCTACCCGGTGACTACGAATTATACGAGCAATATGCTAATAGAATGTACACAATTGTACGCAGGTTTAGCAATAGAGTAGAAGAATATAGCATAGACGAATGCTTTGCCCAACTTCGCCAAGGCTCCGCTGGGCAAGCCTCCCACGAGATAGCGCGCGAGGTAAAAAGTACTCTTGCGCGTGAACTGGGGATGACGTTCTCTGTGGGAGTTGCACCTACTAAAGTATTGGCCAAGCTCGCTAGCAAACGCGACAAGCCCAATGGTCTGGTTTGTACTAATTATGATAACTTTGCACACGAATTATACGGCATGGATCTGGGGAAAGTGTGGGGGATCGGGGCACGTTCTTTGCCACTCATGCGCGCGCTCGGTGTTGTGACAGTGGGAGACTTCGCCAATCAAAGTGAATCATGGATGCGCGGTAACTGGAATGTTAATTTTCTAGATCTGTGGCATGAGTTGCGCGGCGAGCAGGTCTACAAAGTGAGCGAGGGCAACATTGCTAAGCACTTATCAATCCAGAAGACGCGCACTTTCTCGCCCGCAACCAACGATCCCAGTGTGCTTATGGGACAGTTGGCGAAAAATATAGAAAATGCATTTGGCTATGCCAGATCACTTAATCTCTCTGCAAGCGAAGCGCAAATTTTCATCAAAACAGAAAAATTCGGTTACCAGGTAACCGAATTTAAATTCTTGAATCCAATTCAGACGCCAGAGCTACTACTTGATCAAGTGCGCAAGGTTTTGCCCTCTCTCATTCGCAAAAATGAGAAGTATCGCGCCACCGGTGTTGTTTTAAAGGCCAGTCCTCTAGCGAGAGGTCTGGCCTTGGGGCCGCGAGATCTTTTCGGCAATCATTTGGTTGAATCATCTCGCTTAGCCGTCCATCAAGTAGCTGACAGATTATATGACAAATATGGCGGTAGAGTGCTCACATTGGGCAGCGCCCTCACGGCCCGCAACATGCACCACACCCAATCTGCCCGCACGCACTTGGGCCTTCCGTACCTAGGCGAAGTATGTTAGTTTAAGCGTGGAGCCGAAAGGCAAGGAGGAGCCAATGGCAGCAGCAGGTGGATGTAGTGGGCAAGCGGATCCCCGTGATGTGAAGATCCGAGATCTCGAGGCAGAGCTTACCAGGGAGAGGAAGGGCGCGGTAGACATCCGGTCCCAACTCGAATACCAAGAGGCGGAGACGGCGCGCGAGCGTGACTTTGCTCGGAGACGGGCGGATGTGGCGGAAAAGCACGCCCGCGAGCTCGAGTGGGCATGTGCAGCCAAGGACGCAGTTTTACGCAAGCTCGAGTGGGAGTCAAAAGAAAGCTTTGTCAGATGTCCTCGATGTTGTGCAGCAGTGGCGATTGGGTCGACACGAGCTCACATTCCGGGTTGCGATCTTGAAAAAGCTCTCTCATCCGTTGCGGAGAAGGGCTGAATCAGAACACCAGAGGTCGGACCGCTCACGAAGCGGACCGACCTCGATTTGTTATTATTTACTTTTTTCTTCTCAAGAATGCGGGCATGGCCCAACTATCGTCTTCTTCTTCTATTTTTTCTTCTTTTTCTTTTATTTCTTTTTCTTTTTGATTTTCTTTTTTATCATCACGCTTCACGTCTCTCCTTTCATCTCTATCCTCTTTTTTGATGAGACGGGATTGCACTAGCCCCATGTCTGAACTTATGGGGGTTACAATTTGAGCAGGTTTAGCATCAGGCTTTTGATCACCCGCGAGTCCGGCGAAGAGACCCTTTTTCCTGGGTGTGGGTGTATTGCTTCCAAAACCTGACGCTATAACAGTTATTTTCACTGTGCCTTTCTTGAGGCGCTCGTCGCGAATAGCACCGAAAATTACTTTTGCCTCCGGGTCAATTGATTCGGTGATCACAGCGGCGGCTTCTTGAATCTCCATCATTGATAGGTCCTCACCACCGGCAATTGCAAAGAGCACTCCTCGCGCGCCCTCGATAGATAGGTCGAGTAGAGGCGAATTGATGGCGGCCCGAGCCGCATCTGTGGCTCTGTTCTCGCCAGAACCTGTGCCGATGCCCATTAGCGCTGAACCTGCATCTTCGAGCACTGTTCTAATGTCTGCAAAATCGACATTGATTATACCCGGTGTTGTTATTAGATCAGAGATGCCCTCGACTGCTTGCAAGAGAATCTCGTCGCAGAGGGCAAACGCCGCTGAGACACTCGTATTCTTTTCTATAATTTGTAACAAGCGATCGTTGGGGATGACGATCAGCGCGTCCACTTCTTTAGAAAGTTCATCAAGGCCTTGATCGGCTATGCGCGATCTCTGGGCGCCCTCAAATGAGAATGGTCTGGTGACTACGCCAATGGTGAGAATGCCTTGTTCACGCGCGGCACGGGCAACTACCCCTGATGCACCAGTGCCTGTGCCACCACCCATGCCACAGGCCACGAAGACCATGTCCGCGCCCTTGATTGTGCCTTGCACGTCTTCAAGAGTTTCTTCAGCCGCTTTGCGACCCAACTCGGGATTCATGCCCGTGCCGAGACCTCGAGTCAAATTTTTGCCAATATGAATTTTCTTCGGGGCAAGTGAATGATGTAAGTCTTGAGCATCAGTATTAATAGCAATAAATTCGACACCCTTCACTTTAGACCTGACCATGTGGTTAACCGCGTTGGTGCCCGATCCTCCCACGCCGATAACTTTGATCCGAGCGAAGGCCTCAATTTCTGGTGTTACTTTAGCCATTGGCTAATCATATATTATGGCTAAACCTGCCGCAAGCAGCAGGTCGCCCGACCCCACTGAAGTGGGGTTTAGGGCAAGAATTGTTTCAAGAAGCCTAAAATAGTGCTCTTCGTTTGCTTGGCGACGCGTATGCCCAATGACTCTTCTGGAGCTCTAGACATGCCAAGTACACAGAGACCCAACACCGCAGACCATTCACCATCGCGAGCACGCTCTAATCTCTCTCTCGCCCTCGAGGCGCTCTTGCTCTCTCGATCAGCAGACAGTCCTGAAGCAGAGAGGTGCTCGGGAATGCTATTGCGAGCAATGCGCGCTGGTAACCCAAGTTCTCTTTTGGCTAATTCCTCAAGACCATACACCCGCGAACCTTCACCGGTGAAAATTATTCCCGCAGGCAATAATCCAGATCTTCCGATTTTCTTCAAGTGGGTGTCGATTAATTCAAATATATCTGATAAGCGTGCGTTTATAATTTCGTTCACTCGCTTCTCGCCTTTCCCATTTTTAGCAGACGACCTGTCTGAATTAGTGCTCAACTTCATTTCTTCCGCCGCATCTAAGGGTATACGTAGACCTAGCGCAATATCGTGGGTGATATCAGATGAACCAATAGGGAAAACTTTAAGCGATGTTGGCAGACCATCTTCACAAGTCATAAGCGAAACTGTCTCCGCGCCGATGTTTACAAGTACAGTGCCAGCATTGCGTGCACTAGCCGATAGGGTGACGAAGCTCTCGGCGATGGGCAGAGCGTAAACATCCATTACCTCAACCCCATTACTCTCTATCGCTCCTACTAATGCTTCGAGATGAGGTGTGGCGCAAGTGATGAAGGTGGTGCGCAGTTCCAGCCTGTTGCCTGCATAACCGTGAGGCTTGCCCAAGACTTTTCTGCCATCAACTTTGTATTCAGATGGAATTGAATGGAGAACTTTAACATTTGGCCGCTCACTCACTCGTGTCTCACTCTCCTCTATAAGTCTATTAATATCAAATTCGCTAACAATAGAATCTGCTCGCGAAATAGCAACTGTGTTCGAGTCACTTGCTACGCCTAAGCCGATGCCACTGACGCTAACGAGTGCCCGTTTGATCCGACCACCCGCTGTCCTTTCGGCCTCACGCAAGGCAGACGAGAGACTTGCACTTGCACTTGCAGAGTTCACTACGTAGCCATTTTTTAAGCCATCTGACGGGGCTTTGGTAAGAGATCTGATTACAAAAGTACCTTCTCGTTGTGAGTATTCGCAGACAGCAATGCGAATATGAGAACTGCCAATATCTATGCCTGTAATAATATTACTTGCCACCAAGATATTGTAGCACTCTATTTTCAAATACGTCCATTTTCTTGTTGTGGTTAAATCCTTTCAGATGCGCGCAAGAATGGGTAAATAGTTCCGTGAGCGAATATTTTCCAGCCCGTGATGGATTCAGAAGTATTTCGCCCTCGTGATCTGTGAGGGCGTAAGCGAGTGTATTATGCTTGCTAATTTTATCTGTGCAGATTACGAGTGATAAATCATACTTGCTTGATAAGATATATAAATAGATTTTTTTGAACAAAAAAATCTCTCGACTCGAGAATTTGCGTTTTGTCTTGTTAGTTATCTCGAGCACTTCTTTATTTTCTGCCGAAGGTTTTGCGAGTGGGGATCAGTTTGCCCAGTTTAATTAATTTTTGCATCTTAATCCTTTTTGCAATTCTGTTTAGAGCACCGCGCTTTTTTGATAGCTCTGATTGGCTTCGGCTATGATAACGTCCTGCCCTAGCCGCTCTTAATAGCCCAGAACCGGAAACTTTTTTACTGAATTGACGCAATACCACGGATGGACCTTGGTTCTTTTCGTTATCTACTTTTATTACAGCTTTTCGCATGCGTAGAGCATCCTGTCACATTAATTACTTTTTTGCAACTGTTTTGATCTCTTTTAAATAAACCGCTAGTTCTTTCAGAGAAATAGATTTCTGTGATCTATTTTCCATATCGCGCACGATAACAGTATTATCTATTACTTCTCTCTGGCCTAGAATAATAGTAAATGGAATCTGTAATTTTTCGGCCATGGCCAACTGCGAAGCGAGACTGTCCTTGCTAATAGAGTGAGCTAGTGGTATGCGAGCCTCACGCAAGATCTCGATTACATTCACGCTTTTTAATTTGGCCTCGTAGCCAAGTTGAATGAAGAAGACTTTGGGTTTCTTGACTATTCGTGGAGTAAGCTTCTCGCCCGATGAAATTATCCTGTCAGCACCGAGAGCCACTCCCACAGCTGGTACCGGCTTGTTGGAACCTAAAACTTTGCCTAGATAATCATATCTACCACCTCCACCCAGAGATAAACCAGACATAATGTCTGAACCCTCTTTTTGTTTACTGGCAATCTCGAAGACAGTGCGGGTGTAATAATCAAGACCTCTTACAAGCGTGTGATCAATTGTGTATTCAATGTCCATGCCTTCGAGATATTCAAGTACTTCTTTAAAATGGCGTTTGCATGGTTCGCATAGGAATGAAACAGAATCAGGTGCCTTAGATTTAATCTCTTGACACTGCTCCTCTTTGCAATCTAATAATCTCATGGGATTAGTTTTGAAGCGCTCAATGCAATCAACACAAACTTTACCCAAATTCTTGCGATAGTAGTTGACTAGTTCGCGACGATAATTTGGTCGGCAATCCTTATCGCCAATCGAATTTAATTTCAGTTGGATCTCTTTGATTCCTGCTTCAGATAGGATAGAAATGAAAACTTTAATAACCAGTGCGTCGTTGATCGCTTTTTCTGATCCTAATATTTCTAAATTAAATTGTCGCAGTTCTCTATAGCGTCCCCGTTGGGGCTTGTCGTGTCTATATAGAGTGCCTGATGAATAGAGCATTACCGGCTGGGGCAGAGATTGCATTCCGTGTTCAAGATAAGCGCGCATAACGCTTGCGGTGAACTCTGGTCGCAGGGCCAGTTTGTCGCCACCCTTAGTACGTAAGGTGTATAGCTCTTTATCTACAATATCTGTGCCTTCTCCAACGCCACGTACGAAGACCTCTTCTTGTTCCAAAATGGGAGTCTCGATGGGAGTAAAGCCATAATAGATGGCTACTTCAGCCGCTTTTTCAAAGAAGCCCTGATAATTGTAAACTTCTTCTCCAATAAGGTCACGCATGCCTTTCGGAGATTGATACGGGCCTTCCAGACTTTTTCTAGTTAGAACTTTTTTTACTTCTTTCTTTTTCATATTATAACGTTGGCTCCGGGTAGCAAATCTAACATGTTGATTGGTAAGAGACGCAAAATAGGTCTTCCTACGATGAGATCTCTTGGTACAGGCCCCCAAATACGTGAATCAGAGCTGGCGTTCCTGTTATCTCCTTCCACGAAATACTCATCTGCTTCAAGTACATCACCGTCTACAGTATCGCCAGGTAGGCCGATAACGCGCTTGATAAAAAATTTAGATGGATCTTTTGGGTACTTGAAAATTATCACTTCGTTCTGTTTGGGATCCCGTACCCTAAATGTGAGCTCGTCAACTATTAAGTAGTCACCATTTTCAAATGTAGGAGACATCGAGGCTCCATTGACTATGAACGGTTGAGCGATGAAGAGTCTAATAGGCAGAACAATGAGCAGAGTAATAGCGATAAAAGATAGAAAGTCACTTTTTTTCTCCTGGACCACTATATTTTCTTCCATAGCGACTCATTATAGCACATGATAGAATCTAGTCTATGAAAGCGATTATTGTCGGCTTGGGTAATCCGGGCGAAGGATATGAACTAACGCGACATAATACTGGCAAAATTATTGCCGATCTATTGGGTTACCAAATTCTTGATGGGTTTATGAATAATTCCGGACGCTCTATTTCAAAACTTGTAAAATCAAAAAAAGATATAAGTAGATTAATAGTGATTCACGACGATCTTGATCTACCGATTGGCAAATTCAAAATCTCTTTTGATAAAAGCGCCGGTGGTCATAGGGGAGTGGCGAGCATTATTAAAGCACTTAAGAGTCAAGAATTCTCAAGAATTAGAGTTGGCATTTCTCCCGCAACTCCGTCAGGAAAATTGAAAAAGCCTCTGGGAGAGAAAAAGGTTTTAGATTTTATATTAGGCAAATTTAAACCAAACGAGCTTTTAGTTCTGAAAAAGTTGAGTAAGAAAATAAGCGAGGCTGTCTCGCTAATAGAAAAGGGGGATATAGCCCTAGCCCAAAATAAGTTTAACTAGACTAAATCATGCAAAGCATGATCGTCCGACCAAACAAGGTTCGGTTTAGGACTTCTTTTTGCATGAGAGAGTCATGCGCTGACCCGTCGGTTCGAAGAGAGTGATTTCGAAAGGATATTTTTTCCCAAGTTCAAGTTGTGAACGCAGGCGTTCTTCGGATTCAAATTCGCTGATATGCACTAGGCCGGCCACTCCTTCTTCGATGGAGACTAGAGCGCCATGCTTGTTGTATTTGATTACAACGCCTTCAACCACGTTTCCCTTCTTATATTTGCCAGCCGCTTCAACCCAGGGATTAGGTTTGAGTGCCTTGATTGAAAGTGAAACTTTGCCATCTTTAATTTCAATTATTTTCACTGGAATGCGCGTGCCCGGCTTATAGAGATTGCGCGGGTTATCCACTAGAGCCCAATCAATCTCTGAAATATGTACCAAGCCTTCGAGGCCGTCTTCGAGTTTGACGAAAATGCCGAAATCAACCGCGCCGGTTACTTCACCTTCAACTTTATCTCCAACCTGATATTTGTCTAGAATTTCTTTCTTTTCTCCTTCACCGGGTTCTTTTTCAGAGAAAATTAATTTGGCTTCTTTGGGGTCGGCTGTAATTATGCAAACATTTAGTTTAGTGCCCGTTAATTTCTTTAACTCTTTATAAATTAGCTCTTTGTCACCATCGGCCACCCTTGGATAGTGTTCTGATTTGAGTTGCGAAGCGGGCAAGAAGCCGGCGATGCCTTGCCACTCCATCATTAATCCGCCCTTGTTTGCATCTTTAACCAGAACTTCAAATCGCGTGCGCTTGCTGATAGCCTCTTCGGCTTCAGTCCAGAGGAGTGCTTGGCGAGCCTCTT
The DNA here is from genome assembly GCA_038062165.1 of Patescibacteria group bacterium. GTDB lineage: Bacteria > Patescibacteriota > Minisyncoccia > Phycocordibacterales > DATDSR01 > DATDSR01. The sequence continues at coordinate 12,085 of JBBTXQ010000032.1, forward strand.
TGAGTGAAAGTTCTACATAACCATCTTCATTTTCTGCCTCGACAACTTTGGCAGTGATAGTATCGCCAATATTTGTCTTTTTTAAAACATCACGAGCATTAAGATATTCACGGCCGTATATAATGCCTGTACCAAAGGGAGGCAAGTCAATATAGACAGCCATTTTGTCCTTGCCCAAAACTCTACCCTCAACAAGACTCTCAAGTGTTGGTGGCAAGGGACTCGTCTTCATGACGAGCCCCATAGGCGTCTCAATCTCAACTGGCTCCGTCCCCGTATTTGATTGTATTAAAGTCGCTACCATAAGCTTGGGAATACTAGCAAACCCACCCCAACCTTGCAATCCCCAGCAACTTGGGATCCGGGATCCTAAGTTATTCCTTGAACAAATTCTGGAGTTCTTTATATGAGGCCCTTTTCTCTAGCATATACGGAAGGTTGTCTAGGCAGAACTTTTTGTATTCAATACCTTCGGTAAATTGCTCTAATATTATTTTTTTCACGCAAATATTCCCTAACCCTTCAGAATATTCCTTCCAGCTAGAACGTACAATTTTATTGTTACCCAATTGATGAACCTTATCGTTAAGGTTAACGTACGCACTAGAGTGAAGAAGGTAATCATTATTGTCGATGTGTTTCGCTTTGAAGCGACCTTCAAAAAGAGTACCTCTTCTTTTATGTCTATTGTTAAGAAATTTCACATATCCACCTATTTGTTTACTCATGAATAAACTTATTCCACCCTCAACTATCTCTTCTAGAATCATATGAAAATGATTGGGGTTAAGACAATAGCAGATTATGTTTACAAGGTTAGATCTAGAGTTCTCGCGTACTTTACTAAATGAATTCTCATAGATGCTTCCGATTGGCGTAATAGTGTTGAATTCTATTAACCCTTCGATAAACCGATCAGCATCCTTTTCGTCTAGCACAATGTTTCTTCCATCTACTCCTCTGTTGTATACGTGATAGTATTCACCAACTCCAAAAAGTTCTTTTCGCATTTAGTAATTCTATCACTTAGGATCCCGGATCCCAAGTCATGGTGTCTTCTAACTCTCATGTTTGTTACCTCCAAAATTAGGCTAGCATAATGGTCTAAAAAATGCTACAATACATATAATACATATGGTTATACAGTATTTCGGCAAGGGAGAAGCTAGGGTTAGCCAAGGGGATTGGAATCTTGCCTTCGCGGGCGGGAAGTTGCGTTTGGGTGGCCGTGACGGTTTTGAGATTGATGGACCAGGCGAATATGAGATTGCAGGCACATTCATACGTGCTGTGACTACAGACGGGCCAGATGGCAAAATCAACACCGCTTATTCTGTTTTATTCGACGATATTAGATTAGTGTATTTGGGTAATCCGGTGGGTATTATTAAAGCGGAGGCCAAAGAGATCTTGGCAGACGCGGACATTCTCTTCACTCCCTCGCTTGAATACGCAACCGCGCTAGAACCAAAAGTAATAGTGCCAATGCCAATGAACGTGGCAGGGAACGAAATTAAAGGAAAGAATCTTCCCAAGCCTGTTGATAAACTCGTGATCAAACGCAAGGATCTGGAAGATAAAGAAGGCGAAGTGATAACCATATGGAGTTCCTGACAAAATTGAGAAATAAGCCAGAGAGTGTTCGTCGAGCTATCGCTTTTTGGTCGAGTGCTATCTTCACATTCATTATTTTCGCCATCTGGATTTTGGTAACAGTAAATAAGTAATATGGCAAAGAAGGAGGAAAAAATAGAGTCTAATAATATTGCCAGTATCATTTCTGTGCCTATCGTTAGCGAGATGCGTACGTCATATCTGACTTATGCCATGAGCGTGATTATTTCGAGAGCTCTGCCGGATGTACGTGACGGCTTGAAGCCAGTACATAGGCGTATACTTTATGCTATGCACGAAGATGGCCGAGTGCATTCTGGTCGCTTCACCAAATCTGCCGGAGTAGTGGGCGATGTACTCAAAAAGTATCACCCTCACGGTGACATGGCTGTTTACGACTCGATCGTGAACATGGCTCAAGATTTCTCATCCCGCTACCCACTCATTGAGGGCCAAGGCAACTTCGGCTCGATTGACGGCGATGGCGCGGCTGCTTACAGATATACAGAAGTGCGCATGTCGGCACTGGCCGGTGAAGTTCTGCGCGATATTGATAAAGAAACCGTAGACTTCGCCCCCAACTACGACGCCACGCGCAAAGAACCCATTGTCACTCCATCCCGCGTACCCATGTTACTTCTCGGGGGGACATTGGGCATTGCTGTAGGCATGGCGACCAAAGTGCCGCCGCACAACTTGCGCGAAGTGATGCAAGCGCTCATCCACCTTGCTGATAACCCAGATGCGACAAATGAAGATTTGCTTGAGTTCATTCAGGGACCGGATTTTCCAACTGGTGGCATAATTTTCAATAAAAAAGATATTAGTCACGCTTATTCATCTGGCCGCGGAGGAGTGTTGGTGCGCGGTGAGGCCGAGATAGTTGAGGACAAGCAATCACAAGTTATCATCACGTCGATTCCTTACAAGGTGAACAAGGCCGAATTGATTATCAAGATCGCTAATCTGGTTCATGACAAGAAAATAGAGGGAGTGCGTGATATTCGCGACGAGTCCACAACTCTCGACGACTTGCGTATAGTAATCGACCTAAAGCAAGGTTCGTATCCACAAAAAGTACTCAACGCACTCTATAAACATACAGAGCTAGAAACGATGTTCCATTTCAATATGCTCGCGCTCGTTGACGGCGTGCCCGAGACGCTGTCGCTCAAGCGTATACTTGAGGAATTTCTGGATCACAGGAAAGTTGTCGTTAAGCGTCGTACGCAGTTCGATCTAAATAAAGCCAAAGATCGTGCGCATATATTAGCGGGCTTAAAGAAAGCGCTTGATCATATTGATGAGATTATCAAACTTATTAAGAGATCTGCTGATGTTGGTGAAGCTCGCGCGGGCTTGATGAAAACTTTTAAATTTTCAGAACTGCAGGCGAATGCAATTCTGGAAATGAAGCTCCAAAAACTTGCCGGCCTTGAACGTAAAAAAATAGAAGATGAATTAAAAGAAACACTCGCGCTGATAGACGAACTTGGGAGCATCTTAAAGAGCGCGGCCAAAATGCTTGCAATTATAAAGCGCGAGTCACAAGAGATAATCGAGAAGTACGGCGACGATAGGCGAACCAAAGTAGTGAAAGGCGGGGCCAAAGAGATTAGCGCAGAAGACATGATCCCAGATGAAGAGAGTATGCTTGTGCTCACCCGCGGTGGTTACGTCAAGCGCACCAGGCCGGAAGAATACAAGCGCCAGCGTCGCGGTGGCGTGGGCGTAGTTGATCTGGACACCAAAGAAGAGGATTTCATCACTAATCTGCTTGCCGCGTCCACTCACGCTGATTTACTTTTCTTCACGGATAAAGGCAAGGCCTATCAGCTCAAGATGTACGAGATCCCGGAAGGCAAACGGGCAACGAAAGGCAAATCGATCATGAACTTCTTGTCACTCTCGGAAGGTGAGCGCGTCACGAGCGTGTTGCCTCTACCACGCGATGTGAAAGAGCGCAAAGAATTGGGCCTTATGATGATTACGCGAATGGGCGTGGGTAAGAAGGTTGACGTAATGAGCCTGACGGATGTGCGTCGTTCTGGAATTATTGCAATCAAGCTTGGGGCAGGGGATGAGTTACTTAGTGTGCTTCCGGTTGAGAAGGGCGATAGTGTGATACTTGCGAGCAAATTGGGTCAAGCAATTAGATTTAAAGAATCTGACATCCGTGCCATGGGCAGAACCGCGGGCGGAGTGCGGGCGGTGAAGTTGAAAAGTAAAGACGAAGTGATTGGTGCAGATCGCATCGAAAAAGGCACAGAAGAGAAATTAACTTTTTTCACCATGAGTGCCAACGGCCTAGGCAAGAAGACTAAAATAAAAGAATACAAGATCCAGAAACGCGGCGGTTCAGGAATTAAGACAGCTAAAGTCACACCTAAAACCGGCCCCCTCGTAGTCGGCCGAGTCCTAGAAGTTCCCCACGGTGAAACCGTGGGGAAAGAAGATATTGAGCTAGTGGCCATGAGCAAGCAAGGCCAAGTGATCAGAGTGACGGCGGGCGAAGTGCCAACATCAGGTCGTCAGACCCAAGGCGTGAGGGTAATGAAACTAAGAGAAGGGGATAGTCTCGCTTCCGTCGAACGACTCTAACCTGTATCATTATATGTATGATGAATTTTAGCTCGCCAGAGCAGAATATTGAGCGTTTGCATTTAAGATCAGGAATGGTTGTGGCTGATTTGGGCGCAGGTTCAGGACACTATTCCATAATCATTGGGAAAAAATTGAAGGAAATGGGTGGGGGAGGGACAGTTTACGCAGTTGATGTGCAGAAGCATTACTTAGATGCGATCAAACAAGAAGCAGACAAAAATGGTTTGGGTAATGTGAGGGTGATCTGGGGCGATATTGATGTGCTTGGAGGGACAAAGCTTGCTGATAATCTGGCCGATGCCGTTGTGATCTCGAATGTGCTCTTCCAGTCAGAACACAAAAAAGACTTTCTGGCAGAAGCCTCGAGAATCTTGAAGCCTGGTGGCGAAATGCTTATTATTGATTGGCAGAGTAAAATTAAGCCACAAGACATTCTCTCTATTTTGCCCCCTGGTGTGAGCAAGACTAGTGAATTTGACGCCGGCTCTCACCATTTCGGAATCTTATTTCGTAAATCATGAATCATGAATCGTGAATCAATCTATGCGTAGCTTCCAAACAATTCTCCTGATCGTGTTTGCTTTCTTCATTGTGGGAGCTGTGATGATCTTCTCGGGTGTAATCGGTGGAGGCAAAAATAGTACGGAGCAACTCGCAAGTGAACCAGTGGTCCTCTGGGGCACTCTGCCCAAATTAACCATAGAGGAGATCTTGAAGCGCGCTCAGGATGATGCTGGTGAGGAGTCCGCTATCACTTATGTTGAAAAGTCAGCAGAAACTTTTGAAGCAGATTTAATAGATGCCTTGGCAAGTGACAAGGGTCCTGATCTTGTACTTGTTTCTCACCCAACGCTACTCAAACAGCGTGACAAAATTTTGCCTATTCCCTACACATATTTACCCGAACGCACTTTCAAAGACAGCTTCATTGAGGCTTCTGAAGTGATGCTTTCAAGTGAAGGAAGTTTGGGTCTGCCCTTTTTCAGCGACCCAATAATCATGTATTGGAATCGTGATATGTTTACCAAAGCAGGTATCCCTTCTGCGCCTGCAACGTGGCTTGAGGTGCAGCTCCTACCAGAGCGTCTCACCAAGCTCGATAGTAACGGCAACATAAATGAATCGGCTGTTGCCCTCGGGGGCGTGACAAATGTTGCGCACTTTAAAGAGATCCTCTCTGCCCAGATTATGCAAACCGGCAATCAAATAATCTCATTGAGTGCAGGTGTGCCAGATGTCGTGCTGGGAAAGTTAGATGGCGCAGATTCGGCCTTGCGTTACTACACTGAATTTGCTAATCCTAGTCTGCCCAAATATTCGTGGAATTCTGCCAAGCGCAACTCACTTGATGAGTTTGTGTCTGGTAAATTGGGTGTTTATTTCGGTTTCGCAAGCGAGCTTGGCACGATTCGCGAGCGCAACCCACATTTGAACTTCGACGTGGCCACGTTCCCGCAGGTCTCAAGCGGCGAGAGACGCCTAACTTTCACAAACGTCTATTCGTTCGCAGTATTACGCAACTCACCTGTGCCAGATTCTGCCACAGCCGTTGCTTATCGCCTGTCACTCGGCAAAACGGCTCCCATTGCAAGTGCTGTGCTAGAGTTGCCTCCAGCACGACGTGACTTATTAAACGTGACACCGGAGAATGCCTTCTTAACCCTGTTTTATTCCAGCGCCGTGATTGGCAAAACGTGGTTTGACCCAAATGCAGTAGCCTCGCGTAACATCTTCGCCGACATGATAGAATCTGTTATGATAGGCAAGTCGAGCCCGGACACAGCCGTAACCTCCGCCGACACCCGCCTGCGCGATCTATTAAGTATATAAATGAACAGAGAAAAGCTAACTTACGCACTCCTGCCTCTAGTAAATTGCGGTACGGGACCCGAGCCGTGCAAACTTTCAGAATTCCTCACGCTCCTCACTAGAATTTTCGATTACTTGATTGTGTTAGTCGTTTCGCTTGCTATCCTGGGCATCGGCATTGGGGGAGCATACATGATCATTGGCGGGGCAAGTGAGGGACAACGAACAGAAGGCAAGAGTATAATGTTCGCCTCAATCTGGGGACTGGTGATTGCCGTGGCGGCTTGGGTTATTGTGAATACAATATTAGTAAATCTTGGTGCTGGAGGCTTTACTAATCCTCTAAAATAATTTTTAAAATAATCATGAAAGAATTTCTATTTAAACTAGTTACGCATCCAGTTTTTGCCCAAGATCCACCACGACCAGACGGTTCAGGTTCGGGCGGTACTTTTATAAATCCACTGAAATCTGGTGGAGTTACTGACTTTAATTCTTTGATAGTTAAAATTCTTGAGGTGCTGATTGCTATTGGCATACCAGTGCTCGTGCTCATGATTGTCTATGCTGGCTTCTTGTTCGTTACTGCCGGTGGCAGTCAAGACAAGATTGATAAAGCTAAGAGCTCGCTCTGGTGGGCAGTGATCGGCGGGGCAGTCTTGATTGGAGCCAAAGTAATCGCGGAAGTAGTCAGAGCTACGGTGGGAGCAATATGACATTTAAATATATAAACATTTAAATATTTAAACATGTTAGAAGCCGCTGCAAAAATCTCTGGTGTAGTAGACAATTTTTTAGGTATAATTCGCCCCATCACGGGCGTATTAGTGGGCCTGGCTCTGGCCTACTTCATCTGGGGCATAACAATGTTTATACTCAACTCATCTGACGAGGCCAAACGCACAGAGGCTAAGACGAACATGACCTGGGGGATCATAGCTCTATTTGTGATGGTTAGTCTATGGGGATTGGCTAATCTTGTCTCAAATAGCCTCCAACTTGACACCAGTAAACCAACTGTGGATTACGTTAAGCCATAAATTAGATACTCCTGCTATACTATAATTATTAAGAATTATTAAAAGATAAAATTAATCATGAATAAGTCGAAAATCGCAGGAGTTTTAGGGACAGTGTTGGCTTTCTCACCAGCTATTGCTCTCGCCCAAGGCAGTCAGTTGCTTAACTTGTTAGGCCTTATTGAGACTATCGTTTCAAGATTGATCCCGGTCTTAGTCGCCATTGCCCTCATCTACTTCATAGTTGGTTTGATCAGATTCGTGATCGCAGGCAATGAAGAGACCCGCGCCGATGGCAAGAAGATGATGTGGTGGGGTATCGTGGCTCTCTTCGTGATCGTCTCGATCTGGGGTATCGTGAGTTATATTGCCAACATCTTGGGTATCAATGCCAACACAACAGTCACACCTCCAGGAGTAACTGGTCTTGGTAGATAATTGGGCAGATAATAATGTATTCTGATTTAGTAGCGGCAGTACCGGACGCTGTTAAGAATATAAAAACAGAGCTGATTAATCCTGCCCTCAAGTTACTTGTTGCCCTATCTGTGATCTATTTCCTTTGGGGAGTTTTGCAGTTCATGCTCCACCGTGAAGACGAAGATAAGAAAAAGCACTTACTCTGGGGCGTAATTGGTGTAGCTATAACTATCTCTGCCTTCGGCATAGTGAACCTGATAGTAAATTTCGTCAGTTCAGTTAAATAAAAAACAGCTTTTGCGCCGTTCCCCTTCTCCCGTTTAAGGCGGAAGAAAAGTTACAGAACAAAAGCTGTGACTTGAGACAATTGGTCCAGGGGAGCGTGCGCGATGCACGAGAGTCTTCATTGTGCGTGGATGAAGAATGTGAGCTTGTCAGCCCGGGCCACCATAGCCCTTCGATACGGATCGTAATGGCAAGGGTGGTGGGTCTTGACGCCGTCTTCCCAGCGCACATTGCACTGCTCACTCTCGCGTTCCCAGGAGACGGTGAAGTCCTTGTTCGTGTACGGACTGTGGTAGGTGACAGAGATCATCACCTCACTGACCGTCCACGACTTGGCGAGATAGTTACCGCCCTCGTTCGAGCTATAACGCCCGGGCAGTAATCCCTTCGGCCACCAGTAAGCACTCTCGCGCTTGACCGGTACCAGAGAGGCGGGAACGATGTTTTTGGTAAGGATAGATTCGATCGCGGGTTCCTTCCACACGACCGTCTTTGCCCTCTCCAAGTTTCGCACCGTCTGCTCAACAGCTTCTTTTGCCTGCCGAGCCTCCCGAATACTCTTCTCATCATCCCCCGACTTCCAAGCCCGAGTCTCGTCGGCGATACTCGCCCGCTTCTCGTGGTCGAAGTGGTTCTTCGACCAAGTGAAGATGTATGCACCGGTAGTGGCGAAGAAGAGGACGATCGAGAGTCCGCGACCGAACTTCGGCCAGGGCCAATTGAAGTCGAGCGCCGAGCTGTAGCAAATCATCCCCATCACGCCGATGACGGTGAAGATGATGAATCGCGGGTGAGTATCCATAGGCACGAGACTGGTGTAGAGGCCGATAATGAACGGCACTCCCGCCAGCAGATATCGCGCCTTAGTTACCCGATCGATGGCGAGCACAAGAAGCGGCTCACCGGCCGTGAGATGCCGTGGTCCCGTCGCCCCGCGTGTGATCCGCGCGAAAGCCACGAGATAGAACATGGCCCCCAGAATTCCAAAGGCAGTGATGTAGGGAATGTACTGCTTCTGTCCCATCCCCGAAAGTGTTGCGCAGGCCGCTGTTGTCGCAACTACTACAGCCAAGTACTTCCAGAGTGGACCACGGAATTTACGACTGCCATAGCGCCAGACCTGGCGCGAGCCGAGAGCGAGTCCCCTGACGATTTGCCACATTTTCTTTCTCCTTAACCGCGGATGCGGCGGACGGTTTCCTTGATGAGGTTGGGAATGAATGCGAGCCTCTCGGCCCACGCCTCCGTACGCAGTTCGCGACGGACGCTGTCCTGGTGATGACGCTCAGCCTTGAACCGAACCTTTGCTGCCTCGCGATCGAGTTTACGTTCCCGCTTTAGAGCTTCGACGCGAGCCTTCTCGTTTGCGCGAGCAGTTTCGTCCGGGCCACCGTCAGCGTAGTAATCGTCGTCGTGGATACCCATGGCGTCGAGCTTCGCCGGGAGGTTTTTGATATCGTCTCCCAACTCGTCGAGTATCTCCCGTGCGCGCGTAGCCCAACTCTCGAGAGTTGTATCGTCGTGGAAGAGATCAGTGATCTGTTCCCACTGCTCGTCATCGTAGCCATCGAGCTCGCGTAGGAATTTCTCGATCTCCTTTTCTTCCTCCTTGAAGGCTTCTCGTACAGACTTGACGTCGCTTGTTTCCGTCTTCTTTTCAGTACCCTTCTTCTTGTCTACCTCGACTACTTTCACCGGACGGGGCGTAGTGTGCCACTCGATGAAGATACGGTAGACAGCGTTCATCACGTCCCTTTCCTCACGTTCCCCTTCGCTTAGACGCTTTGGGAGAACAATGAGCTTGAGGTCCATGATGAGCTTTGACACGAGTTTGCGAACGCTGTCAGCATTCGCTTTGACTTTTGCCCCTCGTTCCACATCTGTGCCGAGGTCCTTCTCCACCTTGCCGAAAACCTTCCCGACAAGTGGTTCTACGGCATACTTGACCAGGAGTTCATCCCAGATGCCTCTCAAGAACCCTGGAACTACCGTTTTCGCCATTGTTGTTCTCCTTTCTCTCTTTTTGGACCCAGCTTAGCTGGGTTGGACCAAATTGTCGGTGACCTGTTACGAGGCGTATTATATCATACTTTGGTGCAAAATGCAAGGGTGTGGACAATCCTATTTTTACGGCTTATTTGTGGGGTAAAATAGATTATATGAAAAGTAAATTTTTGTATCCTATTTTAGTCATAATTTTGCCTTTTTTTGCTTCTGCTCAGGCTCCGGTTGATAATCTGATTACAGCCGTCAAGCGTTGGGTGGGTGCCCTCACTCCGATTCTTGTAGGCTTAGCGCTCGTATTTTTCATCTGGAGTTTAATTAAGCTGATCAGGAGCGAGAGTGATGATGATCGCGCCGAGGCCAAAAAGGGCATGTGGTGGGGGATACTCGCCATGTTTGTGATCATCTCTATCTGGGGTATCACTACCGCTATCGGCCGTACACTTGGCATTGATCCGAAAGTTGACACAACTTATCCAAGACCTCCAGCCTAAAATAATTATATAAAATAAATTAAGTATGAGCGTAAGTCAGATAATTGGCCTCTTCAGACTCTGGATTGATAATCTTGTGCCAGTCTTGATTGGCTTGGCGCTAATCTTCTTCATCTGGAACTTGATTGGCTTGATTAGATCGGGTGATGAGAGTTCACGCGAAGAGGCCAAGAAGGGCATGTGGTCGGGTATCCTTGCCATGTTCGTGATCATCTCCATCTGGGGAATTATTTATTTCATTGGTAAATCGCTCGGGATAGATCCGGGTGGCACTGGTGTGGCCCCGCAGTTTTGATCTAAAACTTAAATATGAGAGTTGCAGAAGCGCAGACTAAGTATCAGTTACTTGAGAGTATTGATGGCACGAGTGAAGTGGACGTAGGGCCAAATCAGTTTGAATATTTCTCTACTGTTTACGGTTACGCCCTCACGCTCACTGTCGCGCTTGCTGTGCTTATGATCGTAATCGGGGGCATACAGTACACACTCTCGTATATTCCAGGAGTAAAAGAAGAGGCCAAAGGCAGGATTTGGGGCGCTATCGGTGGACTCTTGCTTGCATTATTTTCATATTTAATTTTAGAAACTATTAATCCAAGATTAGTCAGCCCCAATCTTGCACTCACGCAAGTTTCTGGCCCAAGTGGTGGCACAGGGGGAACGGGCGGCGGCCTGACTGGCGGCCAAGGAGGCAGCGCGCCACTTTTGCCCGGCAGACTATCTGATCAAGATGCTAGAGCACTTTTGCTTGGCGCGACAAACAAAAATATTAGCTTTGACCTGCCTAATTGCAACACAAACGGCAATGTTTCGCCCTGTGGTGACTTCGATAACGTCACGCCCGCCACAATCAATTACATTTTCGCACTTGCAGATAAATGCTCAACATGTCAAATAGTTGTGCGCGATGCTACTTCTGATGCCGGATCGGGCCACAGCGAGGCGGGGCATTATGACGGCATTAAAATAGATCTTGCGCCCACAGCTTCACTTAACATGTACATAGTCACGCATTTCCAGAACACAGGCAAGTACAAGAGTTGGGACCTGTATTCTGATAGTGGCAATGTCTGGATGAACGAAGATTACGCCGGCACGGGTAAAGATCACTGGGACATCACCGTGAAGCAGTAAACTTGCACCATCCTTAACCAAATAGTAGATAAAGTTGCAGATATTAGGTAAAGTATAAATGTAGCCCAGGTGGCGGAATGGTATACGCGCAACACTTAAAATGTTGTGCTCGAAAGGGCATGTGGGTCCGACTCCCACCCTGGGCATAAATTTATTTAAACTTCAATTATCAACAATGACTGATTTTACTCCCAATACCGGGAAAAATTTAATAATCAACATTGGGGGTGCTGAATGGGAGCGTTTGCCGATTAAGACTCATGTGATCTTGAAGGGGGATAATATCACTGATGTTGTTAAGAAATATGTCGGGTCATTTATACAAAAAGATGATTTCTTGTTTATTAGCGAACGTATTGTTGCTATTAGTCAGGGCCGGGCTTGGGCGATTAGTGATATTAAACCGTCAGCCTTTGCCAAATTTCTAGTTAAGTTTGTTCACAAGTCGCCATACGGGATTGGCCTAGGCAGTCCTTGGACGATGGAGCTCGCTATTAGGGAGGCGGGCGTGTTCAGAATAATTTTGGGCGTTATTGCTTCAGCAATCACTAAGCCTTTTGGAATCAGGGGAGTTTTTTATAAAGTTGTTGGCCATAACGTAAACGCAATTGACGGACCATGCGATTACACCCTGCCTCCGTACAATAATTACGCTAAACTTGGGCCCTTGAATCCGGATAAAGTGGCGCGCGATTTGAGTAGTGAGATAAAGTGCGACGTTGTAATCATAGATGCTAACGATCTGGGTGTGGCCGTCATGGGCAAATCAGATGAGAGTATTACTGATAATTTTTGCAAAAGTGTTTTTAAAGATAATCCATTGGGACAATCAAGTGAGCAGACGCCCCTGTGCATTGTGAGGAAAGTTCTGGTAACATAACTCCTGGCGCCCCTCATAGCTCAGTTGGTAGAGCAGCTCGCTCTTAACGAGAAGGTCGTAGGTTCGAATCCTACTGGGGGGATAGATTATGTTTAAGTATTTAGTCAGTATCTTTTTTCTTTTATTTTCATTAACCAATTTTGCAAGTGCGCACACAGCCGGAGCGCCTTACGATCCTTTCTATTCTAAACTTTCTTCGAGCGAGCACCTGAAGCAGCATTACAGTGAGGGCGATTTGCGCATTTTGATAGTGCCGGGGCACGGCAAGTTGACTGGGGGCACAAGTTTTGGAGGTTTATATGAGCGAGATTTGAATGTGATAATTGCAGACAAGTTAGCTAAGTTACTTGAAACAAATACTAATTTCAAAATATATTTAGCGCGTGATTTATCAGGGGACTACTCGTCGTGGTTACGTGCATATATGGAAACTGGTCGCGAAGCTATTCTCGCATTCAGAACAAACGCAATTAAATATTACAACTCAATCAAGTTTAGTCTGCCACCATCAGGTCAGTCTGTTTATCACAACACTGCAAGCGAACAAGCAGCCTTTGAACTATATGCGCTCAACAAGTTTGCCAATGATAATCGCATAGACATAGCCCTGCACATTCACATCAATGATTACCCAAGAAGAAATATGAGCGGGCCAGGTGAGCATGTCGGATTTACAGTTTATGTGCCAGACTCTAATTTTGCTAACTCGCAAGCAAGCACTGATTTGGCGAGCTTCATGCGCGACAAGTTCTCGCGAATTATCCCCGTCAGCACGCTACCGGGCGAGAACATGGGCGTAACACCAGATCGCGAGCTCATAGCCATAGGCTCAAATGGCTCGCGCGACAGCGCCGCGCTACTTGTAGAGTACGGCTACATATATGAGTCACAGATCACGAGTGCGAACGCGAGTGTGAGAAACATGTATTTTGACCTGCTTGCAAACGAGACATATCAAGCGATCAAGAGCTATTTCGGATACTTGCCCGCCGAACAGGCAGGCCAGGTAACCGAATCAGGAATGTCTGATTATATTTTTACTAGATTCTTAAAAAGAGGCATGAAGAGTGAGCCAGATGTGTTGGCATTGCAAATTAAATTAAACAAATTAGGACTGTACCCGCCAATAGGCAAGACATTACGCGACTGTCCTATCACGAGCAACTTTGGCCCCTGCACAGAACAATCAGTAAAAAATTTCCAAGTAAAAAATAATCTCGAACAAGTCGGTATAGTAGGCCCTCAAACTCGAGCACTCTTGAATTTGAAATGATAGTAAATTTATGCCGAGGGGGAGACTTGAACTCCCAATCCCTTGCGGGAACAGCGTTCTAAGCGCTGCGCGTATGCCAATTCCGCCACCTCGGCAATCTTGCTTAAGGCCACGGCGGGAATCGCACCCGCGTATAAGGGATTTGCAGTCCCTTGCTTTACTACTTAGCTACGTGGCCGTCTGACTAGCTTACTATTTTCTTAGGAGTTCGTCTATTCTCTGGCGGTTCTTTTCGCCTTGATCTAGGACAAATTCGATTTTGGGGACACTGCGCATTTTGGTTTTGCTGGCCAAATATTTGCGTGCTTCGCCCGTGCGTCTCTCGGCGAAGCCTAAGACAACCTTCTCTTGATCTATGGGGAAGACAGATAAATATGCGCGCAGAAGTTTGCCCTCACTCAGGAGCTCCACTCTAGTAACTGTGATCACGCTCTTCCTGTCAGATTCAATCTCCAAGAACTTCGCAATCAAGTCACGGAACTCGTCTGTCAGTTTATTTTGTCGGCGTTCTCGCATATCACTATGATCTAGAAATTATCTGTACAATGTCTCCTTCGGCGATGGCAAGTTTGGCCTCGATTACTGCGCCGAATTGCTCACCTTCTGAAACAGAATCTGTATCGTTGCGCGACTTTTGTAGATTCACAATCTTGCCCTCGCCAACCATTTCGTCTCGTCTACTGATTCTCACTTTTTTACCGCGTTCAAGTGAACCTGATTTAACTATGCCTCCTAGTACTTGTCGCTCTCGGGTACGACTAAATGTTTTGAGCACTTTAGCTTCTCCTGTAATTGTTTCAATTACTACCTTGGGTGTGATCTCATCTACATATTCTCCGAACCATTCGCTCAACTTATATATAATATCGAACAATTCTATCCGAACGCCATTCTTCTCTGCCGAGTCTTTGGCATGTTTATCTATGCTGACATTGAAGCCTATGATAATTGGTTTGTCTGAGCTGCGCAGTATCTTGACATCACTCTCTGTGATCGCGCCTACGCCAGAGTCCACGAATTTTACTCCCACTTTCTCCGTCTCTTGCTTAGTCAGCTCTGATTTAATCGCCTCGAGTGTGCCGGTCGCGTCAGCTTTTAAAATGATTGGAATGATAATTTCTTTTTCTATTTTTTCTACACTATTTATTTTAACTTCAACTTTTCTTTTTTCCGCTTCTTTTTCCGCCTCTTTCTTGTTTGCGAAAATCTCAAACTCTGAACCAGCTTGAGGCAGATCCGAGAAACCACTAGCAACCACTGGCATTGAGGGGATAGCTACTTCAAGTTTTTTGCTCTCCCAGTTCTCGATTGCTCGCAAAACTGACACGCTTGAATCTATAAGAACAACATCGCCACCACTAAGCTTGCCTTCTGTGACTACTAGAGTTGCTAAGATGCCCCTCTTGAGATCTCTATGCGACTCAATAACTACGCCCTTTCCCATAGAGTCCTGGTCATAGGTTAATTCTTCTAAGCTGGCCGAAAGCAAAATAAGTGAGAGTAAGTTATCAATCCCTTCTCCTGTTTTAGCCGAAATTTCGGCAACAGGCACGGTACCTCCGTAATCTTCTACAAGCACACCCGCCTCAGCCAAACTTTGCTTAGTGCGTTCTATATTTGAGTTTGGCTTGTCAGTCTTATTGATGGCAACGATGAATGGGATGCTCGCTAGTCTTATAGCCTCAAGCGCTTCAAGTGTTTGTGGCTTGACTCCGTCATCGGCCGCTACAACCAAAATGGCAATATCTGCCACAGCCGCACCCCGCTCACGCATCTTCCCAAATGCGGCATGGCCCGGAGTGTCAATAAAGGTTATACGTTTTTGAGCGCCTTCGTATTCGCTCGTTACTTCGTAAGCGGCAGTGTGTTGGGTGATGCCACCCGCCTCCCGCTCTACAGTATTCGCACTTCTTATATAGTCTAGTAACGTAGACTTGCCATGATCAACGTGACCAAGGACAACAACAACAGGCGGTCGTTCGATTTTAGATTTATTTTCCATGTTGGTTGTTGTGAGTTGCTCACGGTGTTAGTTAACTCTCTTGATCAATTCTATCTCTTCACTTGATAATTCATACTCACTTGCGCCTGCCTTGATGGGCTTGGCGTAGATATTTGACTTATCGCGAGTGTGCAATCCAGTTAGCACCACCCCATCACCGTGCTCGTTTACCAAGAGTGTGCTGAAGCTCTGGTTGCCGCCTTGATCGCGAAACGGATTGAAGCGCACTGTCTCTACCCATTGCACACTTTTCTTGACTCGTCCGGCTAGCTCCACTAAGCGCTCGTCGGTATTCTTTTTGTGAACGAAAAGTTTGGTTAGTTCCTCTCGCAAACGCACTATCGTATCCTCAAGCGTTTTGGCATCTTTGCCCGCAAGTAGGCGAGTGATGCGCATCTCAAGTCTAATTACCCAAGCAAGCAGTATTACTACCGCGCCAATCAAGATATAAATGTAAGTGAACGTGTCCATATCTTCACAGAACATGCTAACCCTTTTCAAGACTATTTGCAAACTTTCCAAATGTGTGTAATATCAATTAGATAAAGGAGGTCTCATGAAGATTCTGGGCCAGCCAGTCACTAAGATCGGCTTTGACCTAAACGGCACTCTTGCTATCAAAGAGGGCGATGTCTACGAGGCGTACCCGGGCGGGGTGGCGGCCGTACAGACACTTCACTCGTGGGGACTCACGCTTGCCCTCGTCACGGACTCATCGGTCATGATGATCGAGAGAATCTTGGAGGATATTGAGCTCCCAAGAAAGTTCTTCTCTGTTGTTGTATCTGGCAACGATTTGTCGAATTCACGCAAGAAACCCAATCCCTATGTTTGGGAAATGGTCGCGAAATCTTTGCGTGGGTCGAATGATGGGCTTGCCATTGAGGATTCACCAAGCGGAGTGGTCTCTGCCGTGACGGCCGGCTGGCTCGTAGCTGCTATCAAGTCTACACACACTGTCGAAGAATTACAGAGCGCGGGGGCTTGTATTATCGTCGAGAGCTTCGCCGAGCTTCTCGACCTGTTTGAGGAGGATTAGTGGCCTGACGCAAGTTGGGCCACGTTTCATTTCTGTTATATTTTTGATATAACGTCTAATATGAAGAAGAGAATTTTTTTAGACTACGCGGCCGGTCGCGATAATCCCAACGCAATTTATCTAGAAGGCAGAATTGCGCGCGCTAGGCTCGAATCTGCTCGGGCTAGAATTGCAAAAGTCTTGAGTGTGGCTACTGATGAAATAGTTTTCACCCCATGGGGCACAGAAGCTAATATTTTCTCACTTGGGGGTTTAACCCCCAAATCGCATATAATTACCACTGCCATAGAACATAAGAGCTTGCTTGATGCATTCGCTAAATTCAAAAACGTAACTTATCTCAAGACTAATTCTGACGGTTTTATCACAGCAAAACAAGTTGAAGGAGCCTTGCGGTCAGATACTCGACTTGTCTCGATCATGTATGCCAACAATGAAATCGGCACAATCCAGCCGATTAAAGAAATTGCCAGAGTCTTACGTCGGTCGGGGATCCCTCCTGCCGAGGTCCTCGGAAAAAATCCCCAGACCATCGGCATTAGGGCCCCCCGACCTCTGTTCCATTCTGATTGCGTGCAAGCACCGGGATTACTACCACTTAACATGCAGAGTCTAGGATTAGACATGGCGAGCTTCTCGGCCCCAAAGTTCGGTGGGCCAGCCGGAGTCGGCTTTCTGTACATCCGTCGAGGCACTGTGGCTGACAGTCAGCCACGAGACGCTGGTGCCTTGCCACTGGTTGAAGAAATGGCAGAGGCTCTCGAGAAAGCCGACAAACAGTTCAAACAAAACCTGCCTACCGGACAGGCAAGTAAACATCTCAAATTGCTCAAACTTCGGGATTATTTCATAGCTGGAGTTCTCAAGAACATCAGAGCTTCACTTAATGGTTCGAGGGAAAACAGGCTTGCTAATAATGCTAATTTTATTTTCCCTATTGATTCTGAACTGCTTGTGCTTGAGCTAGACAGATAC
>JBBTXQ010000033.1:0-3438 GCA_038062165.1 Patescibacteria group bacterium
TGGAGTAGGTCGTCCGGTTTATTAGCTCTTCTCTCATGTTCTATAATTTATAATCAAGCAGTAATCTGATAATCTTCTGTTGTTCAACCGCGGTTAGTGCGGGATAGATTGGCAGCGAAACTGCTGTTCTTAATATTTCATCCGTCTTGGGAAATCGGTGTTTGGTCTTGATTAACTTATGGAGGCCGAAAACCACACCATGGCCAGCAATCACTCCGTTCCTTTTCAAATATTCGCGCAAATGCTTGGCACTCTTGGTCCGGATCACATAACGGGCGAAAACATGATTATAAGCCCGAGGAGTGACTGGCAGAATAAACTTGGCTCCAGCCAGGGCTTGATCATAACGCTTAGCAACGGCCTGCCGTTGTTTAATAAAAGACTGTAGTTTAGCCATCTGGGCCAGAATAACGGCTGAGTTAAGATCGCTTAATTTGTAGTTATAACGAATAATAAAAGGCCTCTTTTTATCATAATCGCGCACATCCAGAGCACGCTGAATAACTTTTGATTTGTTTGAAACCAATGCCCCGCCCTCGCCCCCAGTAATCACTTTCGTGGCATAGAAAGAAAATGTGGCCGCATCACCCCAGGATCCAGCCGGGCAACCGCTCGCCATAGCACCAATCGCCATGGCGCAATCTTCCAACACCGGGACACCGAATTTTGTAATAGCTCCCACATCAGCCATCAGTCCGAACATGTGCGGCGCGATAATCGCCTTAGTTTTGCCAGAAATGGCCCTTTTAATTTCTGCTGGGTCAATGTTGAAAGTCACCAGATCGACATCAACCAAGCGTGGCGTGGCACCGACATAATAAACAGCGTTCAAGAGAGCCTGACAAGCGTAAGCTGGGACAATAACCTCGTCACCGGCCTTGACCCCCAACCCAATTAAACCGACATGGAGAGCGGTGGTGCCGGAGGTCACCACCAGTGCCTGCCGACAATGGACCAGTTGAGCCAGTGCCCTCTCTAGTCTCTCCCCTTCCCCCCCAGCCGCAATCTGCCCAGAATTAATCACTCTAGTGACAGCGGCGATTTCCTCCTTGCCCAATGTCAACCGCACATGAGGAATCACTTTCTGTTTCATCAAGACAAGCCTAACACTTTCCTAAACTGCTTGTAAAACTGCTCCGGGTCATACTTATTCCTAACTTCCTCCAAACTTCGTTGAGACATTCTGGTTAAAGTTCCGGAATTCTGGACTATCGCTTCTATTTTTTGGGCCAGTTCCACCCCGTCTCCCACCCGGAAGTGATAACCATTCTCCCCTTCGACAATATAATTCTTAGTGCCATTGTCGTCGGAGGTGATAACCGCCAGACCGTGGGCCATTGCCTCTAGTGGTGAGTAGGCGGCAGACTCCAACCAACTAGGTAAGATAAAAATATCGTGCCGTAAATACTCAGACTGGACTTCCTCCCACGGCAAGTCTTGCTTGATGGTGACTAATTCTTCTAACTTGTTAGTTCTAATATAGGCCAGAAGCTGGTTGTAATATTTACTCTCGTCAGTCTGACCAACAAGTGTGAGCTTGAGAGGGTAACGTGCGACAAGACAGCTTAAGGCCTTAAGCAAAACTAACTGTCCCTTCCGCTCTTGGAACTTACCCACACACATTAAGCGAAAAGTGCCCCCCGGTGCCAGTTCTCTCTTATCAACAGCGAGGGGATAAGAAAATGGAAGATAAAATAGATTGTGATTGTCGTTAGGAAACTGGGAATCACCCCAAACTGGGGTCAGGACGATAGCGCTAAATATTTTCCCCACCCAATGAACCGACTCGCTTCTGAGCTTGGACCGGAACTTGGGAATCTGGATGAGAAAAACGACCCGCGCCCCAAATAACCGGGCAAAGATAGTGGTAAAAACAGAATAGACACTCTCAATATTCTTGATAACCACCACATCAGGCTTAATCTGGAAGAAGTAACGAAATAATTTAAAAAGCGGAGGGAAACCATACTTCAATTCAAAAGAATTTTTCGTTAAACGACCACCAGGGGGATTGTAAAATCTGTTAAGAAATAAAAATAAACCGGAATAACCAAGAATATCTGGCTCTAGGGCATCATAGTATTCCGAACCGCCCCGGTAGAGACTAAGAAAATGAACCTCGTGACCATGGTCACGAAGAACTTTGATCTGAAAATGCAGATTGGTGTGATAGCGCGGCGCGCAGTAGATGAACTTCATCTTTTTTAACCAAGGCGGTAATACTCCTTCATCCAATCAATCGTCCGCCGGACGCCCTCCTCCAGACTAACGGTGGAAATATGCCCCAAATCCCGCTCGGCCTTGGAACTCTCGACCAACTTGTGCTTGGTGGTCAACACTTCATTATCGGCATAATTGATCAGCTGTTTGGAGGCACCAGTATGTTTCCAAATAATATCGGCCAATGTCTCGATATCATGAAGATCCTTACCACCAATGTTGTAAATCTCACCGGGTTTAAAGTTATCTACAATATTAGCGAGCGTTCGACAAGTATCTTCCAAATAAGTAGAAGTCCGCTTGTGGCCACGATAAACAGTAATCGGAATCCCATGGAGAGAGTGGTAAGTAAACTTGCAGTTAACACTGCGATAAGGGTGGTACCATTCACCCGGGCCATAGGTATTGAAAAGTCGCACCACCACTGTCTCGGTGCCGTGTTTAATCGCCGAATTGCGAATCTGTTGTTCGTTGACCCACTTGGAGAGCGCGTAATCATTCATCTGTTTAATTTCCACCTTGTCCATTACCTCCTCCCGCATCAATTCCGGATAATCACCGTAGACTTCTGACGAAGAAAAATGGATTAACTTGAAGCCGAGCCGCTCCTGCAGTCTAATCACATTTTTAGTCCCAATCGCATTGGTATTCCAGACCTGTTCGTAATAGTCCTCCCCATTCCACCGACCAAACTCGGCCGCGGTATGATAGACAAAATCAAAAGGACCGGCCTTTTCAAAAATTCTTTCCAATTGACGAAAATCCGCCACGTCACCGCGCGAATATCCAAAAAAGCTATTTGACATCTCGTGCTCCCACCCTATTTCGCCCGCACCGTGATGAAGATCAATACCTAGAACCTGATGCCCGCGATCTGCGAGCATTTTGGTTAGATACGACCCTATTACTCCTTTTGATCCGGTGACTAAAATTTTCATTATTTCTTCCTCGCCTTGATTGCCAAATGCCTTCCCCAAAAAAGATTCAAATCCGTCAGGAACTTTTCAAATTTAATGATTAATTTTTGCGAAAAACCAACGTGTAAGGGAAACTTCAGTAAAAAATCAAAAAACGGACCATCAATGAAAGAAACTGATCGCACCTCCAGTATCTCAAGCCCATTATCCTTAAGCCAAGCAGTCAAACTATCCTCATCAAATTCTCTCACATGGGCATCACCATGTTCGGTGATTTCATACTCTGAAAAATGCTCGATGG
>JBBTXQ010000034.1:0-2486 GCA_038062165.1 Patescibacteria group bacterium
CCCGAACTAGCTGCTTGGATGGGGCGCTATGGCTATGCCATCAACACGCCCGCAGAACTCCGCGATTTCGTCAGTGGTGGCGATGGCAGAAATGAGCCTGCCGATATCGACGTGCTCACACCCAACGTGCTCAAGCAAGCGCAACTCACCCAATCTGACTCTAATCATAACTACTTCGACATCTGGCAAGCGCCCGAGAATATCAAAGTAACCCAAATAGTCGGCTGGGGCCTCGACACAGTGAGCGGATTCAAATACGTGGGGAGGGATAAAAAAGTATGCGAAGCTATCCCTCCCGGCAGTCCATATATCTATTGTAAGACGGTCACATATCTCGACCACGAACCCATCTTCACCGAAGACGGCGACGAAACAGTGGTAACCCCAAGCGCAGGCTCTATGGCCACGACTACGTTTTATTTAGATCTTCCACTCTCAAACAAAGGCCCACGAGTAAACAGGGTACACTCCAGTATTATGGAAAGCATAAGCGTTCGTGATTTGCTAGGAGAAATACTAATAAGAAGTACATCAACCCTTCCTAGCTTTATAGCCACAGAAGAACCAACCAAAAACATACTTAAGAAATTGCGTATTAGGGTTTTATCACCCGTTTCAATTTCTGTTACCGATTCGTTTGGGTCCCAGACTGATCTAATAAACGAAAATATTCCAAATAGTTATTATCTCGAATTCGGGGAAGGGAAGTATGTTGGGCTAGACACAGAAGATACTTATACTTTGCGCCTTGATGGCCAAGATACCGGCACTTTCACTCTCGGGATTGACGAGGTTTCAGGCGACCAAGTTACAGATACGCTTATTTACCAAGACATTCCAGTTACTCCAGATACAATTGTCACCATGACAATCGGCACTCTAGATACTGCCAGCAATCTCAATATCGATATAAATGGCGATGGCAACGTAGATCAGACGCTTGCACCCGGAACCACAGTTACAACAATTGACCGACTGAATACCCTCAAGATTATCGTAAGTAATCTTGATCTTGATAACCCAAACAAGAAGAGCATGCTAGCCAAGATCAACGACGCCATCGGGTTAGTTAAGAAAGGTAATCTAAATGGTGCCGAGCATAAACTCGGAGATCTCCAGAATCAGCTCCAAGCTCTGTCAGACAAGAAGCTAACAATAGAACAAGCCACAGAATTAATGCAAATTATCGAAACAATTAAAAACACATTATGAGTTATAAAAAAAAGATCTTATCAGTCTTCGTTTTAGTACTTGTATTAATCGCTGTTGGCTATGCAATGATCTATCCGGAAGCTGTTGGCTTGTGCGAGAATTCTGACCGAGTTTGCATTGGAAGCTACCCTACTTTTTCCGTAGGGGAACCACTTGCATACTCGATGACAATATTAGCGATTATCTTGCTACTTTTTTTCTTCCTATCCGAACATACATTCACTGCCTGGAAGAAATTCGCAATATGGGCTATCCCCCTGGGGGCTATTCTGATTGCACTTACTCCGGTCAGTAACTACGGGGCCGGGGGCATCGGTATCCCCAGTTTCGATCGTGAGATCGTGACATGGGTTGTGAGCCTAGCTTTCCTTCTCGTTTCATTTATTATCATAGCCATCAAATCATCGAAAACAAAAGTAGCGAATTAAGGAATATCTGGATAATAACGGGAGCCGCCTTGTTGTCTGCTGCTATTGCTTATTCAGACGGTAGGTACTTTTTCGAGTATTTCATTTTCTACTTCACCGCGTTTAGTGTGTTTCTTCTTACTTCTTCTGCCAAGAGCAGTAGGTGGTATTATTGGCCATTAGGTATGGCCTTAGTCTCTGTAGGGATATGTACGTACTTTAACTACTCAGACAATCTACATGCATTTATCAAATTGATTCCCGGAGCTTTTATCCTGGGTCTGATCTTCCGCTCCGTTAAATCAAAAAGTTCATTTCTTTTGCCAATAAGTCTTGCCATTACCCTAACAGTTGGAGGTAAGATTTTCTGGTTTCTCTACGAAACATTCTTCCCTCAACAGGACGACGGGGGCTTCTTTGGATGGGGCTCCGGGTTGACTGAAGTATTTACTGGAATTATTGTGGCACACAATTTCATAATACCCTTTCTCTTTACTTCATTCGGTGACAAACACAAATACTACTGGATCGGAGTACTGCTGCTGCCAGTTTTGTGGTTCGTAGTCAAATTCGACCTAGCTCATTGGTACTTCTATTTAGTTGTGGCTCTTGTGGGCTGGGTCCTAGGGTGGGGGATAAGTAAACTTTTGTCATTTAGAGCTCAGACTCCTAAGTAAAATATGCAAGCTAAACTCGCAAAACGATTATTGGTGGTTGCGCTCATCGAGGTAGGTTACTCTATCCTATTCGGCTTTGATATTTGGATGCTAGTTTTATTTGATTTGTTTGGCGCGTTGTGGATACTTGCTCTATGGCGACCTAAGCAAGCTAAGCGTATTGCCCATTACTGGCTTAAGGCATTGATTG
>JBBTXQ010000035.1:0-22771 GCA_038062165.1 Patescibacteria group bacterium
TTGGGCATGCCATTCAAGATTTTCAAAATAAGCGCCGATGATTTCCACGCCATCCTTGATGATTACAAGAATGTAGCCAGTGAGGTTAACAAGGTCTTGGGCGAACTTGATGCTGAACTCTCCAGCGAAGAGGGTCTGCCTGAAGCTGTGGTCAAGCGCTTAACTGGCGGTGGCGACGACATTGCTCTTGTTGAAGATGCGCCCGTTACAAAAATTGTAGCCGTAATTATTCGACATGCCATCGATGGCAATGCTTCAGATATTCACATCGAACCTATTGGTGAACGAGTAAGGGTGCGTTTCCGAGTTGACGGGGTGCTCTATACTTCACTTTTTTTGCCGGCGGGAGTCTATGACTCTGTGGTATCACGTATCAAAATAGTTGCAAGTCTTAAACTTGACGAGAAGCGTAAACCTCAAGATGGCCGATTCAGCGCCCCTCTTGATGGTCGCAAGGTTGACTTCCGCGTTTCTACTTTCCCATCCTATTATGGCGAGAAGGTTGTGATTCGTATTCTAGATGCCGAGAAGGGCGTTAAACATGTGACAGATCTGGGCCTGTCGCCCGATCACTTAACGGTTATTCAAGATGCTCTCAAACGACCCTATGGATTAATCTTGATTACTGGTCCAACTGGTTCCGGCAAATCTACTACCCTCTACGCCATGTTAAACGAACTCGACAGAGAGAAATATAATGTTGTCTCGCTCGAAGATCCAGTCGAGTATTCTATCCAGGGGCTAAATCAATCACAGATTAGGCCGGAAATTGGCTACACATTTGCCACAGGTTTGCGATCTATCTTACGTCAAGATCCGGATATGATAATGGTAGGCGAGATTCGCGATAAGGAGACAGCAGAACTTGCCATTCAAGCCGCACTTACTGGCCACCTAGTTTTTTCTACTTTACACACCAACAATGCTATTGGAGTTGTGCCGAGATTGATAGACATGGGCATTGATCCTTATCTAATTGCTCCAACCCTTATACTTGCCGTGGCCCAAAGATTAGTACGAACCCTTTGTGAAGATTCTAAAGAAGCAGAAGCAGTAGAAGGCGGGATTGAGGCCATTATCAGCAAGCAATTTGAAGATTTGCCTAAAGAGTTCAGAAGCAAGCTCGAGATTCCTAAACAAGTTTACCACGCGAAAAGTTCGCCCCTCTGCCCCGGCGGTACTCGTGGTCGTATGGCTGTTTTTGAAATGTTCAAGGTGAGCAAGGCCATGGAAGAGCTTATTTTGCGCGAGCCTACTGATCCTGCCATATACAAACAGGCCAGGAGTGAGGGTATGCTGACTCTTAAAGAGGATGCCATGTACAAGGCCTTCCAAGGTCTTATCCCCTTCGAAGAAGTAGCAAGTCTGTAAAAATTGGTATAATTAAAACAAGGTGAGCGAAAAACAAACAATTTTGATAGTCGAAGATGATCGGTTTCTTTTGGATATGTACGTGCTCAAGTTCAACGAGCGCGGATTTAACGTTATTACTGCTTTTGGTGGAGCGGAAGCTCTTGCTAAAATAGAGAAAAATACCAACAAGCCGGATATTGTTTTACTCGATTTAGTTATGCCAGGCATCGGAGGCTTTGAAGTGTTGGATAAAATTAAGAAAGAGAAGTTATTACCCGATGCGCTAGTTATCATTCTTTCCAATTTGGGGCAGAAAGAAGATATAGACAGAGGCTTGGAATTGGGCGCAGATGGCTATATCGTCAAGGCTTCGGCCACTCCCACCGAAGTAGTCAACAAGGTGGAATCAACTATAAAACAGAACAAGAACAAGTAATAATGAGTCCCATTAGAAGTCTATCAAAATTAAGTCACTACAATATGTCAGTCGTACATACAATTAACGTAAGTAACTTCTAACGGGATGAGTTATAAAACGCAACTCGAACAGATTATAGATGCGGTCAGCGCTCAAGGGGCCTCTGATTTGCACCTGGCTGTAGGGCATAAGCCCACGGTGCGCGTTTCGAGCGTGCTTATTCCTCTGGTCAACTTTCCAGAACTTAAAAAAGAAGATACAGAAGGTCTCTTGGGCGAGATACTAACAGTCGAGAATAATAAGCGATTCATCGAGAATAAAGATTTAGACTTCTCTTACACCACTAGTTCCGGGGTGCGTTTCAGAGGCAACGCGTATTATCAAATGAACGTAGTGGGAGTTGCTTTGAGACTGATAACCGCCAAGATTAAAACTCTTGTGGAACTTAACTTGCCACCAATTCTTGCCGACATAACCAATCGCAAACAAGGCTTCTTCCTGGTGGTGGGTCCCGTGGGTCAAGGCAAGTCAACCACTCTTGCGGCAATGGTCAATATGATCAATCAAGGTCGGGCAGAGCACGTAATTACGATTGAAGATCCAGTCGAATATATTTATCCCGAAGGTAAATCAATTGTTGATCAACGAGAAGTCCGTTTTGATACAGCCGATTTCCACACTGCCCTTAAGTCAATGTTCCGAGAAGATGTGAATGTGGCTTTGATCGGGGAGATGCGCACGCCAGAGACTATCTCTACTGCCGTGACAGCGGCTGAAACGGGACACTTAATCTTTTCAACCCTGCACACCAATAACGCCGCTCAAACAATTGACCGCATAATAGACTCGTTTCCGGGAACGCAACAGGCGCAGATCAGAGTGCAACTAGCCGGCTCTTTAATCGGCATATTCTCTCAAAGATTACTGCCTAGAATTTCTGGTGGTTTGGTGCCGGCTTACGAACTATTGCTCAATAATTCAGCCGTCTCAAATCTAATTCGCGAAGGTCGCACGCATGAGATCAACATGGTTCTCGAGACTGGTTCAGAATCAGGAATGATAGACATGAATCATTCAATTGCTGCTCTTGTAACATCTGGTGAGATAAATGCCGAAGACGCCTTCAAATACACCCTCGACCCCGAAGCTCTTCAACGCCTACTCTAATGTTGTTTTTCTACAATACGAAGGTTTAACCTTCGTATTGACAAACTAGACGTTTCCATGATAACTTCCTTACGAAAGGAGGCCCCAGCCGAGTCGGTAGGACCCAAGAATGAAATCATGATTACGAAGTCCCGCAGCCTTTAGGCCGTGAAGGTTTACTTCACACGAATAGGCGAATACTGTAAAATATGAAAAAGTTTTTCTCCTGGCTCATTTATTCTCAACAAACACTCGGTGAAGTATTTGTTGCGTTGGTACTTTTGTTTGTTGCTTCAACGTTTTCGAGTTTTTGGCCAAATATGTTGAGCAGAGGCATTACCTCGACTGTATTGCTTGTAAGTGCGCTTGCAGTGGGACGGACGCTGTTTCGAAAAAAATCAGATGTCGACATGCTCACTCGCAAGTCCATTCAGTTTTTGGGCATGGTTCTGATTTTGGGTATCATGATTTCCAATATTGGCTGGTTTAGGGTTCAGCACATTGATCTGAGCGCTGTTGGTCTACAAGCTCTTATTACTACAATCTACGGTCTCCTGATTTCCTTACGAGCTGCCGTGGGAATCATATTCGTGATTTTTGTAATCATCGCTGG
The DNA here is from genome assembly GCA_038062165.1 of Patescibacteria group bacterium. GTDB lineage: Bacteria > Patescibacteriota > Minisyncoccia > Phycocordibacterales > DATDSR01 > DATDSR01. The sequence goes on from JBBTXQ010000035.1 coordinate 3,531, forward strand.
TAAATTGAAAATCGATCCATTGATGTCGCTAGGAATGATATACTTTGAAAATATTCCCGATGTCCTCATCGTAAAGACGCACCGACTCTCTGCCACTCTTGCGGCAGTAGTTACTTTGGTATTGTGGTATCACTTCAAATCGATTTCCCTGGCGTTTATCTATGGAACGTTAGTATTTGATGTTATGCATTTGACATACGACAAAAAGTAGAATACGAAGGTTTAACCTTCGTATTCTAACCAATCTGCCATGTCCTGTTCATAGTCTGAAAGCTTGGAGAAATATTTTGGAAAATCACCTAGATTTAGTATTTTTGATTCAGGTCGTTTGGCACCAAGATGATCTTGATAGCTAGAGAACTTGAAATCTCGAAGTTTTTGAAGAGTAAGTTTTATACTGCCATTACTGGTCGACTTTGGAAGCAGTGCGGTGGGATTAAGGTGGATATAGGAAAACAGACGTCTCAGATGATTGTCATTCTCTGTATGCGTTGCCCTAAATGTTCCCTCATATAACCTACCGGATCGGTTGTTTCTTAGATTGAAGAACATAGTATGAGATGTTCCCAGTTTTTGCATAAATAAGCTAATACCTCCTTCTGTAATTTCCTTGATGAGTAAGTGGAAGTGGTTGTCCATGAGAGCGTATGCTCCTAAACTGACCAAGCGCTTCCCGACATTGAAATCATAGACAGAACCATAGGGGATAGATCGTAGATCAATATCCTTCTCTCCATTGCAGAGATAAAGAAGTTTTTGAAAACGCACCTTATCAGCATCATTTTTAAAGATATTTTGCTTATCAATCCCACGATTGAAAACATGATAGAACTCATTAGATGAAAAACGGAACTTTCTAGTCATGCAAACATTGTACTCCGAAGGTTAAACCTTCGCGAAGGTTTAACCTTCGTAAGTTGGGGATATGCCCGGAAGTTTGCTTTGTGATGCGCTACAATATATAGGATGTTGTTTTTCTACAAAGCGATAAGTAAGGACGGCAAGAACTCTGAAGGAAGTATTGAGGGTATGAATATTGATGCCGCTATTTCGACTCTCCAAAAGAGAGATTTGGTTATCGTCGATATCAAACCAGCGGAAGAGAAGAAATCAGGATTCAGCTTAGCTAACTTATCTTTCGGGGGGCGCGTTAAGATGAAGGATGTTGTTATTCTTTCTCAACAACTCTCGACTCTGATTGGGGCCAATGTGCCGATTCTTACAACTTTCAGACTGTTGGCAAGTGAGACAGAAAGTAAGGCCCTCCAAACCAAGTTAACCCAAGTGGTAGATGATATCCAGGGAGGTGTCTCTATTTCCGTGGCTATGGCTAAACATCCACAAGTTTTCTCAACTTTTTATGTCAGTCTGGTGAAGGCGGCAGAGGAGTCCGGCAAATTACCAGAAACATTCAAGTTTCTGGCCGAGTATCTAGAACGTTCTTTCCAATTGGTCCAAAAAGCCAAAAATGCCCTAGTCTATCCAATTTTCGTTATTGTGGTATTCGCGGCGGTAATGATACTGATGATGGTCATGGTTATCCCGCAACTTACTAGCATCTTGCTCGAGTCCGGCCAAGATATCCCCTTATTTACGAAAGCGATAATTGGCACAAGCGACTTCCTTGTTAATTACGGCATTTTGCTACTCTTCCTGCTTGTCATTTTGGTGATTGTGGTCTGGCGATATAGCAGGACGGCTACGGGTAAATTGGCCATCGACAGATTCAAGATGTCAATCCCTTATATCGGCACACTTTATAAAAAAATCTACTTATCCCGAGTATCAGATAATATGAATATGATGCTCGAAAGCGGTGTCTCCGTCGTGCGTTCTCTTGAAGTAAGTTCAGAAGTAGTGGGGAATGAGGTATATAGAAGGATATTGCTTGAAGCAGCCGATTCGGTTAAATCAGGCAGTGCCTTGTCTGATATATTTGCCTACCACCCAGAGTTTCCCTCAATTATTGCTCAAATGACAAGAATTGGCGAAGAGACTGGCAAGCTAGATTATGTCCTCAAGACACTTTCTCGTTTCTATACACAAGAAGTTGAGAGCACGATTGACTTATTGGTAGGCTTAATAGAGCCAATTATGATCGTTGTTTTAGGCCTCGGTGTAGCCATCCTATTATCAGGCATTCTCCTACCCATCTACTCCTTAACAGGCGCTCTATAAGGGGGTTATCCACATGGGTGGGCTATTATATGGCTAAATGGCTATATAATGTATACACAAATTAAAAGTCGGAAAGTTTAATTTATTAAGTTTCTTATTATTAAATTAGTAAAATTAGTAAAATGTTAAAGAGAAATAAGGCAAGAAAAAATAAGGGCTTTACCCTAATCGAGCTCTTGGTGGTTATCGCCATCATCGGCATCCTCTCGTCAGTAGTTCTCGCAAGCCTAAACACAGCCCGTGAGAAGGCTCGTGATGCAAGACGCATTTCAGATATCAAGAACCTACAGTTGGCTCTCGAATTGCACGCGGATGACAATGATGGCAACTATGCCGACGTTTTAGTCGATGATTTGGTGCCTACGTACATCTCCTCGATCCCAACAGATCCCTCAACTGGCGCCGCATACCTGTTTGCTAGCGATGGAGGGAATGAGTACCATCTCGGAGCTACACTTGAAGGCGCGAATATGCCTGACAACGACGCAGACTGTGATTCTGTTGGTGATGCCCCAACCCCTGCCAAGACCTGCTTCACAGATGAGCCTCTGGGCACTACCGGATTCGATGGTTCTGATGGTGCTGGAGCAACGGATAAGATTTACGATCAGATTGACTAATTATATCTGACTGTACTTAACAAAAAATCCTCGGCGAAACCCGAGGATTTTTTGTTATACTTAGTGAGTGTTAATTTTTATATCTGCTGTTTTTGGCCTAATTGTGGGTAGTTTTTTGAATGTTTTAATCCTGCGCCTAGGGACAGGCAGAACTATTGTAAATAGTCGCTCGCAATGCTTATCTTGTTCGCACACGCTTACTTGGCACGATCTAATCCCAGTTTTTAGTTTTGTTCTAAATAGGGGCAGGTGTAGATATTGTGGTTCGAAAATATCTTTACAGTATCCAATTGTTGAACTAGTCACAGCTCTAATTTTTGCCATACTGGCCTACGAGAATTTTGCCTTCATCTACTATCTTATTTCAAGTATTTTAATTGCAATTTTTGTCTATGACCTGCGACATAAGATTATTCCAGACAAATTAGTTTACTTATTTATCATTCTTGCCCTTTTGCTTGCACTTTTGACTGACCAGAATATCTGGACAGGATTAGTGCTCTTTGGAGTTTTTGGTTCAATCTGGCTTGTCTCAAAAGGCAGAGCTATGGGCTTCGGCGATGCCAAACTTGTACTGGGTATAGGATTCTTACTGGGTAGAGATTTGTCTATTTCCGCTATGCTTATCGCTTTCTGGTCAGGGGCCATTGTGGGTATATGTTTGTTGTTGCTCTCGAAGAGTCGCGTTACACTTAAGAGTGAGATACCTTTCGCCCCCTTTCTAATATTTGGTATGTTTATGGCATTATTTTTAAATCTCACACTAATTTGAACAAAGGCTTCACGGTCGTAGAACTTGTTGTTTCCACGGGAATTATAATTGTAATTCTAGGCATGCTCTTCATGGGTTATCCGAGATTTAAGGCTCGTTCGGCACTTTCGGCTCTGGCACGGGAGGTGGCCATAACAGTGCGCGAAGCTCAAGTTTACGGTTTAGCAGTCAAGCAACTTGGGAACGAGTTCCCTTCGTACGGAATACACATATCTGCCGATAAACCCAAAGAGATAGTTCTGTTTGGCGATTATTCAAGCGGGGATAGAGAAGATATTTACGATAGCGGTAAGGGTTGTGGAAGTAATCAAACAGAAACAGAATGTATCAGACGTATCACCATGATTGGTCAAGAATATGTTGAAAAAATTTGCGTTAATCCCGGAGGCGCTCAAGAGACAGAGGAAGTTTGCGATATCCCAGAACTCAATATCACCTTCAAGCGTCCAGATCCCGAAGCAATAATTATTACTGATGATAATTCTGTCCGTTATAATGCCGCCAAAATATACCTGCGATCAAGTAAAGACTCGCGAGAACAGAGGGTTGTGCGTGTATGGATTACTGGTCAAACTAGCGTGCAATGAGAAAAGGATTTACATTAATAGAACTCCTAGTCGCTATCTCACTTTTTTCTGTTGTTATCATTATTTCTGTTGGGGCGCTACTTAGTCTTGGTCGAGCCGCCGATAGATCGCATGCTATCGTTACTGCCATACACAATCTCGACTTCGCCGTGGAGCAGATGTCTCGTACCTTGCGCGTGGGGGGTGCATATTATTGCTCAAATGGGGTGCCACCTCTTTCTAAAGAAACTAGAGATTGTACTTGGAAAGTGGGCAAACAGGCACTATCCTTCACTGACAAAGATGAGCAAAGAATAGTATATAAATTTAATCAAGCCAAAGGATCTCTTGATAGAGAAAATTTATCCGTAATACCACACAGAACATTCAGTATTACTGCTCCAGAAATTAGGATAGAGAGTATGACGTTTAACGTGTTTGGCTCGAGTCCATTCCCATTAGACAGCCTTCAACCGAGAGTCTTGATAAGGATTAAAGGTCGCACGGCTATCCCGGGAATGAAAGAAGAAGATCAGGTTGATTTTGATTTACAAACTAGCGTCTCACAACGTGACCCAGATATTTAAACGCAAAATGCAAAACTCAAAACTCAAAACCGGATTCACTTTGCTTGAAACTTTAGTGGCCATCTCGATCATGATGGTGGCAATTTCAAGTGCGTTTGGTCTCGCACCAGAAGGTTTGGTGGGAGCACGCTTCGCCAAGAATCAAACAGTGGCTACATATCTTGCTCAAGAAGGTCTCGAGATTGTGCACAATATGCGCGACAACGCCATGTTCTTCGCCCCTAATACATCCGATCCTCTAAATTGGCTCATAAATATAAAGCAATGCATAAACAATAATTGCACTGTCAATCCAATCGAAGAGAAATTAGAAGTTTGCACAGGTACCTGCCCATCCTTAAAATCAATCCAGACCGTTGATGGTGGCAAGGCATACGGTAACGGTACGCTTTTCACTACAGATTCTAGTGTTCAGGACACAATTTTTACGCGTTCGGTGAGAGTAAAACAAGTTTTCAATAAGTCAATTGATCGAGATGATACAGAAGCTACGATCACAGTAACAGTTGGGTGGAGAGAAGGTCGAGTAAATAAGAAAACTGAAATAAGTGAGAATCTATTTGATTGGTACACTTTCACGAAGTAATCGCAAAATGCAAAACTCAAAAAGCAAAATTTGGAGAAGGGGTAATGGGTTCGCTCTTTTAATTGCTATAATTGTGTCGGCTATTATCCTAACTATCGGCTTGTCTATTGTTAATACAGCGATCAAAGAGGTCATTCTTGCTTCCACTGTTCGCAACTCCACGGAGAGTCTATATGCGGCTGATACTGGTGTTGAATGTGCTTTGTACTGGGATAATATCAGGGGTAATTTCACTAAATTAAGTGCCTTCACCCAATCTCCGCCTGGGCCAAGTGTGCCCCCAAACGAAATTGAATGCATGGGAGTTACAGTTTCAGATATTGTCAAAGGACCCAAAGTGTCATTCTGGCTTAGAGATGTTAACCGCTTAAATGAACCATGTGTTTTAGTGACAGTGTACGCAAGTCCAGCTAATAACGATATGATGAATATGTTGATAGACTCTTACGGATATAATACTTGCAACGAAAGTAATCAGAGACGCGTAGATCGGGCTTTGCAGGTCAAGTATTCACGTCCTAGATAATGATAGAATTGACGGGTGATTAAAAGAGGAGCAAAAGGACGTATTTCCCAACTTAGTAAGGCGATTAATCATCATCGTTATCTTTATCATGTCTTAGATAAACAAGAAATTAGCGACGAGGCCCTCGATTCGCTCAAGCACGAGCTTTCGCAACTTGAAGCGCAATACCCCGACTTAGTCTTGCCTGACTCACCATCATTGCGCGTAGGGGGCAAGCCCTTGCCAGAGTTTGTGAAGGTTTCGCATCAAGTGCGTCAGTGGTCCTTCGACGACGCGTTCTCTCCTGACGAGATCCGCGCCTGGGAAACTCGCAATCTCAAGCTTCTCGCTAACTTGGGGGTTAAACCCCCAAGTTATGTGTGCGAGCTCAAGATAGATGGCTTCAAGATCGTGCTCACATACAAGAAGGGAATGCTTGTGACGGCGGCAACTAGAGGCGATGGCAAAGTAGGCGAGGATGTGACCGAGAATGTAAAAACGGTCGAATCAGTGCCCCTTGTGCTCGAGAAACAAGTAGACATAATAGTAGAGGGCGAGATCTGGTTGAGCAAACGTGAATTCGAGCGCATAAATCGTGAGCAAAAAGAAAGAAACTTACCCCTCTATGCCAATCCCAGAAACCTAGCCGCCGGTGCTATCAGGCAACTCGATCCCCAAATAGCCGCCTCCCGCAAACTCGACAGCTTTATTTATGACATTGCCCAGCTGACTGTCAGCCACGTGGCTGACAGTCAGCCACGAACCCAAGAGGAGGAGTTGGAGTTCTTGAGGAGACTGGGTTTCAAGGTCAACCCAAATCATAAAAAGGTAAATAACATAGAGGGAGTAATAGAGTATTGGAAAGAGTGGCAACACAAGAAGGAGAGCGAGAAGTACTTGATAGATGGCGTGGCGGTGAAGGTGAATGAGCATGAATTGCAAGAAAGGTTGGGATACACGGGTAAGTCACCCAGATTCGCCATAGCTTTCAAGTTCCCAGCCGAGCAAGTCACTACAGTGGTTGAGGATATACAGGTGCAAGTAGGTAGAACCGGCACACTCACGCCCGTGGCGCACCTAAAGTCAGTCTCTGTAGCTGGTAGCACCGTGGCCCGGGCCACACTTCATAATGAAGATGAGATCAAGAGATTAGATGTGAGAGTGGGCGATACAGTTATCCTACAGAAGGCTGGGGACGTGATCCCGGATATTGTGCAAGTGCTCACAGAATTGCGCCCCAAGAATTCCAGACCGTATATTTTCCCCACTATATGCCCAGTGTGCAGTTCTAAGGTAGAACGAGAGAGTGATAAATCTGCGCATAAGTGCACTAATAAATCATGCCCCGCGCGCGACCTGCGCAGGTTCTATCACTTTGTGTCTCGTAGGGCCATGGATATTGACGGATTAGGACCAAAAATTATTGACTTACTTGTTGAGCACAATCTCTTGAGCGACTTCGCTGACATTTATGAGCTAGAGCAAGGTGATATTGAAAATTTAGATAGAATGGGAGAACTTAGTGCAAGCAATTTGATCAAAGCCATAGACAAAAGTAGGCAAACCACACTTGCTCGATTCGTTTACGCCTTAGGAATTCTGAATGTGGGAGAAGAGACAGCCATAGACCTAGCCAATCACTTTGCGTCACTCGAGAAACTCATGCAGGCATCTGCCGAGGAGCTTGTGCAGATAGAAGGAGTTGGCGACGTAGTGGCGAGAAGCATTGAAGATTATTTTGCCGATCGTAAAAATATTAAGCTAATTCAGAAGTTGCTCATACACATAAAGATATTAAATCCGAAGCACGAAGCACGAAATCCGAAACAAATCCAAAATTCCAAAGTTGCAAATAAAACCTTTGTTTTAACGGGAACTCTCGAAACTATGTCACGCGATGAGGCCAAAGAGAAAATAAGAGAGTTGGGAGGGAACGTCTCAAGTTCAGTCTCGAAAGAAACAGATTATGTAGTAGCCGGTAGCGAACCCGGAAGTAAATATGAAAAAGCACGAGAATTAGGTGTTGGAATTTTGTCTGAGCCAGAATTTTTTAAGCTTCTTAAATAAACTTCAGTGAGTCGCGAGTGGAGCATAAAAAAAGAGACCGTAGCGTCTCCCGTTTCGCGTTGTCCATGCCCACCTTGCGGTTTGGGCCCCTTGCGGGTTAAGGACGAGGCTACTTTGGGGAACCGATCTCTTGTACTTAGATGCTATCATATATACAGAATTTGTCAGGGGTTTTTGGGAGTTTAAAAAGTGGGATCGGCAGGTGTGGCTCTGTTGAGCTGTGGGCTAGAAACGTGCTATTATTGAGGCATGTTAAGCATTGAGGAATTGCGGAAATTGGCTGGGTTGGCTCGGATTGAGATGCCGGACGATGAGCTTGAAGAACTTCGGGGGCAACTCGATGAAATTATTGGGTTTGTAGGAGAAGTGCAGAAGGCGGACACCTCGAGCGTAGGGGAAGTTGCTCTACCAGAAATGCACAATGTTTTTCGGGATGATGGCGAGCCACATACTACTGGTGCATATACAGAAGATATTATGAAGAATTTTCCTGCGAGTGAGAAGGGCTATTTGCGGGTGAAGAAAATACTTGAGAAATAGCTCACCCCTTACCCCTCTCTTAATATAAGAGAGGGGCGGGGGAGAGATACACAAATGAACATTAATTTAAAACAACTCACGATACAGAAAGCTCGAGTGGGTATGGAGAAAGGCGAGTTTAGTGCCGAGGATCTTACCCGGGCTTACTTAGAGAATATCAAAAACAAAAATTCAGAATTGAATGCTTATTTAAACATTTTCGACGATGCGATAGATGAGGCTCGTAAAATAGATGAAAAAAGGAAGAGGGGAGAAAAATTAGGAGCACTGGCTGGCATTCCCGTTGCTGTCAAAGATGTGATAATGGTGAAGGGTAGAGAAGTGCGCGGGGCTTCAAAAATATTGAAGGGTCATGTGGCTACTTATGATGCAACTGTTATAAAGAAGTTGCGTGAGGCCGGGGCAATCCTATTGGGCATGACGAATTGCGACGAATTCGCCATGGGGGCCTCGGGCGAGAATAGCGCATATGGTCCCACCAAGAATCCTCTCGACACAACCACTGTGCCAGGCGGCTCATCAAGTGGCTCGGCCGCAGCGGTTGCTGGTGATCTTGCTCTCACGGCACTTGGATCTGAAACGGGTGGCTCTGTGCGTCAGCCGGCGGCTTTCACTGGCCTTGTGGGTTTGAAGCCTACCTACGGTGCAGTCTCGCGCTACGGCCTGCTTGCTCTGTGCTCATCATTTGATCAGATCGCCCCATTTGGTAAAACAGTGGCTGATGCGGAAGTAGTTTTTAACGTCATCAAGGGTCACGATCCTCTAGATTCAACTTCTCTTGACCCAAACCTAACACCCAACACCCATAACCTAAAACCTAGAGTCATTGGTGTGCCTACTGATTTGCCCCTCGAGGGCTGCGACTCGCAAGTTCTTGAGAATTTCAAACTGCAAATTGAAAAGTTGCGCTCACTGGGATATGTGATAAAAGAAATTTCGCTTTCTAATCTCAAATACGCAATTCCAGTTTATTACATAATTCTGCCGGCCGAAGCATCTGCCAACCTCGCGCGCTATGACGGTATGCGTTACGGCGCGCACATGTCCGGTGCGAACTTGCTTGAGGATTACGTGAAGACCAAAGGCGTGGGCTTTGGCAAGGAAGTGCGGCGCAGGATTATCTTGGGCACATACGTTTTGTCAGCTGGCTATTACGATGCGTATTATTACCAAGCCATGCGTGTGCGCGAGCTCATGAAGCAAGATTTTGTTCGGGCCTTCGAGCAAGTTGACGCGATCGTCACACCTACGACGGCCGGTCCCGCATTTAAACTAGACACTAAGAGCAAGCGCAGTCCCATCGAGATGTATCTCGAAGACATATTTACTGCCCCAGCGAATATAGTGGGTGTACCAGCTGTCTCTCTGCCACCGGGTTTGCAAATAATATCTAATCACAGCCGCGAAGATATCCTTTTTGAGATTGGGAAAAAGTTCACGGGAGAAGGAATCTAGAGTAGAATACAGTTATGCAATCACCTGCCGCTATCCCAGAACCAATCATTCAATTCATAATTGATCTGGCGCATAACCTGCGGGAGCTTGGCCAGAGTGCTGGGTTCCTCAACTTTGTTTATTTCCTCTGGGCGCTGTTTGTTGTCTTACTTGGTGTGATTATCTACGTTGTGATATTGACTATGAGACAACAAAAGAACGAGCGCTTGAATTATTACGCAAACGCAGGCAAAAAAGAGAGCGAACCAGTCTCGATTATTCGCAAGCGCTCTTCTGATTGGCAAGAAATTGTCCAACATTTAAAAAGTGAAAGCGAAGCAGATTGGAAGATTGCGATACTTGAGGCTGATAGTATTTTAAGTTCGCTCACGGAGGATCTCGGTTACCCCGGCGAGAATTTGGGGGAGAGATTGAAGTCAGTAGAGAAGGGCGAGATGCGATCGCTTGAGTCAGCCTGGACAGCCCATAAGATGCGCAATAGGATTGCCCACGAGGGTAATAGTTTCAAGATCTCCCGTCGCGAGCTGGGCGAAACGCTGGCTAATTTTGAAGTAGTCTTTCGAGAGTTTAATTATATATAGTATAATCTGACAAGGAGGATCTTGGAATGCACAGCGAGAAGAGCGTGCAGAGGCTCTTTGAATTGCATAGAGCGCGACGAGAAAAGATATCAGAACGTGAGCGTTGCGGAAATTGCACCGGCATTGGTTGGGTGATCAAGAAGCATGTACTGACCAGTCGCGTCACCTTCGACGAATGCAAACAGTGTGACACGACAGGTGTGTTCAATGCCGTACTTGTGAGCAAGGTGCGCGACGTGGTGGGTTATCATATGCCGCGCGAGAAGGCCACAGTGCGTTTGCTTGCAGATCTTGATCTTATGGAAAGAGAGAAGAGCGCAGATCGCAGCGCAGTGGGGGCCTTCATTGCTATTGCTCGAGCCTGGTCTCGCACAAACGAATTACTAATTCAGCCACTTGCCGAACTGCAACTCTTGCTCGATACCAATGGCGAGTGCCCATAGAAACAGTTTACTTTCCCTGTCCCGTGCGAAAGCGCGGGACGCTTTATTTTCTAGTCGCGGGGTCTGGTAACGCTCCAGATCCTCAAGGTTATGAGCCTTGCGAGGTACTTTTCCTCCACCCCGCGTTGGATTTTCAATTATAATCTCTTCTTGTCGATTTGCAAATTTGTGTCGGGGATGGGAGTCGAACCCATATCCTGTCGCTTATGAAACGACTGCTCCACCATTGAGCTACCCCGACGCTGATCCTAAGGCCTTTATCAAGCCTTTAATTCTGTACTTTAAATCAGTACTTTTACGTATTCTAAGTGACAAAACACCATAATACAAATCATAGTTCGCATATATTTTTTTCTGTTTAGCCTTTATAAAACTTATGTTCCCAAATTGGGATCGGGGCAATTTCAGGAGACGTGACCAGTATGTAAGAACTTTTTTAACACGCGGGCGATGAATTTCATTGATGGAAATCCGGGGAAGAAAGTCTTCTTTTCGAATACTGAATATTGTTTGAAACCAGTGATACATAAACAAAATAAGCACCGGATCACTATTCACTAGTGATAACTGACTTCGATCTGTTTTACTCCCCTCTGCCCAATAGAGAGCTGTCCCGGCTATAAGAAATTCTCTTGACGTGAGCTTGTTAATTTGAGTATGCCCATTCTCTTCATGGAATCTTATACGTCCCTCTTTTCGCTCTCTGTTCATTTGCGCACCAATGAGCCTTCCTTTATGGCCAGCCTTTATTGAAGACAAAAGTAGCTTTTTTCTCTGCTCTGCTGTTAATTCTATGTTTTTGCACCAATGACTGACACTACTTTTGGACACACCAAGCTTGTGGGCGATCGCTATGATACTCTCTCCTGTACGCCTTAGGTCTATAGATTTGATACGCTGAACAGACTTTGCCATATATGTCTATATATTAGCATAAGTGGGACAGTCAGTTTTGCATTTATCCCTAGTTTTGCTATCATTTGAAAACTGCGGCTGTAGCTCAACGGTAGAGTACTCGCCTGTCACGCGAGAGGTCGTGGGGTCAGCACCCATCAGCCGCGCAGTAAAAAATGGCAACCTACAATAAATTAGTTAGAGATAAGATTCCGGCGATCCTAGACAGTAAGGGCATTACTTATGAGCAACGAACTGCTTCGCCAGAAGAATATAAAGCCGAGCTAATCAAGAAGCTTAGCGAGGAAACGGCAGAATTTATGGCAGCAGGTGATCCAGAAGAACTGGCAAATGTGCTCGAGGTCATAGAAGCCTTGAAAAAGTTACCAGAATACACAAATGTTGATGAGTTCAAAACGCGAAAACGCGAAGAAAAAGGCGGCTTCGAAAGCAGAATAATCCTCAAGGGCGAGAAGTAAAATAAGCACCTCATGGAATAGCCACGAGGTACAAGAATCAGTAGGCGTGCCAATCACAGGCCCATTCCTGTGGCATTATGTTTGATCTGTAAACTTTAATGAAAGGACTCTGGCATCCAAGCCCCAAATGGCTTATACTATGGGTATGAAAGCAAAGGAGGGCTTAGGGGCACCGGACAATCTGCCAATTGGCGATGTAACCGAAGAGGCGAGGCGCTTCCATGATCTTGCGAGTGAACGTCGGGAACTGCGGGAAGAATTCAAGAAAGTTACAGGCAAATCGTGGAACAAGGAAAAGCACGAGGCCGGGGAAAGGGAGGAGATTCCGCAAGCCGAAAATGATTTAGATGTCCTTCAACGAGCTATAGAACAAGGCACGATTGCTAGTTTGCCCACAAAAGAAAAAGTTAATCCTAGCGACAAGCGGGCTAATCAACTATCAGAAAGTTTGCGTGAACTTTATACCGAGGCAGGCGGTTTCGGTACCGAGCACGTGCCAGCCTTGCGCGCCGAAGTAAAATTTGAATCAAAATATAAAATAGTATCCGAGGAACTGGCCAAACTTGAGAATTTGCACGATGAGCTGGATCGGCAAGAGTTTGAACTCTTGCGGCTCCGCCGAGGAAATCTGAACGTTGCTGACCGCAAACTGCTGGCGCAATTCAAGGCCGTCAAAGATTCTATCGTGGCACGCGAAGCAAGAGTGCGGACTGATGTAGAATCGGGTCCTGCCGCTCGATTGCATGAACTAGAGATTTATCGTGAGAGTTTGCAGAAGTATCACTTTGCCGAGACACCCTCGCGTGCTAAATATGAAGACGATATTCGCCAGTTATGGGAAGAAGGCAAGAATGTTTTGATCACCGGGCCCACTGGTACAGGCAAGACGGAGATGCTGGTGCACTTGGGTAAGAAGTTATACCAACGCTCACCGGAGATAATTCGCAGTTCTGAACGTACCGGACCGGCGGATATCTTCGGCAAAACTTTGCTTAAGGCTACGCCCGAAGGCGGCACGGAGACCTTCTTCCAACTGGGACGATATACCGCGGCTATAGATGCAGGCGTGCCACTCGTGGTAGATGAGTTTAACTTGCTTGATCTCAAGGTTCGCTTCCAACTCAAGGAACTCTATAACCGTAAGCCGGGTGACGAAGTGGTGATCCAAGAGGATACAGGTACACCGCATAGGATTAAAGAAGGTTTTGCCTTCGCTGCTACAGCTAACTTAAAGAGTGATAAGCACAAAGAACGCTTCGACCTTGACCCGGCCGAGTCGCGTGTATTTGAAATGCGTCGGATCGAATATTTACCCAAGGACGAACTCTACGACTTGGCCCTAGCTACGCTCATGGATGCCCAAGGCAAGGTGCGCCTGTCAAAGACAGATGCCGCAGATCGACTCAAGCATCTTGTAGAGGCAGCCGAAATGATCCAAGGAGCGTACCTCGGCGTAGGTGACTTCTTTGAGGATGGGGGAGCGAGCAAGAGTAAGAAATGGGTTTTAGAGAAGGCCGTCCTCGATCCAGGCAAAGTGATTTCAATGCTCTCCGGCTGGCCCGCGGCGGAGGCAAGGGGAGAAACCTTCGGTATATATCTAGATCAGCAATTGATCAGCTTTACCAACAAAGAGGACTTCCCCGAGAAGGACCGCAATTTGCTCATTAAGATATTCTTATCCAAAGGATTCTTTGCGGGTCGAGAGGCGACAGAATTCCTTACTACTATTAAGCCGGACAAATTGCGTACGTGGGGTTTGAAGGAAAAGAGGGGAGCAGAGGAGAGAGTGGACACGCCCTTGCGAGCCCAGGATGTGGCCTTCCTTGATCCGTTCGAGAAGCGCAAGTTGGAACTTGCCAAACTTGGCGATGAATTTCTTGGAGAACAGTTTGAAAGAGTGCCATACAAGGAAGAGGGTAAAGAGTACAAGCCGGGCAGTCTATTCAAAGATAAGGATGGACGTGTACATACCTACGTCGGTATGAATGCCGAAGGCAAGCCCGTGCTCACACCATTTGAAACCAAGAAAGCCAAGAGCGAAAGTCGCGAAGAATTTGTAGCCTTGGTAGAGCGCGAAGCAGAAAATCTGCAAAAGTTCTTTGGTAAAGACATTGATGTACCACCAGTTCCCGATTCAATAACGCTCGAGCAGTACGAGAAGTGGAAGGAAATGAAATTCGAGTTGCACTACTTGCCAGCCGAAGATATGTCAGAGAATGCGAACTATCCAGGCTGGAAGAAGAAGCCGGGCAAGAAATTTACGCCCAATGGAAATGGTATTGAATTCATGGAGGAAGCCAAGAATTCTCAAAATAGTCTCACGCCTGACACTCTCCAACTTACCGGTGCCTGGGTGCTTGTGGATACACGAGAGAAGCCAGCATACAAGAGTGGCAATCAGAATTACAAAGACGATAAATTTACCCAGGTAATTAAAGAATTGAGAAAAGCGAACGTGATAGGGGAGAAGGGCAAGAAAGGTTCTCGATTCAATATTACATGGGAAGAATTGCAAAAGCCGGAAGTGAAGCAGAAGCTCGCAGAGATTCTAGAAGTAAACCCAGATCAAATCCGTTTGCCACGAGCTATCGAGTGGAATTTCCTAGGCAACGCCTACTACCAGCAATGGGGGAATACTGATACCTGGGAATGGTTCGAAGAAGTTTACTCCGGCTCGGGGCACCTGATCGGTGGCGACTCTGACGATGGTGGCTTGTCGAGCGTCGATTGGGGCAATGCCGGCAGTCGGGGCGGCGATATCGGCTTCCGTCCCCTGATCGTTTTTTCTTGATTGAGTCTTGATTTGAGCCCTTTGGTCTTTTGACTTTGGAACTTTGGCACGTTTGTGATATCGTTATTTCATGCCCACAATAGAAGAGATTAAGGCGAAGGCAGTACCAATATTGAAGTCCGCTGGCGTACGCAAGGCGGCTCTTTTCGGTTCGTATGCAAGGGGAGAAGAAACGGCCGAGAGCGATATAGATATATTGGCTGATTTTCCGCCGGACATAAGCTTGTTTAGGGTGGGTGGGGTTCAATATGAACTGCAAGAAGTTTTGGGACGCAAGGTTGATTTGGTTCAATACACTGCTATTAAACCTCTGATTCGTCCGTATATCATGGAAGACGAACTTGTTTTCTTTGGTTAGAGTATGAATAAGAATTTATTAGTCTATGTTCAGGACATTAAGAGTGCCATAGCGCACATTAAAGAATATAGCAGAGGTTTAACCCTTGAAGATTTAGCAAAAGATGACCTCCGTTTAGATGGTATCATTCGCAGATTGCTTATTATTGGAGAAGCGGCCCGGCGATTCCCCGACGAGGTTAGAAGTGCTAATCCGAATATCCCTTGGGCGGACATTATTGGTACAAGAAACGTGTTGGTCCATGATTATGACGCCATAAAGCCCGAGCAGGTGATGAAGATTTTATCAGAGGACATTCCTGTTCTTACTAAACACATTGAAGTCTTGGGAGAAAAATTGGAGAAGGGTAGTTTGTAAAATAAGACACGCCTATGGCTACAAAAGAAAAATTCCCTACATTGCCCACCGAAGGATACTTTCCTGTTGAGAGCTTCAAGGCTGCTGGACTAACGCCTTTATCTGCCGCCGAAACCAAGAGACTTAAGGAGGAATCAAGCGTTACCGAATCGAGGGAGGAGTTTGAGGCCCTTGTAGAGCGAGAGCAAACAATCTTGCGGGCCTTCTTTGGCAAAGATGTTGATGTACCGCCGGTGCCAGCCTCCATCTCGCTCGAGCAGTACGAGAAGTGGAAGGAGCTTAACTACGATCTCCACTACATCCCGGAGGAAGAGATGACAGAAGATAAGAATTATCCCGGCTGGAAGAAGAAACCTGATAGGGGTCTCAATCTTTTCAGTGTGTTCAAAGACAAGAAAAACAAAATGGCCCCGGACACCCTCAAGCTTAAGCACGGCTGGGTATTGGTTGATAGGCGAGAGAAACCTAGTTACGCAAACGGGGTCAGGGCCGAATACCCAGGTGATGATCCCCTTGTCCACGCTATCGAAGAACTGCGAGCAGAAGGTCATATAGGTGGAGATAACCTACAGGGCTCCCGCTTTCGTATAGCTCAAGAAGAATTGCAGAAATCCGAGGTGAAGCAGAAGCTGGCCGAGATTTTTGAAGTCAATCCTGATCAAATCCGCCTTCCCCGCGCCATTGAGCAGAACTTCCTTGCCAATGCTCATTATCCGGATTGGGGCGATACCAATACATACGAGTGGTTTGAGGACTTATTCCAAGGCTCGGGGCACCTGATCGGTGGCCACTCTGGCAGTGGTGGCTTGTCGTACGTCAGTTG
The DNA here is from genome assembly GCA_038062165.1 of Patescibacteria group bacterium. GTDB lineage: Bacteria > Patescibacteriota > Minisyncoccia > Phycocordibacterales > DATDSR01 > DATDSR01. Next base: position 20,133 of record JBBTXQ010000035.1, read on the forward strand.
GGGCAGTGCCGGCAGTCGGAGCGGCAGTCTCGGCTTCCGTCCCCTGATTGTTTTCTCTTGATTGCCCTTGAATTGGGGTCCTTTGGTCTTTTGCTTGCCAGCCGTAGCCTTGGCGAAGGCTGGACTTTGGAACTTTGGTAGTCTGTGTTAGCATTGCAGTATGGGAAGTGTAGATAGAACGAAAATAATAGATGACTTGGCAATCCAAATTGCCAAGTCCTACAAGCCGGAAAAGATAATTCTTTTCGGTTCGCGAGCCTGGGGTACACCTACTACAGACAGCGATGTTGACTTGTTTATTGTAAAGAATAGTTCAGACCAGAGAATAGAAAGGGCCCGGCAAGTCAGGGAAATTATTTGGAGATCAGGTATCCCTGTCGATTTGCTTGTTTATACTCCCGATGAAATTAAAAGTCGACTGGCAAGACGAGATTTTTTTATTCGTGACATTATGACCAAAGGTAGAGTTTTATATCAGGCAAGCTAATTTATGGATGAGATTGCAAAGCAAAATTTTGAAGAATGGCAAAAGTTTGCAAACGATGATTTGGAAACAGCAGAGTTACTATTGAAGGAAGATGGTCCAATTAATCCTGTTTGTTTCCATTCTCAACAGGCGGCTGAGAAATATCTTAAGGCATATCTTGTCTTAAATGATAGACGCCTTGAAAAGACACATGATCTTGGTTCTCTGCTTAATCTGTGCACAAAGATAGATATATCTTTCGAACAACTTCTAAAGAATATTTTGTATTTAAGCGAGTTTTATACAGAAACGAGATACCCCGGAGACATTCCTGAATTCAATTTTGACCATGCCAGCAAGGCCTTTGACCATGCCAAAATTGTGAAAGAATTTGTCCTATCTAAGTTTAAATAACCCCATGCCTCCCCGCGAAAAACCACCTACATTGCCCACCGAAGGATACTTTCCTGTTGAGAGCTTCAAGGCTGCTGGACTAACGCCTTTATCTGCCGCCGAAACCAAGAGACTTAAGGAGGAATCAAGCGTTACCGAATCGAGGGAGGAGTTTGAGGCCCTTGTAGAGCGAGAGCAAACAATCTTGCGGGCCTTCTTTGGCAAAGATGTTGATGTACCGCCGGTGCCAGCCTCCATCTCGCTCGAGCAGTACGAGAAGTGGAAGGAGCTTAACTACGATCTCCACTACATCCCGGAGGAAGAGATGACAGAAGATAAGAATTATCCCGGCTGGAAAAAGAAACCTGTCACGAATATCAATCTTTTCGCAGCGCTCAAAGATAAAAAGAATAAACTAGCCCCAGATACTCTTAAGCTCCCTGGGACTTGGGTCTTGGTAGACAGTAGAGAGAAGCCAGGTTGGGTAAACGATCAAACTACAGCTCAGCCATACGAAGATGATGGGGATATAGAACAAGCTATTGCCGAACTGAGAACCCGAGGTCTCATTGCCGGGGATGCTAACAAGGGTGCCCGCTTCCGTATTTCTTGGGAAGAATTACAGAAACCCGAAGTTAAAGAAGCCATTGCGGTAATTCTGGATGTCCCGCCGGATTCTATTCGTTTGCCCCGGGCGATCGAATACAATTTTCTCGGCAATGCCCATTACCAGAAATGGGGTGACTCGAATACTTATGAGTGGTTCCAAGATTCTTACCAAGGCTCGGGGCACCTGATCGGTGGCAGCTCTGACAATGGTGGCTTGTCGTACGTCTTTTGGGGCAGTGCCGGCGGTCGGGGCGGCAATATCGGCTTCCGTCCCCTGATCGTGATCTCCTGATTGTATCCCCCATGATTTTACCCGGGGTCCTTTGGCCTTTTGACTTTGGGACTTTGGCAGCGTAGTATCTCTTCGGGTTCATGAAATCACATCTCGTCTTGCACGTAGAGGAGGGGATGATTGGTTCACCCTACAATCAAGAGAAACGATGTGTCTGCGATTGGTGCGTGAGCTTGCTTAGATTTTGTGAGACAAGATTTAGGCGAGTGGGGTATACGCAGCATCTTCATACAAGTAGAACTACGCGAGCAAGCTGTTTTGACGAAAAGAGCTTGCTTCGTGCCCGACTACTCTTGACTCGGATGATCGCAGATACACGGAAGCTCGAAGCACCTGATCGGTGGCAACTCTGACAATGGTGGCTTGTCGAACGTCAATTGGGACAATGCCGGCAATCGGAACGACAATATCGGCTTCCGTCCCCTGACCGTCTCTCGCGTACGAGGCCCGCCTATTGCTATGTGGCGGGCTTCTGCGTATTGGTGTTAGTATTTTGGGACTTGATCCAGCCGCCGAGCATCTTGCCGATCTCATTGGCTCGGGCGGCTAAGTCGAGGTAGCCCTTCTCGGACAGAGCCTTAGTGTCGTGGCACAGGCGGAGCATCATCTTGAAGAGATCGAGCACTACGCTTGCTTCGTCTAACTGATTAGCTCTGTGTATGCCCCTAGCTCCATTGGCTCGAATAATCATGGTCATAAAATCGAGACCAAGACGTTCAATCCGCTCGCCGATTGTGTATCGTCGATGTTTGGGAAATTTCGCTATGTAGAGGGCTATAACCACTAACAACAGGTATGTTTTATGCAAGATAGGAAGGTCAAAACTGTCGGGGGGGGGGCGTTCATAAGCCTTCCTTATACCAGAAAATAATAAGTCTG
>JBBTXQ010000036.1:0-5744 GCA_038062165.1 Patescibacteria group bacterium
TGGACTGCTCTCCTAGGACTCCTCATCGCATACCTACTTCAAAACAGTCTGTTTTTCGACACAATGACTAGCTATCTTGCAGTCGCTATTGTCCTTGGATATGTGATACATATGACCGCGCAAACGGAAAGCTACTACCCTTCGCTTCCGAAAGATACGTCCTGGTTAACTATTACAATACTAACGCCCATCATTCTGCTCCTTTTTTACAACCTGTCTTACAAGCCATACCGCCAACAAGTTTTTATGAAACACATTATTGAAGACACTACTGTGACAGAAAGAAGTGGGGCTTACGAAAAGTTATTTCCCATTACTTACCATGGGCGTACTTCTGTTATGTTGTACCTTATGAATAAAATGAATGCCGCTGTACCGGAGGTGCTGGGCACGCTTAGCCCCACAGAAAGGGTGGATGTATTGAAAGATGTACATAATCTAAGAAGAGAGGTGGAAGGTTATATCGGAACTCGACCCACGCATTACCGTCTTGTACTTTCTTTTGTACAGCTTCTAGGTCTTGAATATGTTCTCCAAACAGATACCGAAGAACGGGAGGTTATACTAACTACCATCACAGAGTACCAGAAGTATCTGTTGACACTTTCTCCAACAAATCCCAGAAACGACTGGGAACAAGAAAGACTAAACCTCCTTCGGGGCTCTATTTAAATTGCCCGAAATACAAAGACCGCCCCAAAGGGCGGTCTTTGCTACTTGTCTGGGAGACAATCTCCCGAACAAGAACTAACCTCTAAGCTTGATACTTATTCGCTATTAAGCGTCAAAGTTCAAGGATAGTTCCGGCGTCTTGAAGGAATCGGTCAGTTCGATTTGTGCATCAAGAACTGAAAGGTTTCCATCAATATCCGTCACAGCGTACTGGATGTCCTCAAGGGTGACCCTAAAGAGTCCATCCGCACCGGCTGCTGTTACGTAGGTAACAGTAAACTGTACGTTATCTCCCGCTAGTATCTGCCAGGTGTCGGCGCTCTCTACAGAAGCGCTACCGCTAGTCCTTTCGATACTTGAAGTTACGTACGTGTCTGTACCGGTAACGGTAACAAGAACGGACGTAGTGCCTCCGGTCTCCATCGGAGCATCTTCATCAAGGAAGATAGCTGTATCGTTGTTGTCCCATGCTTCCAAGCTGAACACGATCTTGAATGTTCCCTGATCGTGGTCAAGGGTGTTAGCAACATCACCTGCGTGACTTACTACTGCACTAGCTGAAACGAACTCGAGGTCAAATCCAGTATCGCGCAATGTGCTCGCTATACCGGTTGGCTCACCAACCATGTCGGCATCAACGATTTGCGTGGCTGAATCATCGCGTACGTCCACAAGGGCCGTATCGTCAGTCTGGGTTTCTAGGATCTGAGCTAAGATTGTATCTCCAGCATCAGCATCGGTATCAAGAGCAGCTAAGTTGGCGAGAATCCTAGCAGTAACTGTGTCACCGGCAGGAATGGTGTAATCAACATCGGTGAAAGCGATTTCTCGGTTATTCGCTGCTGCTTCATTGTAGCCAGCTGAACCGTATCTTTCGCCATTGATTTCCAGGAATACTTCAGGAGCTCCTCCTGTAGTAGCCACGGTACCTCCAGCGATAATGTCATCGACATCACCTGCTCCGGTAACCACAAGATCCACACCGAAGTCTCTAACTTCAAGGTCTGAATCGCCCTCGGCTTCCATGGTGAATTCCAAAAGTGGAACACCCTTTAGCTCGTTCTCATCAGTCGCGTGAGTATTAATGAGGTGGGCTTTGTTGATCTTGTCAGCATTTGTTCCAGTTGTAAGACGCAAGTCAAGCTTTGAATCAGCGGAGGTGGCAAAGCTCTCGAACGAGAATGTTCGTGTAGCTGTTGCTGGATCCTCAGAAACTGAAGAACCTTGTGCGTCTCTGAAACGGACTGATCGGAAGTCAACTGTCCAGGTATCACCTGCGTCGTTAGTGTCTAGGTTGTTTATCCCAGAAACTGCGACTACAAGCTCTGCGGTGTCATCTTCATCAACAACGGCACCATCAAGAGTAATCGTGTCTGTGAATTCGTTCGCATCGTTGAACTGATCGCCATCGACGCGTCCAACCTCTTCTCCGTCGAGCCATACTGAAACCTCAGCGGCATAGTCTTCGAAGTCAGCTCCCGCAGTTCCCTCATCAAAGACGAGACGTACTGCGGTTAGCTCTATGTCTGAACCACCTGCCTCAACTTTGAGGCCGGCCACCTCTACGTCCTCTTCGTCCTCACCAACTTGTTCGTTGGTAAGACCAGACATAACGGTGTAATCAACTGAGCCAGCGCCACCCTCTAGGTCGGTGCTCTCTTCGTCCTCATCTGCATCAGGAGCAGCATCGCCACACATAGTAGCGTACATAGCCTGTGAAAGTGGACCCCAGTAACCTGCTGCAGGGGCTACTCCGTTAGCTGTCTGCCATGCGGCTACAGCTGCCTGAGTAACGCTACCAAAGAAACCAGTTGCTCCACCCGAGAAGGTGAAGTGACCAGTACCTATGAGGTAGTTCTGCAAAGCGGTTACGTCTGCGCCGGACAGATCTGTCGTAAGACTTCTCGTCCAAGCGTAGCAGGTAGTGCTACCACCACTCATGCTTGCTAGTTGAGCCGTCAAGGCTGCAATCTGAGCTTGCAATTCTGCAATCGTCACAGCGCCAACCGGGGCAATTCCCAAACCGGCAAGTGAAGCTACAGTTGCAACAGTAACACTTACTGTTGCGAATTTTTTAGTTAATTTACTCACTTTATTATTTTTATTTTCGACAATTTTTTTGTTTTTAGCTTGAGCTAAAATTCGAGATCCTTTTACCCTTGCCCTACCATCGACCCGTTAGTTTTTAGTTTATTGAAACAACTGGTAACGCCTGGAGGATCTATGTTTGTAGCGGCGGGAATGAATTTGTATTTCCTTCCGCTTGCAAGCGGGACAGATCTTTCAACCTGCCACGTAATTTGCCACTACAATCCCTCACACCTTAAGCGCGAGGACAAGCCCCATACGGGGCTCTGTAAAGAATTTTAGTATATCAAGCTATAAGCGACAAGAGTCTATTTTAAAGCGGGCTGTGGAAAACAACCCTCAAATCAAATCCTGCGCTTACACTAATTAAAACGTCTAATATAGCGGCTCTGTTACAGGCTAAACCACGATTTCTAGAATCCGTCAAAAGTGTCTTTTTCGCTACTTTTAGCCTGAGCCAAGAAGAGGATCTCATTTATATCACCCTCGGGGCTACTACTATTTATAGCCTTTACATATGAATATGGCCCCCTATCTCCTATACGCTCCGCAAGCCCCTTATCTTCCAAGGATGAAATGTCGTTTCTAAGGGTTCTCTTACTTACCTCAGGGAAATTTCTTGCTATATCTGCCGGACGGCAACCATTAGGAAATTGTCGTATGAACTCTAGAATTTCCGTTTGCCGTTTATCCGGCTTAACGGAAGATTGCCGTTTACTTGCCACTTTCTTTTCTTGCCGTTTAAACGGCAATACGTTTTTTTGCCGATTAAACAGTTTTTCCACATCTATTTCCACCTTCTCTTCCGGAAATTCCATACTCTCTATCGTTGCCGTAAGGCTACGGAGCTCTCTCAGTAGAACTTCACTATTTACCTCACTTATTTCCTCTATTGCCTTACTTAGTTTAATAAGACGCCTAAGCGTATCTACAGCTTCTATATCCAAAAAAGAGACCATGCCAACCGCAGCTACCTCCAACTCTTTCCGTAATGGGGAAAATTCAATTAAGGAGGCTACCCGGTAAACGGCGAAGGCAATGTCGTGTGCCAATTCGGCAACTTGCTCCCTATCCATTGCCGCTAGATTACCAAAGGGTGGCAAAGAGCACAAATTCCGATAAGGGGAAAAGCTGTGGAGTATTTTGCTATGTTAAGTATTGATTTTGTTACTTAACATGTGTTAAGTTATGAATATGGGAGAAAGGCTCTACTCAACTGTTGAGGTGGCAAAGGCCCTAGGGATTAGTCGTATCGCAGTCTTTCAAAAGATACAATCTGGTGAAATTAAGGCTACAAAGGCGGGACGCAACTATGTAGTGGAAGCCGAGCAGCTTCTCGAACTGCTTGGCGATACGCTTGGGGAGAATCGTAAACGCGAGATTGAGTTGGCCGTCGACAGAACGATGAGTGAATACGGCGAAGCGTTAAGGAAACTCGGTAAGGAGTAGCATGGCAAAAACCAAATCCATTACGGTTTCTGAGGTTAAGTATGTAGCCTATGAAATGGCCAGAAGATTCATGGAACGGAATGAACCTATCCCCGATTTTGGTGCGCGATTTCCAAATATATTAGAAAGTTGTCTTGGACAACCATTTATGGCCTTTGGTAAGAAAAATCTATACGTGGGTCTTAATGGGAAGGCAGCTATTTTTTTCTATTTGATGATCAAAAATCATCCCTTCAAAAATGGGAATAAGCGCATCGCCATTACAACACTCCTCTACATGCTGCAAAAGAATGGGAAGTGGCTACGCTTAAGCAACGATTCACTTTATTCATTTGCCCTAGATATAGCCAAAAGCGACCCAAAGAAAAAAGATGAAGTTATTATCCAAATCGCAAGATTTATTAGAGCCCATCTGGTGTCTAAATAGACACACATTATCTCAACACCTAAAAGAAGTTAGGTAAAATAGTGGCGCTATCGTTCCCATGGTTTCATCTACTCGCCTTATATTTAAAACTTTCCGGAATCTTCCAGACACCCCTCTCCCGGAAAGCGGGAATCTTCTGTCTGCGGGCGGCATTGGAAAGGGCTTGTCCCGATAAAGAATTTTTCTTGGTGTAATCTGCGAGTGTGATAACAGCCTCACCCTTAAGATATGCTATGCGCTTGTGAAGTGATTCCATAAGACCAAGCGCTAAAAACTTTTCCATGACTTTTGTGCTTTTTTTATTCCGATAATCACTAAAGGCTAGGTAATAGTCTTTCTTCTCTCGATCGCGAACAATAATACTTGGAAATCCAAGCCTCTGGAGTTGATAGTTAATAATGACCCGACCGATACGACCGTTGCCGTCATTAAAAGGATGAATAGTCTCGAACTCTAAGTGAAATTTGCAAATTTTATCCAGGAAATAAGAACTGAGATCACTTGTATATTCAATAAATAGTGCCTCGATCATTCGCTCGACATGCTCTGGAGCCGGTGCGATGTGTATGCCGACCCGAACATATTCTCCCTTGGCGCGAAGACGCCCAGCAATCTGATCATTGATACCTCCTATCAACATCTGATGAAGTAACAAAATTGTTTTTTTATCAACCTCGCTTTCCTGTGATTTGGTGCGGATATAGCTAGTTACGCGCGCAAGGTTTTTCGCCTCAAATACTTCGCGCACTGACACATCACGCGACACCTCCATATCAAGCAGAATTTTTTCTGTTTCCTTGAGGGTCAAGGTAGAATTTTCAATTGCATTTGAGTTATAGACCGCCTCCGGAATTTCAGCCTCATCCACCATTATCAAAAGAGGCTCCTTGCCTTTGCGCAGAGAGTCATACTCAGCCTTAAATCCTTGAATACGTTTTCTTGTAGGGTTATTAATAGCCATTGATTTACTTCTACTTACATAATACTCTATTCACCGTAAAACGTCAATAACCTGTGAATGAAGCGGTAAACTATGATCTATTCACAGAAAATCAGGGAGTTAAGGCATAGCTCCTCATTCTATCGCAAAAGCTGAAGGAGGCTAATA
>JBBTXQ010000037.1:0-10312 GCA_038062165.1 Patescibacteria group bacterium
GCTACACCAGTGCGCCAAGCGTTCTCGCAAACCCACGGTTGATTGTCTGTTGCGGGCCCGGCGGTGTAGCCACTTGTGCAGAAGTCTGGGTTTGCACTATCTTGCGTACAACCAGTGTTCCTCTCCCACCAATTGCCTCTTTCGGACGTGGTATTGAGTACGAATGACGTGCCGTCATTGAATATATCAGCGTCACTGTTTAGCTTGAAGTTGTTACGCGTAATCACAATTCCGTCTGTGGCAAAGCCATCAAACTGATCTACCAGAGAGACTCCGGTTTGGGCCACCACAATATCGTTATCAGTAATATAGAGATTAGAGACACCCTCATCCATGATATTGAGTATGTTGTCTGCAAGAGTTGTGCCATCAATCTGCCCGCCACTTGCAAGCGTAAATAGCGAATCAGAATAGACAATACCACGATCAAAGTGGTGAACCTCAATATTCGTTATGCGCACATCGCTCTCGTCGGCATAAATACCGTCGCCAGAATCAGATCCTCGCACCGATTTACCGTTGCCGTTTAGGGTAACACCGTTGTCTTCAATCGCTATGGTCTCAAATACGTCGCTTGAGAGAGTGCACGTTTTGCTGGTGGAATCCCAATTGCCGATGCTGTTGCAATCCCCGCCCGTGTCTGTGATGTGCTTGGTGGAAGGCCGCGATTTGATTATGAACTGATCCCCAGGCTCCGTGCGAAATGGTAAAATAAGAGTTCCGCGTGGTGTTGTGGTGGCGATCAAGTGGACGCGATAGCCCTGTTTGTAGATGTGCAGAAGAGTCGCCTTGGGCAGACCGGAAATTCTTACCGTGCTGGTGGCTGGCACGTCGCCCCAGAATTGCCACCAAGGTTCATACGTAGAGAGGCGCACGACAGACATGCCCGGGAACGATTCGAGTGTGGCTTCCACATGCGCGCTAGTCGAGATCGTCACGGGCCAACCCAGCGGTTCACTGATCGCTATCTCTTTGCCCTTGTCGCGCTCAAAACCCCTTAATTTGGGACTTTTGGCAGATACTAAAACAGGGCTAACAAGTAGCACCAGCGAGAGGACAAGTAGTGCCCGTCTCATAATAGGACTTACTCTACTACGTGTATCGAGCAAAGTCGAGCTATTTACGACGAGCACTGTCGAGTCACTCGGCCATGAATTCGAGATAGAAGGTAGAGCCAAGAGCACATTGTGCTACAATGTCGCACATGGAAACAGAATCGGGAAGCAGGGAGGGCCCTTCAAGGATTGAGGCTGTGGAGCAGGTCATTAAAATCATCGCTGGTCATTATCCTTAATATTCTGATACTTTAGTTGTTTCTGAAAGGCACGGTTTCTCGGTATTTACCAAAGGATCGACGATCGACTACCCACAGGTATTATTAATGGCATAACAATGTATGATAAAAGTCTTTTTAATTCACGGGATGAGCGGATTGCCTAATGGGGGCTGGAGGCCCTGGCTAATGGGCGAGCTGGAGAGAACTAAAACATATGCCTGCGCGCTTCCGATGCCCCATTCAACTGCTCCAGACGCGAAAGAATGGATTGAGGAGATTGCTCGTCAAATTGATATATTGGAGGATGATAAGTTATATCTGATAGGCCATAGCTTGGGTGCAACTGCTGTGCTTAGATATCTCGAGAGTGGGCTTTCGAGGAAAGTAGAAGGAATAATACTCGTCTCTGGTCCATATTGGAACAAAGGAATAGGGATGCTCGGATCTTTTCTAGACAAGACTTTTGATATCAAAAAAATCAAAGATACTTGCGCCAATATAGTTTTTATCCACGGGGATAATGATGAAACAGTTCCCGTGGAGCACAGTCAAATAATGTCAAAAAAATTAGGAGGGAAATTAATAATCGTGCCCAACGGTAGACATCTTAGTGGTGCTGATGGCTGGCGAACACTACCCCAATGTCTGGACGAGTTGCGTAGCATGATGGAGAAGATAGGAGCTACTCGGCTATGAATTCGAGGTAGAAGGTAGAGCCTTTGCCTATACCCAGACTATCCACCCATACGTTGCCCTTGTGGGCCTTCATCAGTTTTTTAACCACATAGAGACCTAGGCCGGTGCCTTGGGTATTGACTGTGTTTGCGCCTTTGGCACGGGTGAACTTCTGGAAGAGTGTGGGGAGCACGTCCGGGGCTATGCCTATACCAGTATCGGCTATCGAAATAAGTATCGTGCGTTTCTCTTTGTTGTGTTCTATCGAGACAGTAATGCCACCTTCTGGCGTGTACTTAACCGCATTGTCTATTATATTTGTGACCATCTGACGCACTTTGCCGAAATCTGCTTGAGTGAAAAATGGTCCCTCGCTCTTTTTATTAAAACTAATTTTAAGTTTAGCGCGAGTAATGTTTGGTTCTAGTTCCTTGATAACCCCATCTGTAAGTTCTTCCAGATTAACTGTACTGAAGTCGTATTGCATTCGGCCCTGCTCAATACGCGACACGTTCAAGAAATCCTCGATGATTATCACTAGCCGTTCACTGGACAAATAAATACGCTCAATGGCCTCCCTCATCTTCGCCTCAATCGCCCCAAAAGAGCCCTCCAGTATCATAGAAGAATAACCCTTAATAGCCGTAAGCGGCGAGCGTAATTGGTGCGAAGCAATTGATAGAAATTCCGACTTCTGCCGATCAAGCTCCCGCAGTTTATCATTGGCCACCCCCAATTCCTGCGCTAGCACCTCAACCTTCTCGCGAGTTTTAACTTCCTTGTTGACACTTCTGATCAGAAGCACACCCACAAGGATCATGGCAAGCAACAAAGATACATCTACAACTTGATCTGAAAAAGTTTCTGCAAGAAAAATTCTAGCAATAAGGAACACCCACAAAATCAGTACAAGCATCTCAGTTGCGACAGTTTTAATATTGAAGAGATGATGCTGTCTTATCGCGTATGCAAGACTAATTAAATAGAAAGGGACTAAGACAAGTAAAAATGGTTCAAGTTTAATTCCGTACACAAGTGGGACAACCGAGTTACCTCCAAAGAAACCCAATACAGAGGAAAAAATAACAAATTTTAATTGCTGCAACTGACTCCCCTCCCACTTCCTATAGGCCATCAACATTAACGCTAAGGCCAAGGAAGGGATAACTAAATAATTCAGCAGGTGTAATAGGTAAAGAGGTCCAGGAGTTTCATAATTTACAAACTGTAATTTTGAAATCATCGGCCCGAGAAAGTATGTTGTCCCAAAAATGTAATCATAAATATTAACAAGTAATAAAAATAGATTAAGCGAGTAAAAAAATATCAACAATTTCTTGAACCTGATGTTTACTCCAAGATATATAAAAATGAAATGTAAAAAAAATAAATGAACCAAAATAGAACCTATATAAAGGATATGCAACCACAAGTCGAGATTTTCTTGTGAGTTTGTTGACAACAATACAAAGCGTCCAGATCCCCAAATTAAGAAACTACCCATCAATAAGCCAAAAAATTTATCGATTGACTTCTTCTGTTCCTTCTTCAAATATACACCAGCAAGAATTGCTCCTGCCGCGAAAGTAGTAACGCCGAATATTATCTTATATATGATTAGGGGCAGCATAGAAGGCTCTTACGTACTTACTAATTCCAATTAAGCTCTGTTTTCGTCTTACTATTTCCCCTATATCGTTTTTATTAGGAAATGGCATGTAAAAACCTTCATTTAGTTGCTGTTTACTTTCTATGGAACCACTCTTTATGTTGTTGATAACTTTTACCATCAATTTAGCTGCTCGATACATTAATTCCTGTTCTGTGTTTAGCAACCCAATTTCGTAATTCAATGAGTAGGATTCTTGAACAAGAATATTTCCTGTATCTAATGTTTCATCTGCAATCAAGTGTATAGTAACGGTAGGCTCTATGTTATGTAAGTAACTGCAAAAAACAGGAAAGGCCCCTTTACACATAGGTAATTTCGCAGTGTGGGCATTAATGGCCCCAACATTAACAGAGCTAATTAATGGTTTACGCAAAATATGATCAAAGTAAAAAGTTATAACAAGATCTATATTTTGAGATTTTAGGTAATTTACAAAGATTGGATCGTTTGGCTCATACGTTCGAATAATATGTATGTTATTTTGCTTTGCTAGGAGCCTAATAGGCGTTATTGGGGCACTCCTTCGTAAAAATCTATTAATAAAATATGAGACGTAAGCAAGTGGCTTAAAATAAACTAAATTAAATGACTGATACATGACAAATCTTAATCCGGCTCTTTTATAATTCTTCAAGGCTTGCTTTAGAAAACTGCCGTACTTACCACCGAATCTTTTTGAAAGACAAATTAAGGCTAGATCGTCATGCAGGTTTTCAATCAGAAATTTTATGCCACGGGTAGATACGAAAGATTCGAGGTTTAGTAGTGCTATTTTCATATAATTCGTAATTTCTTGCCTATATCAGAACAGACGTCAAGCAACTTATCTATTTGTTTAGTAGTATGATTTGCCATTACAGAAAAACGTATTCTTTCTTGTCCAACTGGAACCGCTGGCTGTCTAATGCATGGGGCAAGAATTTTATTCTCAAAAAGTAGCCTATAGAATTCAATTGCTTTTTTCTCCTCGCATATCAGTATGGGAATTATAGGAGTAATATTCCCAGATACCTTAAATCCTAATGACGTAAGACCGTCTCTTAAATGTTCTGCATTAGCCAGAACTCTCATTCGCAGTCTGTCTCCATGCTCAATTATATTTAGCGCCTTAATCAAACCTGCTACCACAGATGGCAATATTGGATCAGAGAAAATATAACTTCGGGTAGTAACTCTCAAATAATCTGATATATTTTTATCTGCGCTAATAAAGCCACCAATACTTCCAAAGGCCTTAGTGAAGCTACCCATTAAGATGTCAACTTTATTCCCCACCCCAAGATGATGAGCAGTACCTTCTCCATGTGGCCCAAGTACACCTATGGCATGTGAGTCATCAACCATTAATAAGGCCTTGTATTTATTTGCCAATAAAGTAATCTCTTTTAGCTTGGCTAATTCTCCATCCATACTAAAGACCCCATCTGTTATTATGAGTTTTCTGTGACCTCCATGCTTGATTAAATGCTCTTCGAGAGAGTTCATGTCACTATGCTTATATATCACCTTCTCTGCCTTGGCCAAACGTATCCCATCAATTATACTTGCGTGGTTTAACTCATCACTTATTATAACGCCCTCTTCATGCTCAAATATAGGGTAGTATGGAAACTTATCTATAAGCATCCTTATGACACCAATGTTTGCCATGTATCCAGATGAAAAAGTAATTGAGTCTCTATATCCGAGAAATTTAGCGAGTTTATTTTCAAGCTCAATTTGCACATCTAGTGTCCCCGAAAGTAATCTTGTACTACCCGAACCGACACCGTATTTTCTTATTCCCTCAATTACTCTTTTCTTGATTGATTTGTCGTTAGCTAAACCGAGATAGTTGTTTGAGCTAAAGGTTAAATATTCTTTTCCATTTATTTTAACCAGGGGGCTAGTAGATGGCCCGTCAACTTGATGTATTGAAGGATAGAGCTTCTCTTTCTTAAGAAACGAGATGTGTTTAGCAAAATGCTCTTTCGGCATACCCTTATTATACAGGAATGTTGATAATTAAATGCATACACTAGGAGGAGAGGGGAGGAGGGTCTCCCTCCCAAAAAGAAATCGCCTTGCTCAAAAATACTTTTGGTATATAATCCCCAATGGAGGCTGGAAATCCGGCCGCCTAGACAATAGGAGATCTCAGAAATGAACCATGGATTGGCAGTGCAGACTCGAAGCGAACGATCTCACAAAGCGCTCACTTACACTAACCCGGAGATCGTTCACCGTATCGCACATGACAACGGTGTCAGCAACAACGAGGCGAAAGCAATCTTCCAGGATACACTCCGCTTCTTGGTTCTGTGCGGAGCCTGGAGCGGAGCGCTTAGGCCGACAGCGAGAATCGACATCGGTTGGCACGCCTTTCTGATCTTCACCAGGGAGTACCGACAGTACTGCCAGGAGCATTTCGGGCACTTCATCGACCACGTGCCGACGCCCAAGCTCACGGTCACTGATAATTCGTCTCGCAAGGAGAGTGCACACAACACTCTGGCGGGGGCTCGTGCACTGTTCGCGTCCGATATCGCCGACGCCTGGGCGCACGAATTCGGGGTTAACAGTAGCGACTGCGCTCCGGAACCCAGTTGCGACTCGGGCAGTTGTTGCCACGACGGCAACCCGGGCTAGGGGTCGGTGTACCAGGGGCTAGTTAACCACACGAGTCCCTTCTTTTTTAGCGACTCTAGTACTACATAAGTAGAACTACGGTTTATTCCAGCGTGTTTAGCTGTATCAAACGCAGTCGCTATCTCCAATTCTAGTAGAGCTAGGTATATTCGAGCTTCCTTGTCCGATAGCCCAAATTCCGTTAAATTTCTTATAAGTACTTCGTTCATACCCTATTTATAGTTATTAAATAGCAACAATTGCCAACTAAATTTGTGAAATGCCTACCCATGCTGTTATATTCTAACAACAGCAAAGTCAAATATCAAGCAATATCCCTATACTTAACGTTAGGAGTGATTAACATATTCCGAGCCTATGGGCGCTCCTCATGTGACTTACTGTTATAGGTTGACAACATTGTACTAAAATCTAAGATACAAACAGACTAGGAAATCCAAATAGGTCTCAAAAAGAAAGGAGGAGCTCGTGCCGGATAATTCCTGCATCACGGATTCACTAACCAAATGCGACGCAAAAGAGCTCACTATTAGAGGTTGTCCGGATCCGGATCGTCATCGTAGCGAAAGTGACGACGATTTACCGCTTGGTTAGCCTTACATGACCAATTCATGTGAGGTATCGTACAAAAAAAGGAGGTGAAAACAAGATGGCGCAGAACGGTCAAACGCCCGACGACGACACGGGCCCCGAGCACGACGACTATGGCGAGGACTCGGACGCTGATTCACCGCCCGTAAATGGCTAGATAGGGCCAACAAGACATACTATCAAAGGGACTCTGACACATAGAGTCCCTTCTTCTTTCTACTTTTTATCACCTGCTTTCCTGTACCACTTTTTGTAATCACTGATAAATTGTTTGTGATCTAGTTGGTTAATTATTTCCCATGCCACATAATAATCGTTCATGCTGGCCTGCGAAGAGCGCTTCAAGTTTTTTTTAAATCGATCTTGTTGTTCTAGTGTGTCAAGATAGATACATTTTAAGGTAGCATGGACAATGAGATGATCCTGTGTGAGCTTGGTTTCGTTTGGGTAAAGTGATTTAACAAAATCTACACATTCCCAACTAGCGATATTGTTGTTATCCTGCAAAAGTACATGAATTAATTCATGACTTAGCACATCAATAAACTCATCAACCGGATATCCACTTTTAATTATTATTGGGTTACTAAAATTTCGTGGGTTACCGGAAACAATGTGTACATCAATTATTGTTCTTTTAAAATTTAAACCAAGAACTTTTTGAATATCACCAACGATCTGCTCTTGCCAAATAGCCCATTCTTTATTGTAGTTCTCTGTTCTTTGAATAACCTCTTCGTGCGACGGAGAAACCCACTTGTCCCATCCCCCGTGTTTATATGATTTACAATACTCAATAAATATTGGATCAAGGGCTCTGGCGTATTTAATTATTATTTTAGGATAAGAACAAAAAAACATTTTAAATGCTCTTTCGGCATTCCCTCATTATATCAAAGATTTTTGACAATTATCTGCCGTGGATGTGTATTACCTACATTGTTGCTGACCGATTGAAGTATTGCGCATGCGTACCATTTGTTCTATAAATGAGTCAATCAATGATTTACATAGTTAACTCTGCAATGGTTAACCTTTGTTACCCCAATTCTGCCAGAATGTCACCCCATATGGTTAACTGTACGGATGATTTACTTATTTTTATATTCTGCTAAACTAGCTACTAGAGGCTCGTTGAAAGGAGACCTAAAATGGCGAAGATCGTGGTGGTTTCATACCCTGATGATAAACACGCGACCAGAGTGATGAAAAGGGCGCAAACATTAGGGAAGGAAGCGATACTGTGGGATATAAGCGAATATCCTAAAAACAGCGACATCACTTTCACCTACGCCGGAGGTAGCGGTAAAGAGTTGCTGATTGGGATAAACGGCAAGAGGCTAAGCGCAAGCCAGATCTCGGGAATCTACTGGCGAAGGCCTAGAGGGCAAAAGGGACCAAAAGAGAATTCAAGAATTGATGAATACATAAGACTTGAGAGCGAGGTGGCAATAAGGTCACTCTGTGATTTCTTACCCCAAGTCAACTGGATATCTCATCCAGAAAATGCTCGACTTGCCTGCCGTAAACCTGTTCAACTCAAATTGGCTAAGGAACTAGGAGCAAGAATACCGGCGACGTGTATAACAAATTCTCCCGAGGAGTTTAGAAAATTTCTTGAGACCTTAGGAAATCGCGCGCTGACAATGAAGCCGGCAGGAACGGCCTTCATTCCACTGGCGCGAAAGACTAATTTGGCTTCTCGGAAGAACAGGATTATCTTCACGCAAATCGTCAGGCCAAAACTGATTCTTGAGAATATTGACATGGTACGCAATTGCCCTGTCATTTTTCAAGAAGCTATCATCAAGGACTTTGACGTCAGGGTAACTGTCGTAGATAAAGAAGTTTTTGCCTCAAAGATTGAGCTAATGGGGTGTGAGGATCCGGTTAATCTCGACTGGCGAAACTATGCAGGTGCGCGAAACTACACCGCGCACAAGTTGCCAGGAGAGATCAGTGATTTGTGTGTAAATATTGTCGCTGGGCTCGGCCTACGATTTGGGTGCTTAGACTTCGCCTTCGCTGAGAGTGAAGGATACGTTTTCTTCGAGGTCAATCCACAGGGTCAGTGGTTGCCTTCTGAGCTAAAGGTGGGTTATGATATATCCGGGAGCCTAGTCAGGTCTTTGAGTGGTGGTGTAGAGGCTTCCCATGGTTGAGGAAGGAGGTGATAAGGTGAAGAACGCACGTACAAACGTAGAAGACCGGGAACGGAGGAAGGAGCAAATGCCGGTTACCTACCTGGTTTCTCGCACAGCCGCAACGATGCGGTGCGATGTCACAGATCCGGAAGCCTTGGACGAGAACGATACATTCTTTCAGGGAAGTGGAGATAGTGACACCATCTAAATAATCGTTCACAGGGGGTGCAGAAGTGCACCCCTGATTCGTAATACCAATAAAATGAAAAAAAATAAAATTCTTAGTCTTCACAAGCATGACCAAAACAATCTCAAGATGTTTGGAAGAGGGCTCATAACTCCGGATGAGTTAACAAATCGAAGTAGAATAATTTATAGAAATTTTTCGAAAATAGTTAAGCAGTACGGATTTCCTAAGCATAACGAGAGTATTAGTGAAGGTGAGATATACAAGGCTTCAGTAGTATTACTGTTGCATGTACCCGTCTCGAAAATGAGAGAAATCTATGAGTCTATTAAGGGATTTAAGGACAATGAGCTACTACCACAGGATAGAGCGTATATCGTTGATAAAATGCTGGTGATTTCAAAAAAGAGACAAATTTACGGGACCCAATTTAATCGAGTTGGCAATAAGATACTTTTCTTCCCAATAAGAGATGAAGAAAACGTAAATAAGCTTAGAAAAAAAATTAATCTATGTACCCTATCCCAATATATTAAGTTTATTAAAGGGAGGCGAAAATCAGTACTAAGAGAAAATATCCAATAAAATTTAAACCAAGAATTTCTTGAATACCACCAATGACCTGCTCTTGCCAAATAACCCATTCTTTTTTGTAACTCTCTGTTCGTTGAGTAACCTCTTCGTGCGACGGAGAAACCCACTTGTCCCACCCTCCGTGTTTATATGATTTACAATATTCAATAAATATTGGATCAAGAGCTCTGGCGTATTTAATTATTATTTTAGGATTGGGGTATGAAAACATGTTTAACATACCTTTCGGATATGTCTACATTATACAGGAATGTTGATAATTAAAATACATGCACTGTGTATTGCCAGTGTTATTAGTAACCTTCTAATTTTCATGCAACTAAATTCACTAGCTACCTTGATTTATTCTATAATATATGTACAATTATGTTTATGCTAAATCATCCACTCTATAATTACACGTGTAAGAAAATAGCATATTCATCAATATTCAAAGAGACTAAATTTGTTCCTGAAAATTTGCCCATCACTGCTGTATTATCTGTACCAATATTAAACAATAAAGCATTTCTTGTTAAACAACAAGAAAGCGGATGGTGGGATAC
>JBBTXQ010000038.1:0-6276 GCA_038062165.1 Patescibacteria group bacterium
GCTGTTCCTCTGTAAGTCCGGCATGAAGTGGTAAGGCCAGTAAATTTTGAGATAACGAAAGTGAATTTCTCAAATCACCTGATTTAGCAACTTTCTTAAATACTGGTAACAAATGTAAAGCGTAAGTTCCAATTTGAACTTCGATATTTTTACCTCGCATCTCTCGCATCACAGCGTCTCTTTTGCTATTTTTTATAAAAACAGCATACGTTTGATAGTTACTTTTAGAAAAGTTTTCAATTCTCGGTATTGTAGTTCCTTCAACTTCCGCGAGTAGTCTGTTGTAAATTAAAGCCTTTTGGATTCTATCTTCAACAATCTGGCCTATCTTTCTAACTTGGCCTAATGCCACTGCCCCCAATATGTCACTCATTCTGTAATTTGTGCCCCATCGGACGAAAGTACTTTTGCCGTCTACTTCGCCCGCACCAAATCTTTTGATCGAGATCATTAGTTCGAAGTAATCTTTATTGTTGGTTGTGATTAAACCACCGTCACCGGTTGAGAATATTTTTCTCGGATGGAAACTAAAAACTGTCATATCAGCCAAATTCCCCACTTTCTTATTTTTGTACTCCGAACCCAAACTACAAGCGGCATCTTCAATAACAGGGATATTGTTCTCTTTGCCAATCTCCGTAATAGAGTCCATATCAAGAGGATTACCGAAAATTGAAACAGGAATAATTGCCTTAGTATTTTTTGTAATAGCCTTCTTAATATAAAGAGCGTCTGTATTATAAGATTCAAGATCAACGTCAACTAAGATTGGCTTAGCTCCGACTGTTTGAACGACCAGAGCCGTAGCAGGGTGAGTAAAGTCAGGGATAATTACTTCATCGCCTTGTCCGACATTAAGCGCTCTAAGAGCAAGCTCGAGCCCTGTAGTCGCAGAGGTGCAAGCTATCGCGTATTTTGCTCCCGTAAATTCACAAACTGTCTTCTCGAATTCTTCTACCATCTTGCCTTCAACAAGATTGCCAGATTTTATTACTTGCTCTACTAGTTTGAGTTCTTCCTCTCCGACATTTGGCTGCATTAGTTTGATCTTCTCATTCATTTGGAGTCTCTTTGTTAAAATAATTGTATTTCACTTCTCCATTTTCATCTATCTCAACTTTGCCGATAACTTTAGCTGGCGTGCCGACGGCAATTGAGTAAGAGGGGATATCTTTGTTCACATATGAGAGTGTTCCAACAATAGAGTTATTGCCAATCGTAACGCCCTTAGCAATAATTGCCATCGGCCCAATATAACACGAGCTTCCAATTTTTGTTTGCTCTCTAATTATTGGCGCTTTACCGTCAGAGACTCGCTTAGCCACAGTATCATGCGTATAAATCTGCACACCAGAACTTATACTGCAATTGTCACCAATCTCGAGACCCCCGCTTCCATCAAGTAGGGTAAAGGGCCCTATCCAAGTATCCCTCCCAACCACAACATCGCCGTATACAAGAGAGTTTTGATAAATACTTGTTTTTTCACCAAAACCAAGAGACTTAGCTCTTTCCCATCTGTCAAAGAGCTCTTCATCAAAGGGCAACGAACGATTCCATTTTTCTTTCTGTAGTTTGTCGAGATGGGATCCTAGTTCTTGGAGAAGCTTCTGTAATTGCTCGATGTTCATTTCTAGTATAGTTCCGGGTGTTTCCTAACATGCTCAACTAGTTCCTCTAGACCATCTTTCAAATTAACTTTAGGTTTGACTCCCAGCAGTTTATTTAATTTTGTGTTGTCACATCTTCTTTTGGAGACGGGGACAACCCTGTCAATAAATTCGGGTTTCAAATCAGAACCCACAAAATTTAGGATTATTTCCGCCAATTCTTTCAACGAATGTTCTTCTCCATAACCAACGTTGAATATTTCATTTTCCACATTACTTTCCAGTGCGGCAATATTTGCATCTACTACATCGGAAACGTGGGTAAAATCAAGAGTCTGTGTGCCCTTGCCGTTTATGGTCGGCGGTAAACCTCCCAAAACTCTTTTTATAAAGACATTAATAACAGATGTATAGTAAGCGTCAGTACTCTGGTATGTGCCGTAGACATTGAAGTATCTTAGAGCAATATATTTCAGCCCATACTTATCGGACAAGAACTCCATATACTTATCCGCGCATAATTTAGTCGTCCCGTATGGTTCTCGTGCGTTGGTGGGATGCTTCTCGTCCATTGGCAAGTAATCAGGTTCACCATATACGCTTGAGGTAGAAGCGTAGATCACCTTTTTCACTCCCTCGTGGATTGCCGCGCCAAAAACATTATATGAACCCCCAAGATTGACTTCCATGGCCTCTTTCGGAAATGTCTTGCACCTATTAATGCAAACCGCCGCTTCATGGAAAACATAGTCAACACCCTTCATGGCTTCCCTAACATGCATCTGTTCTCGAATGTCACCTTTGATAAACTCTATTTTTTTATCTTTCAGCAAATCTTCAACATGATTTATGTTTCGCGCAAGATTGTCTAAGACTCTCACAGAATATCCTTTCTCTACTAGCGTCTTGGTTAAGTGAGAACCAATGAACCCCGCTCCGCCTGTCACTAATATTTTTGTTTCGGTAGTGCTTTTCATTGTGATTAATTAATATTAACACTTGTAACACGATAGAACACTAGATTAGCCAAATAAGTTATCCCAAGGGCCAAAACTTCGGCCGCCGTTGACCAGAGTCTCGCCGAAAATGAAATAAAAACAGAAATCGAGGCAAAAGTGCCGAAGCCCAGAATAACACTCATGACCCCTTCTCTTACCCCCAAACCACTTGGTGCAAATGGCGCTGCTATTCCAAGAGCCCTAGAGAGACTGAAGGCCGCTATTAGAGCGGGTAGGCTTGATATTGTCGTTGGGCTTAAAGAGGCAACGAAGAGTACAAAGCACAAACCCCCGCCAAGAGCGATAAGGGTATAGAAAAAAAATAACCTGGCTATCTGTTTATAGCTTAGTTGGGACCCTTTTTCGATCTCGGCCCTACCCACTTTTCTTAGAACGAAATTGAAACAGGGATACATAATCCTGGGATGTAATAGCAGTGCTCCAGCAATAAGAACTATTACGCTAAGAATATAAAGTGAAGAATTGCCTTGGTCAAGAGATATAGATAGAGATATAAATAATGCCAAGACCCCAATTAGAACAGTAGCAATGGGAGATAGCAGTGCGTCGATAGAGCTCGCCACTAATAATGTTTTTTTTGAAATTCCCGATTGATTGCCAAGATATATCCTGCCGAGTATTGTCCAAACTTTACCCGGCATATACTTGCCAAACTCTGAGAGCATATATATTTTGGCCGCCACGATTTTGCTTATTTTGTGCTCTCCATCAATAGTTCCAATAACTTTACGCCACACGAGACTCAAGAGAATCAAAACCAGAGAATAAGCAAAAACAGATAGAACAAGATAAGAAACGTTAAGATCAAATTCGTGCTGGCTTATCTTTTGCCAATTAGAGATTAAATAGTTTAAGAGAAAAGCAAGTATGGCCGTAGCCACAACATAATTCAATATTTTGTAAGTCCTTTTCATCATTAGCTTCCATATCTTACCGTTAAGGTAAAATTAAGCAAGCATGAAGATGAGGAGGATCAGGTTGAATTGTCCTGACCGATTATGCTTGTCGGAACTTTATCAGTAGGAGTAATTTTTCGTCCCGCAGTAATAAAAAATACAGACACCAAGGCGAGAACCAACCCGATGACCTGCATAGTTGTTATGCCTGTCTTAAGGAAAAAGAAAGCCAACAAAGCAACAACTCCAGCCGACATCCCACTGATAGCGATTGCCAAACCAGGGTTAGGAGCACTATTGGCGGCTTGATATGACGTAAAGTTACCTACGGCGCTAAGCATGCCGATGAGCAGTATCAACAGGGTTATCCCAACTGTTAATTCGGGTTTATATTTCTCGATCACGAATGTTTGGACAGAATAGGATATGGTCAAGATAATCCCAATTCCAAGCAAAACAAACGAAACAGGGTAGCCCTTTCTCGTGAGCGATGTTATAAGGAATGACATTATAGAAAAGCTAGAAAGCGCTATCACAGATAAAAGAACCCAGTTTGTTTTCATTTTTGAATCATATCACAATTTAATGTCTCTTGGTAAAAAAGAACCGTGGCGCGCTCCCAAGGGAACGGCCACGGCTTGCTAATTCAGATTCAAGGCTATTGCCGTCGCTTCGCCGACGTATGGCGTGCGCTTGTTGCTCGAGCTCTTTGATTCGGCTAGAGCGTGGCGTTTCGTGGACTCATAGATCCCCTCAAAACCACGATCGTCGTAGGCCTTGAAGAGCTTCTTCACGTTAGACTCACGCTCCAGGGCCTTGAGGGCCGATAGTGGCAAGAGTCCATCAGTGAAGAAGAGCGCGCGGCGAACTACTCCTCGTCCAAACACTCGATGTAGCCAATAGTGCTCGACCGCATCGTCTCCGTTGAGCATAGGCCACCCGCCAGGCTTATTGATTCGTCTCTGAATTGCAGGACCAACCCTCGCTCTCACGTCGTGCCACTCTCTACTTCCGGGCTCGAGACCTCTCACCGCCTCCTGGCACTCTTCCGTGTGCTTGAAGACAGTATTGGGCGTAGCCAAGCACGACCCGTCGGAGAATTCCACCGCGACAAGACTGTCTCCGCCTTGGAGAATTTCCAGACCACCCTCCGCGGTAAGTCTGCCAAGCGCGAACGCTGCACTCGGAAACACGGCTTGGTCTTCAGAACCGCCGTTTCCCATGGTTTCCCGTATCCGTCGATTAATTTGGGCGACCAGGCTCCGCAGATCTGTTGAAGGATCAGCCATCTGACAAGTGGCTACCCCGATCGACACAAGCCGTTGCGTTGGGCTCTGTGGTTCACGCTCGCTGTTGTCGATGATTGGGTGAGAGCCATCAAGGACACCAACCAGGGAAGGGGGGACGAACACCAGAGCGTCTTCAGCCCGCTCCAAGTGTGTGTCCCCAAGGGTGTGAAAGAACACAACTCGCTGTTCGCTCATGGCCTCTTGCCAGCCTTTCTTTTTCCGGGGTGAATTTAGGGGAGCGACTCCGAATCTAGCATATCACATTAGGCCTTAAAAGTCAAATTGCGCCTGTTCTATGCAATCACGTTTGAACACGCATTAAATTTCTAGATAATTGTGGTAATATCTTTGAATGCTCATGAGTCCTGACAAGGGTGGAATTCTAAGAAAAATTTTGTCTTCACCTTGGACGTGGGGAATTGTTTTGCTCATAGTGATTCGCGTACTTTCTGTTCAGTTGGCTTTTGAGAATATCCCTTTTACAAATGTGACGAATGGGGTTTTCGAAGACGGTGGAGATGGTGTGAGTTATTATCGAATCACGAATCAAATACTGAATGGAGACTTTAATTACGAACCGCACTTTATCGGATTCTTTATTTTTCTAGCTCCAATTTTGAAAATTGCAGGTCACGATGCCTCTTTCATAGAGATCTCTAAACTCATGGCCTGGGTTAACGGGGTCGGGCTATATGTAATGGCAACTATTTTAGTTTGGTTACTGGCTTGGCATATATTAAAGAGCAAAAAATTGGCGCATGTCACATCTGCTATATTTTTAATATACCCGTATATTTTTTATTATCTTTTCGAGCTATTTGGTTCCGGCAGTGCCACTCTCGAAGAGTTTAGGATTAGTCGCTTCACGCAATTAAATTTTCTAAACGTATTGTCCGATCCACTCTCCGCCGTGCTTGGATACGCGTCACTCGCTCTGCTCCTGTATATAGTTATTAGAGAAAGAAAATTGTGGGTTTATGTCCTTACGGGATTCCTGCTTTCGTTCTTTGTAATAACTAGAACCCAAAATGTGTTCGCCTTACTTCTCTTTGTGCCTGCTCTATTAATTTTAAAAAGATATAAAGGTTTTATTTACTTCGCTTTAGCAGGTTTGCCTCTTGGAATCTTGCAATTAGTAGCGAACTATTTAAGCGGCGGATCAACTGTCGCCAGTCCTTATAGCTTGTATTATGGCGGGGAATTGCATATTCAAATGTTTAGTCTCAAATACCCTTTGCGTCTTATTACTTACCCTCTTGATCACATTCCCTTTTTACTTTTGATAGAAGCTGTTTTGGTTGTTTTAATTTTATATGGCTTATGGAAACTAATTAAAGAAGATAAGAAGCTGGGTTTACTTGTGTCGGGGCATCTCTTCTTCAACATTGTCCCCCTATTATTTATCGAATCTGTTATGCGCAACCCGCGTTACTTTTTGTCTGTTATACCTCTTGTCTTCATT
>JBBTXQ010000039.1:0-32269 GCA_038062165.1 Patescibacteria group bacterium
GTCAGTTCGTGGTTTGAATTGTTCCCTTAAGTGGGGTAACGAACGCAACCCTCATCGTCTGTTACAAGTGTCAGACGAGACTATCCCGCTCTGCGGGAAGGAAGCGAGGATGACGCCAAGTCAGCATGACCCTCTGATACCCTGGGCTACACACATGATACAATGGCCGCAACAAACGGGCGCAAAGGTGAAAGCCGGAGCAAATCCGAAAAAAGCGGCCCCAGTTCGGATAGAGGTCTGCAACTCGACCTCTTGAAGTTGGAATTGCTAGTAATCGCAGGTCAGCCATACTGCGGTGAATACGTTCTCAAGTCTTGTACTCACTGCCCGTCAAGCCAAGGGAGCCGGGAGTACCCAAAACCTGCCGCAAGGTGGACTAAGGTAAGCTCGGTGACAGGGGTAAAGTCGTTAAATGAAAGTTGTTGCGACCGTTCGGGAGTAATCCCTTACGAAAAAGTTGGCTATATGCTGGAATAACTGAGAATCTCGGACTACTCATGATAAAATATAGTTATGAGTGAAAATGTCTCGAGTGCAGTCAATCAGCAGGGAAGTTCAACCTCTAAAAAGAGGAGTAACCCCTCAGAGACTACACGCCGATCCCCGATCACCATGATCGGATGATGATATAGTCCAGACTGTATGGCGACATACAGAGAAACCTGAACAAGGCACGGGTAGCGGAAGCTGCTCGTGGAATTATTCAAGTGAACAGCCTATTTTTGCCTCAAACACAAAAGTGGGAATCGGCGATCATTCTGTTTTAAAAAATAGAGTGAATAAGTGTTGGTCTCGGAGCTTCGACTTGAGACTCGCGGTGATCTCGCGCGACAGCGGGATCCGGAACAAGAGAAAGCATGCCCCGCGAAGCCAAATTATTTACTTGGCGAAGTGGGGGATAATTTGCAGTTAGCTAAACCCAATGGAAAAATTCCAAAAGGGTGTATTTGCGTTTTCATAGAGAGGGTGCTAGTTTGAATCTGGAGGTGGACCCATGAAGCTTGTCGAGGTTCACTGTTCTGAGTGCGGGGAAGTCCATAAGGTCGATCCGAGTGATGCTCTAACCGGAGGTAGTTACTTGAAGCGCTGTGTTAATGCTCTCGTGGGCGAGATTCGCAAAGCTAGGCGAGCTCTCCGGGCTGCTCCAGATCCCGACCGTATGCATTCAGCCAAGACCTATCGCCGGTGGTATGCAAACGATCGGGCGGAGGCACTCGGAGAGAGGAGCGAGTAAGTAAGGGGCCGGACGAGAGATCGTCCGGCCCGAGGTAATTTGAAAGTAATGTGATTTTTTGATAGGGTAGTGGTTACTGGACAATGCGGTCACGCATAATTTTCTGCTGAAAATTTACGCGACCCGACAAATAGCGCTTAGGTGCTATTTGTCCGGAGCCAAGCTCCTCCGGCTCGCGCATTGCTCCAGGTATTCGCAATGCGCGCGTAGCTCAGCTGGTAGAGCATTCGACTGATACTCGAAAGGTCCCTGGTTCGACCCCAGGCGCGCGCATCACAATTAGTATATAATTCAAATCTATGAATATGAAACAACTTGATCCGAAGGCTGTCTGGCTATTCTTTATTAGTTATCTTTTGCGTTGGGCTATCCCTTTTATTTTCATTGGTCTTTATATTGGCGCGCGAGTTCTTCTGATTGCTCGACTTGGTGTGCGTGCGGGAGTTGATCAAGTTGGCATGCCGGAGAGCTGGTTCTTCTACCTCGGAATTATTGTCTTTGTATTACTCTGCTACGTCTGGGCTAGGCTTACTTATAGATATTATAAATACGAACTTACTGAAGACGGTTTCCGGAAGGAGTCCGGCGTGATCTATAAGCGTTATGTGACTATTCCCTACGAACGCATTCAAAATGTTGACATACACAGAGGTATACTAGCTAGATTATTGGGTCTGTCTGATTTGCAGATTCAGACAGCTGGCGCGAGTGCGGTGGTGGCTGGCCGTTATGGCGCTTACGGTATGGGTGCCGAAGGTAGGTTGCCGGGCCTCACTCATCAAGTAGCAGAACAACTGCGAGACGATCTGGTTAGGAGAGCCCGCACTAATCGTTCGCAAGGGCTTTAGACATAATTAACGAAAATCTGTGGAAAAGGCGAGTGCAGAGCTCTGGCTTTTCTCGTATACTTATTAGTACAAAGGGGATTCTGTCTTATTTTGGCACATCACCTTTGTTTGCACATGCGAGACATATTTTTTGACCCTAAAAAAAAGATAGTTCGGCTTAAGCGCGAGGAGCCGATTGAAAAAATAATACGCTTATTGAGACGTTTGGGTGCACCAGCTACCAGCGCACTTTCTATCTTTCTTGTTGCTTTGCTTGTTTTGGGGTACCAATCATTTGTGGCGGATGCAGACGTAGCCTATTTCTATCCCGGCTCATGTTTGGGTGATTGGCAGAATCCCAATCTTGCGGCCGAGGGTCGCGATACAGGAGATAACCCTGATCAAGAAGAATTTACAGAAGAAAATTCGGCTGTTTTGAAAAGCATAGCCGGCCGGATTTACTGCGGCTCATTCGAGGGTTCGCTACCAGAGAAAGCAATCCCCACTGATGTTAGCGTTGGTCTCGCTTTCACTTACAAAAATCGTCCTATTCAAGTCGAAGTTAACACTGAGGCTGTTACAGAAATTGGCACACTTGATCCGGAGTTTACGGCCACAAGTACCCTAAACGCCGATACGCCGGCGTCGGGCGATCCCGCAGAGCGGGACTTAGCCGACCCTGAAGCAGGAGAAGTGTTGGGTGACGTAATTGAAGTTATCGAAATTACTGAGGTCACTGAAACTGCTGAAGAGGAGGTTGTAGAAAAAGAAATTGTAGAAGAAGAAATTATAGAAAAGGAGATAGTTGAAGAGGAAATAGTTGAACCAACACCCGAACCCGTGCCTGATCCAGTGTCTTGGTTGCTGTGGGGAACGAGTCAAGCTTTTGCTCAAGAAATTGAGCTAGAGCCAGAAGTAACTACGAGTACTCCGGAAGTTATTGATGTACCCGAAGAGATTCTTCAAGAAATTCCCGAAGTAATTCCAGAGACCGAAATTCCAGAAGTATTGGGTGATTCGACTACAACTATTGCATCTAGTACCACTGCCACCACAACTACAACCACGGAAGAAATAATTGTCACTGGTGAAGTGGCCCCAATAAGTGAAAATGAAAATATTGCTGAAATTCTGTATACCCTCGACGGCGAGACCTGGATCTCCGTCGGTTATCTTAATAAAAATGACGAAAGTGGTGCACTATTCATCATTCCTTCAATAACAGTGACAGATATTGCCAACATGCAGATTAGTATTCAGGCCATTGACGGTTCAACCAACGATTTTGATGTTTATCTTGATTCTGTTTGGGCCGAAGTGCGCTATACAATGCCTCTTCCAGAACACGAGAGGCCAAGCGAGCCAAAAGTGCGGCCAGTTTTTAGATCAGCAGATTTCATCACTCTCGATAATGAAGACAAATTAAAAGATGTTTATCAAGGCACTGACCCCTCGGTGCGTTGTGAAGTGTCGCCTCTGGTTCAAGATGTCGAGCAAGGAGTGAGCGGGAATCTAGAATTCCACGCGAGCCTCCCTTCAGACCAAACTTCTGCTTTCCGCGTCCGATTCGGCGATCTGCCGAATGGTTGGCAAATAACAGATATGAGCGAAACATATTTCGAGATATTAGCCACAAGTACGGCAAATAGAAGTCGCACATTCAATTTCTCTGTCAACACGAGCAATCAAGAACAATTTGGCCAAACAGGAGTAGTGCTTATGTATGATACGGCTAGTTTACTAGGCGAGGCTCGCACGGCCGAGTGCGCGTTTAGTATTCGTGTCAAATGAAGAATCGTTCGCAGATATTAATCGCATTCTTCTGGATTTTTTCCATTGTCACATTTACCCTTTTTGAAGCCAATAGCTCTGATGTAAGCGCGGCCGTGCCCAAGATGCTAATGGTTTATTCAAAGTTGGCCACTGATCGTACGCCGTTCTACAGAGTCTGGAGTGGGGCCGCCTGGGGCAGTGAAATCCCAATGTCTACCACTTCGGTTGATGTCAGACAGATTGTGGTTAAGTGTGCAAGATTCAAAGAAGAATGCATAGCAGTAACCAACACTCCTAACGTGGCTGGTGGATCATACATTGCTGCACAAGTATGGAATGGGACATCTTGGTCGGCCACAACTACTATTGAGAATACCTTCAACAGTATCTACAGAAACTTTGATCTTGAATACGAAAATGGTACAGACCGGGCAATTCTTGTGACTGCAAGTGATTTATCTGATCCAGTTTATAGTATTTGGAACGGTTCTACGTGGACAGCCACTAGTAGCATTAATACCCCATTTTCCGGAAGAACATATGTCGTAGAGCTAGTCAGTCAGCGTTTTAGTACCAGTACAAAAATAGCGATGATAATCAGTGGAATTAATGAATTATATGGTATGGAGTGGGATGGTTCAAATTGGAACAATTTAGGGATAACGTCAATGTGGGATTATAACGGACCTTCGGTTGGGAAAAAAGAAGTTGATGTTGCATACGAAAGTATGTCTGGTGCGGCTATTTTTGCATGGAGTAATGCTATTGATACAACCAGTATTTACTACAAGCGATGGAATGGCAATAGCTTTACTGCCTCAAGTACAATCTCTATTTCGACCATGGGTGGAGCAGGTGAGTGGATACGTTTGGCGGCTAATCCTTATAGTGCTACTAATACAATGATGTTGGGAGTTTATGATGCGGGGAACGATATTAACACGGCCTTCTGGGATGGATCGGCTTGGACAGTGCATAGCGAGCATGACGCAGCCAATGAGAACATTCTCAACATGACCTTCGACGTGGCCTTTCTAAATGCGTCTACTTCAGGCAAGGGGTACCTTGCGTATGGAAATGCCGCTACCGTCTCACGCAAGCAATGGACCGGAAATGATTGGTCATCGGCCTCCACAGCCGGAGATGACACCGCTCTGCCTATTCTAGATTCGTCTTATGAGCAAGAGGCCATGCAGTTACTTACTTACCAAGATTCAACTTCTGCCTCAGATGACATAACAGAGTCTCACATAATTGATGGTAGTGCTACCTGGGTTGCCGATGCGCAGATTTGGGCCGGAGCTGTTATTGCCGCCCCAGTTGGCTTCCGCATAGACATGGAGCCATCGCGCTTCTTCACTTACCCCACTTTCACTCAATCGGCTTACCGTTTCTTTGAAAACGCAGATAACACAACGGCAGGCACGGCACTTGCCTCTGCTCAAGATAAACCGGCTACTACGACCTCGCCCGGATCACAATTCCGCTTGCGACCACTTCTCCATACCGCGAGCGCAACCTCAACCACGCCAGAACATGAAGTTGTCTTGCAATTTGCCACTCGTTCTGGCGTTTGCGACACGAGTTTCTCCGGTGAGAGCTACGCCACTGTCACGCCCACAACTAATATCGCTTTTTATAATAATACAAGCGTGTTCGATGGAGATACCGCGTCAATCAATGGCTCTGATCCATCCCATTCCGGTCACACTAAACGTTATCAAGGTTATGAAGAAGTGAACGGGGCTACTACGACAACAGATGCTATTCCCGGCGAAGACACGATTTGGGACTTCTCATTAATAGATAACGATGGCGAAACGGCTACTAATTCTTATTGTTTTAGATTAGTCCAACGAACGGGGCACCTACTTTCAACTTATTCTGTCATTCCAGAGATTGCCACTTATGTGAAGCCAACCATCTCCCAATCACACAACAAGTCGTATGATTTTGGTAGCACGGCTAGTTCCACTCCAATTATCACTGTTACTGATGTGGGCGGGAGAATTATTAGTGACGAAAATGACTTGCGCGTGGCCATTGCCACCTCGAGTATTAACATGCTCTGGGATACTAGCGATACTAAAGCAATTTTCGGCGGCACAGCTTCAAGTTCTGAAGTTACAAGCGCAGATGTCACGTTTGAAGGTGGAGGTTCTGTGTTGGTTGTAGATGTGGTAGATGACTTTGACACTGGTGACACACTCACGATTTCGGGCCTCTCGTTTACAAGTTTTCTGACCGCCACCTCTGCGACTGCTGGGGTGTTGGGTATTTTCCATGAAGGTGCTAGTGATATCACACTTGATGCTACTACCACAAGTCAAACTGTGGCTATAAACGGCACGCTAGTACTTGCAAATCATGGGTCGGGGCAAGTCTCTGACCAGTGGGACACACTTACCCCCACAACTACCACACACCATAGATTTAAGTTAACTGGCACAGGCGAAGAGATCCTTGTGAATACCACAACTTTCAGTTTATCGTCCATTACCGGTGTTTCTACAGCCGATCTTACCTCGGCCAAATTATATGTTGATCTCAATTCAAATGGAGTCAAAGACAGTGCTGACGCAATAGCCACGAGCACCAAGGGAGCATTCCCACGTCCGAATGCCGCTGGCACCTTCGCTCAATTTACTGTGAGTGGCTGTGCCGCTAACTGGGATTGCGTGGATGAAGATACGAGTGATGAGAGCACCACGCGCGTCTTTCTTCTTGAGGCCGCCTCTGAAGCTAACGCAACAGATAGCTATAATTTACCCAATCCAACAGGACGTACTGAAGTAATCACCAATGTCAAAGTGACAGTTAGGGCGTCGCAAAATAACGTGACCGGAGGCATACGGCCACTCGTTGTAGTCGGCGGTGCGGCGTACAAGGCCACTGCTACCAGCACTCCTACTGCAAGTTACGTCAACTATTCATTTGATTGGGCCACAGATCCGTCAGACGCAAGTGCTTGGACCTGGACAGATATTAATTCACTTGAGGCCGGCGTGTACACATCACTACCGGCGGATGCAAGTCCAAGTGGAGCCATGAATATCACTCAGGTCTGGGTCGAAGTTTCTTATGAAATTCCGGATGGCACAGTTTCTATTTCTGGCGCGACTGGTAGCATCACTTTTGCTACCTCCACTCCGTACCGAGTGGGTGGAGCCAAAAATTATCTGATGTATCTTACCGCTTCCAATCTCGCTTCTGGTGACACCATGACAGTAGCTCTTACAACGGCCAATATTGAAGGGGTTGTAGGCACAACTTCGATTCAATCAATTACTCCCAGTGGCACGGCCACTAATATTACACACACATTTGATGGGGGGGGAGCTACTGCGCCCGTTTTATCGGGCATGACTTTTAACGGTGGTGCTGCCATTAATCTTAACGAAAGTACTTATAAATGGGCTACCAGTAGTTTTTTGATTACTGATGCAGAGTACTGTACGAGTATTACTGGTGTTACAGCTAAAGCTTATGTTGCTTCAAGTTCGAATAATGGCACTCTTTGTTCGGAAAATGATTTGAATTGTTATATCGGCGTTGGTTCGACTACGGCAGTTAGTCAATGTGTAGCCACTACCACGGGGAATACCTGCGGCGCTCTTGATACATCAGTTGAATATGATTGCGGTTTCAAATTATGGTATATCGCTCGACCAACAGATACTGGCGATTGGGCGACCAGCATTTGGTCAGTTTCTGCTACGGCCACAGATGATGGCGCACTTACCGGTACGGCTACTAATACAAGTCAGAACATAGATGTTAATACGCTTTCAGCTTTCTCTATAAGCCCGGGAACTATTGCTTATGGCACGGTTGCTCCTGGATCGGACACTCAATCAACAAATCAGACTACCACACTAACCAATACTGGCAATATAGACATTGATCCGCGATTATCCGGCACTGCCATGAACTCGGCAGACGATACGATTTTAGTTGAACAACAAGAGTATTTTGCCGATCCTTTCACCTGGGGATCCGGGACAGATCTTACCTCAACTCCTACTACACTTAATATAACCCTACCCGCACCCTCAGCCACCACCACTCCTGTAACGGACGTAATATTGTGGGGCATGGGTGTGCCGTCTGGCAAACGCACGGGTAGCTACACGGGCACTAATACTTTTGAGATATAGAGATGTTGATAACTTTTACACGCTTATGTTTTAGGAGTGCTATCATTGATGGGTAAATAAATCATTAAATATGCAATATAAATTAAGACGTGAGAGTTTTGCTTCACTCATTATTGCTTTGGCCGGACTCTTTGCTTTTGTTACCATAGTTATAGCCGATACTGCCACCACTTCTGTAACCGTGGGGAATGCCACTCCTTCCCTGTCAGTCACCTTTAACGGCGGTAATGCCATTACACTTACAGAAAGCACGTTCGCTTACGCCAGTGCCACTCTTACTATCACTGACGGGAATGGTTGCAATACTATTAATTTCGTCACAGCCACGGCGTTCCTTGCTTCCACCTCTGCCCTTGCCGGTACTCCATGTGCAGAGAATGACAATAATTGTTATCCAACGTCGTCTACTACGGCTTCGGGTATACCCGCCGCTTTATCCGACACTCTTTGTCTGGCCACCACAACGGGCAATCAATGCACTGGCGGGGGTGACACATCTGTGCAATATGATTGCGGATTTAAACTGTGGTTCATTGCTGAAGCGACCGCTGCCGGTTCACCCACGTGGGCTTCTAGCATCTGGGCGGTAGCGGCTACTACGTCGGATGGTACAGCCACTACCACTGCTTCTAATACGACGCAAAATGTTGAGATTAATTCTCTGGCGGCTACAGCTGTTGACGCAACTCTCTCTTTCGGCACACTCTCGGCGAATACAAACACTGGTGCGACTAACTCAACAACAACGGCTACCACCACAGGCAATATTGCAATCGATGTAGCTCTTAGTGGCACCAACATGACAGGTGCCGGTACGATCGATGTTTCAAGACAAAAATATAGCACCAGTCCATTTACGTACTCATCAGCTGGCACACACTTGACCAACACCACTACACCTACTGTTGAACTTGCAAGTGGTGAACCTACGGCTACAACCTCACTCCCGGCAAGTGCCATCTCGTGGGGCATTGCCATTGACGCGGGTCAAGCCAACGGCGCCTATACCGGTACCGATACCTTCACTGCGCAGGCAGACTAAGCACTCACTTAGGTTGAGTCACGTACCCTTATCCTGTAAGATAATGTAATGCTATATAAGTTGCGTATCCTCACCTTGGCTCTCTTATTAGGTGGAGTGATTGGTGTTGGATTTCGAAATGTGTATGCGGGGTTTGGGGTTTCGCCTGCCAAAATAGTTGAAGATAATTTGATCAAAGGATCTATCCTAGAACGAACCGTTTATTTTGTTCAAGGGACTCCAGATCGGGATCTCAAAGTGAAAGTTGAAGTGGACGACTCACCCATTAAGAGCTGGATAAAAATCAATCCAGAAGGGGAGTTCGTTATCCCCAAAGGCGTACAGCAATTCCCGGTAACAGTAGTAATTACGGTTCCAAAAGACGCCAAATTTGGGATTTACACAGGCTTCGTTCGGGCGGTTGGCGAACCCGCGCCAGATCCTGCAAGGAAAGAAGATCAAAGTAGCGTGAGTATCGCTATTGGTGCCCGGGTCGAATTCGACTTGACGGTTGGCGAGGGAGTACTATACAAGTACGCGATTCGCGATATTGATCTTAAAAATATTCTTCAGACCGAGAATCCGATTGCCGATATAAATATTGAGAATCAAGGCAATGTTCCGGCCGGTCCCGCAGAAGCCTCGTTCGAGCTTTTCAACAAATACGGTGACGTGAGGCTGGCTTATGTTCAGGGAGTTAAGATCGAGCCTATTAAGCCGTTTGCAGTGGAGAGTGTTGCTGTCGAGTTCCCTATTTCTATAGCAACTTTATCGATTGGTGAATATTGGGGTTTAGTCAAACTTTACAACGAAAAAGGGGGAGTGGTTAGGGAATTCAAAGACGTTTTCAATGTTAAAGAGGCAACCTTTTTAGATATTTACGGCAGATACATAATTATATTTGTTGGTGTGATCCTCATGATTGTCGTCGGACTCCTAATCAAGAGGAGATTGTTTCGTAATAAAAGCGTAAATCTAAGTTCAAGTGAGCAAGTTGTCTAGAATCGCCTTGTTTGCCTCACTTGTAGCTATTGGAGGAGGAATCAGTACCCTTTTTGCAGACACTTCTTCTGTCTCGGTTACTGTTGCTATTCTCGAATGTTCAGACAGTCTAGACAACGATTCAGATTTACTAACCGACTATCCTCTTGACCCCGGTTGTTCGAGCGCAAATGACAATGACGAGACAGATCCACCCACACCTTCACCTGAATGTTCTGATGGTGTAGATAACGATGGTGACGGGAAGACTGATTACTCAGATGATTTAGGTTGTGATTCTGCCACTGACAATAGTGAAGCTGGAGAGATAACAGGTGGTAGTGGCGGGGGCGGGCCAATTTTCAGCGGTTCTGTCGGACGAGATGCTCCCACAGGAACACAGGTTATTTTTCAGGGCATTGCTTTTCCCGGAGCTACAGTCATTGTTCTGGCTGACGGAGTGATTATCGGTTCGGCCAGGGCAAGACAAGACGGTAGTTTCAGCGTGGTTGTCTCCGAGATCACCCCGGGCGTTTACATTTTTAGTATTTACGCGATCGATGATTTGGGCGGAAGTAGCAGGCCGCTCGCGTACACTCTTCGTGTCCTACGGGCCAGCATTACCCAGCTTACGGGCATTGCGATCACAGCTTCAGATCGAGCTGTACCCTCCACCTCTCTTATGGGGGATCTCAATGCGGATAGGCGGGTGGATCTCATAGATTTCTCGATCCTCGCTTACTGGTGGGGCAGGCCGCTCGGAGGCACCTTCATAACAACCGAGAAGAATAGATTAAACGGAGACGGTCAAGTTACTCTCGAAGACTTTAGTATCTTAGCTTATTATTGGCTGGGATGAAGTACATAATATTAATCTTACTTTTATTTCTGCCAGCACATTCCTTTGCTGCTCGTTTATATTTTGTCCCGCCAAATTTTGCCGCCCATGTGGGTCAGGAGTTTAAGGTAGATCTCATGCTTGACCCCGAGGTCGATGAGCTCAATGCTCTCGAGCTTGAGCTCTCATATCCAGAAGGCCTGCTCACCCCAAGAGGCATTCTTACAAGTGATTCTGTTGTAAGCCTCTGGATCGATGGGCCAAGTACAAGGAGCGGTAAGATAGAGATGGCCGGCATCATGCCCGGCGGCTTCTCGGGACTGATTAATCCGGAGACAGACATTCTCGGCCCCGGCTTGATTGGCAGTTTTATTTTCTTACCCAGATTGACAGGCCAGGGCAATCTTTCTCTAGAAACTGCCAAAGTAATCAGAAACGACGGTAAGGGCACTCGAGTGACACTATCTACGCCCCTACCCATACTTCCAATCACGATCAGTGAGTCGGGTACTAGCAGTGTCACTCATTATGAGTATGCCGATCACGTACCACCCGCCTTATTTGAACCGAGGCTGGTCTCATCGGATGATCTCTTCGATGGCAAGTTCGCTCTCATTTGGCACACGACAGACGAGGGCACTGGTGTCGAGCATTATGAAATTAAAGAAGGAGAAGGTGGCAGTTTCGCGCGGGCCGAGAGTCCATATCTTTTGGAAGATCAGAGCTTGTCCAGTATAATATATGTGCGGGCCATCGATCTGGCAGGCAACGAGCGCACAGTCCTTTTCGATCCGCGTGGGGACGCTTCTTTTGCGTCAGGCCCACTCGTCTTGGTAGCTCTCTTAAGCTTACTCTGCTATATAATATGGCGATTAATTACCAAAAGAATCCCGTAATAATCAGAGGCCTCACGTTTGGGATTTTGGCAATCTTACTGCCCCTTATGGGCAATGCTCAGAGTCCGGAGGCTTCACTCTATATTGTTCCCTCCACCGGCTCATATGCCGTGGGCGATACGTTCACAGTTTCGCTCTATATCAATACGGCGGGTCGGGCGATCAATGCTATTGAAGCCAATCTCGTTTTTCCGCCCGAACTTATTCAGGTTGTCTCACCATCAAGCGGCAAGTCTGTCATTGACCTCTGGATCGGCCAGCCAACGTTCTCGAACTCCGCCGGCACCCTCACCTTCCGAGGGGCCATACCGAACCCCGGACTAAATGTCTCGCAAGGCCTTATCTCGACTGTCACCTTCCGAGTCAAGAGCATTGGCAAGGCACTCGTAGATTTCACGCCTGCGTCTCGTGTGCTCTTAAATGATGGTTTGGGTACTGACGTTCTCGGTAATAGTAGCGGGGCCATTATTGATCTTGTTTTGCCCGCGCCAGGAGGGCCCAATGTGGTTTCTTCCTCGCACCCAGACCAGAGTCGCTGGTATCCTTCGCACACAGTTAGCTTCTCCTTTGCAGGCTCTGCTTATACCGACGGCTATAGTTATAGTCTCGACAATGAACCGATTACAGTACCGGACAACATATCCGAAGGTCGAGAGAGTTCTATCACACTAAAGAATGTGCCGGACGGTCTTCACTATTTCCACATCAATGCCCGTAGTGGCGGCGTTTGGGGCGGCAGTACCCACTATGCCGTACGTACAGATACTTCCCCTCCAGCCGCATTTAAACTTCAGATTGAACCGGGTCTGCATACAGACAACAGCCGACCCATAATTGAGTTTGCCACCACTGACGGGGCCTCGGGCGTGAGTTATTATGA
The DNA here is from genome assembly GCA_038062165.1 of Patescibacteria group bacterium. Taxonomy (GTDB): domain Bacteria; phylum Patescibacteriota; class Minisyncoccia; order Phycocordibacterales; family DATDSR01; genus DATDSR01. The sequence continues at coordinate 12,608 of JBBTXQ010000039.1, forward strand.
AGTCAAAGTGATCGGCCTCTCCGCCTCGGCCAGTTCTACCGCCTCACAGCAACCCTTTTCCGTCGAGAGTGCCAGTCCTTTTCTCCCGCAACTTAGCCCGGGCAAGTACGAGGTGGTAGTGAGAGCTCATGATCTGGCGGGTAATGTTCAGGAAGCCAAAGGTGAAATGCAAATCTATTCTTCTACTCTAAGCTTCCTTAGTTTCCTAACCTCTAATACACTCTGGTTCCTGGCTTTGCTTCTGAGTTTCTGTCTAGTGGGTGTCTACTTCTACAGAAGTTCAAGAAGGGGAGTGTCTAAAAAGGGACCTGTCGAGGTATAAGAAGCAAGTGGCGAGTGCTCCGGCAAGTACTTTGAGAAGGAAACCCGCTATCATTATTTCCCAAATTGAGGTGCTAATATCTGTGGCATAGAAGGCGATTAGGAAGAAAATGAGGCTATCTACCAATTGAGTGATTATGTTGGCACCGTTGAGACGTATCCACAAGAACCTCTCACCTAAACGAGCCAGGAGCTTTTCGTAGGCGTGCAGGTTGATGTGCTGGGCCACTAGGAAGGCGGCGATGCTTGCGAAGGTCAAGCGAGGCAGAATATACAGTGGCGTGGCCCCATCCATAATGCTTGTCAGAGCGGACACGAGGATAAACAATAGAAGCAAGAAGGCTGAACTCCATATGGCTCGATATGCAACTTCCCGCCCATACTTATCAATCAGTATATAGAAAGTGAAAGTAATAGCGACGTAGAAAATGTTGCCGGCGTTAGTGGTGAATCCGGCTACAGTTATAAGCGAGGAGCCGTAGAGCGAGATGAGTACCAGATTAACCACTATCAGACTGCTTACGAATCTGATGGGCAGTTTGACAAGAGCGATAATAGAAACGAATTCGACAACGGCCATAGTGAGCAGGACAAGTTCTGTAGACATTGCTTATGATTATATCAAGCGCCTGTGATTAGGCATACTACCTTGCCAGCCACTTGCCAGCCCTTCTCGAGAGCCTTTCCCAAACCGGCCACCGATAGAGACGCATTTGGCGATATTTCGATTCCACAAGTTTCTCTGACCAATTTGATAGCCGCATCAATTTCCCGATCAGTCGCTATGTAGGCTCCAGCAAGTTTCGGTACCAGCTCTTTCTTACGTATTGCCACCCGATCTACTATGGCATCGGCGATCGACGACTCCGCCAATGTTCGAGGCCCGGCCTCGAACATTTCGGCAATGGGGTGGCAGGCAGTGGTTTGGACAACGTAAACGGGGAACTTGTCGGCTAGAGCCTGGGCTGTAGTGCCGGAAGACGTGGGTACAAACACAGCTTCTATCCTGCTTATCTGCGATAATTCCTCAACCAAACTTTGGTAACCCACGAGGGCCAGGGGGTCATTGGATTGACGCAACGCTTTAGCCTCGCCGGATTTGTTAAGCTTGTGCACTGTTTGTTTGGGTTTATCTGTTTGGGTAATAGTTACCATGTGGTCACCTATGACTGCTCGCAGTCTGGAAAGTTTTTCTTTATTGATATTTTCACCAACAAAAATAGAAAGTGAGAGCGGGGATTCAGTAAACTTTTGGTTGTATTCCTGAATGTAAAGGGTTGCCGCCAGAGCTGCATTACCAGAACTAGAAATAGCAAACTTGCTTGTCCCGGCCCCGGCATATTGCTCGATCATGTAGGGGATCGAACGTCCCTTATGAGAGCCGTATGGGTGAAGGTCTTCGCGCTTAAGATAAAGTGGCACAGTGAGGCCTAGTGCCTTAGCTAGTTGCGGGGTTTCTTGATTGGGTGTTATCATTATCTCGTATATTACATTAGAAATTAGGAATTAGGAATTAGAAATTGCTTTTCTATGAAAAGTCTAACTTGTCCGGAATGCAAAAACGAAGTTGACCTCTCAACCTACGGCAATATAACCAAAGGACAGATCATCGAGTGCAATCATTGTGGCATCACCCTCGAGCTCACCAACGTAGAAAGCAACGAACTTCAAGCCGAAATAGCTGACGAAGGCAAGTAATCGCTCGGATTGTGTGGCAAAACCCCGGGCTCGATCGTTACTACGATCGGCCCTTAGCTCGCACCAGTCGTGCTCCGCAATGGTATTTGCCACTCCAATGTCTCGCTTGAACGAAACGTATTTTCATAATATGTGTGGAATGTCCCGCCCCTATTGACAAAGGTATGCTAATATGGTAGCCTCTGACTAGGCGAGTACGCAATGAGATTTACCGGAGGTTGCCACTATCGGCAAGGAGTACTCGTGGGGAGCTCGGTCCTTCCTGACGCTCCCGAAGCGCCGTGCAATCCTAGGTTCTTGTGCGGTGCAACTGGGTGGTCACAACGTGGCCACCCTTTAAACTTTCAGTTTCTCAACTACTTGTTCGATCATAGTCCGGAAGCTGTGGGAGCCTAGGAAGACGATTACTGTACCATCCGCACTTGGCCACCCGGTGGCCAAGTTGATTAATTCAGTAACTAATTTATCATCGTTCGGGATGTACTGAGTATTAGAGTGAGAACGCGCAATAAGTTTGGCTAGATCTTTCCCATCAATGGGCTTGTTGTGAACACTAGGATCGACCTTCAACTTAGTAAGTTGAGGTATCATCACTATGTCGGCGGCTGAAAATGCATCCGTGTACTTGACGGCAGACTCGGGCGTACGGCCGCCAATGTTGGGTTCGTAAATCGCAATTATTTTTTCTTTATCGTAAATTTTACGCAAATCTCGCAGAACTGATTTTGCTTTCTCCGGTGTGGGAGCGTGACAATCAAAAACAGTCACTCCCAACCGTTCACTTTCAAATCTTTTTTCAAATCTACGCTTGATGCCAGAGAAACTTGCTAAGCACGAGATTATAGTTTTTACGGGAATGCCAATTTCTTTGGCTAGCACGAAACAGCCAGTGATATTTTCGGCTTGGAAATTGCCGATCATTTGCGATTCTATTGCCGTTGCCTCGTTGCCTCTCACGATTCCAAATCTTATGCCATCACGCGACTCGCCCACTTTGACATACTGATAATCTGCGCTCGAACGTGTGCCATAAGTGACGGCACGACATTTTGCATATCCTATTACTTTGCGTACACCGGGGTTATCAATACATGCTACCAATAGACCAGTTTCAGGGAGAGACGAAACTAGATTTTCGAATGCCGAGAAGTACGCATCTTCTGTTGGATATAGATCAGCATGATCCCACGAGACAGATGTGAGAAGTAAGTGAGTGGGCGAGTAGTAAGAGAATTTGGCTCGTGTGTCCCAGATAGCAGATTTGTACTCGTCACCTTCGAGCACACTCCAATCAGATTCGGATAATTTACCACTTGGCATTCCAATGGGTACGCCGCCGATCATAAATGTCGGGTCATAATTTGCTTCCGTGAGAATGTGGGCGAGTATAGCGGCACAGGTTGTCTTGCCCCAGGTACCCACTGTCACGATAGAATTCTCTCTAACAAAATATTTCCCCACAAACTCCGCGAAAGAAAGGATGGGGATATTATGATCCTCTGCCCACTTTAATTCTGGATTAGTTGAACTGGTGCCCCCACCCCCAGCTATTACCATGCTAGGTGTACCCATTTGCTCCATTTGCTCTGGGTGCCAACCCGCATAGAAAGTTACCCCAGCCTTCTCTAGGGCTGTTGATACAGGCGGGTAGAAGCCCTTATCCGATCCGGTTACCCGGTAACCGGATTTGTGTAGAGCAATAGCGACTGCACTAGTTCCCACCCCGCAGATGCCCGCGAAGTGTATGCGTATCTCTTTGCCAAGTTGTTCCATCAAACCATTCTAGACCAGAAAACTGTAGTTTGTAAGTGTCTGTGGGTCTCGTGGCACTGCCCAAGTAAATATATTTCTTGTCAGATTCTTTGGCCCAGGCGATTGCCCGCGTCATCATCCCCAATCCCATGTCCTTAGTCGCCTTGCCGCTAAGTGAGTAGAATGGGTAAGCGTAGTGCAGTATGTTCTTGCTCGTGTAGCAAATTACGTAACCCGTGCCGAAGTCGAGTAGTGTATTGAAGTTTGATTTACTAGGCACCGTCAAGAGCTCTTTAGCTTTGTTGGCGCTGAAAGTTTTCTCACCAAAACGATCATAAAAATCTTTTGCCAGCTTAGCCATGCCCCACTTGTATTCAAACTCACCAGATTCAAGATTGTGTATGGTGAACGGTATCTCCTCTGTTTTCTTGATCATTCTTTTATTCTCGCTTGAGAGTTCAAATTTAGTCAAATCAACGCGTAGTGACCTAGTCTGATCAACCACTCCTTTCCCAAGTCGCGTAAAAACATAACCCATATCATACATCTTCTCGATATTCTCATCAGAGAAATCTGTGATAGTTTTCTTGTCCCACGATAGATACATATGATTAGTGCAAGGCGAGCCAGAGACCGAAGATAACCGCCACGAGGTGGACGAGCCAGAAGCGCATTACTATCTTTTCCTCGCTCCAGCCTATTAGTTCGTAGTGGTGATGAAGTGGAGCCATACGGAATATGCGTTTGCCGAAGAAGTTGCGGCCAATTACTTGGACGATGACCGTGAGAGTCTCGATGACGAAAATAAATGCCAAGAAAGGGAGCACTACAATTGCGTTTAATACCACGGCGTTGATGCCCATGAGTGCTCCCAAGCCCAAACTTCCCACATCCCCCATTTGGAATCTGGCTGGTTTGACGTTGAAGTATGTGTACGTAATAAGTGCACCTACTACCATTGCGTTTAGTATCGCAATTTCTGGCAAGCCTCTGACCCAAGCCAATACTCCCATTGCACCGAATGTCGGTATAAGTGCCCCTCCTGCGAGGCCGTCGAGACCATCAGCAATATTGACTGAATTAGCCGCGGCTATGACCACGAAGATAATGAGAGGTATTATCCAGAAGTCGATATTCATCATACCATCTCCGCCAAAGGCGGATCCGCCTCCGGAGGAGAAGGGTATGGCGATCTCACGCCAGTGTTCGCCCAGTTTCCAATAGACCCACCAGGCGGATATGCCTCCTGCTACGAATTGCATAATAAATTTCTCATGCACGTGTATACCTCGACCTGGATGCGAACCTAGCCAGACACTTATGCGTTTGAAAGCAGTCCAAGGGAGTGTGAGTACAAGCCAAATTCGCATGGGGATGTTTTTGTGCACTTTTATCAAATTCCAAACATGAGCGACCTTGCGCGAACGTCTCGGCGTGCCGAAGATATTGAGCAGATCATCGAAGCCGCCCAAGAGTGCAGATAAAAGCATTACTCCGATTGGAACCCAAGTGAAGGCGCGTGACCAGTTGAAAAAGTAAGTGAGAATAGCCACCGTGATTATTACAAGCAAACCGCCCATGATGGGCGTACCTTCTTTACCTTGACGCGATTCAATAGAAAGAGTGGCATCGTAATCCCGTCTACGGGTGATCTTGAATCTGTAAAGAAAGGTAGTTAAAAGTGGCGCCCAAATGGCGCTTATCAAACAGGCCAGCAAAGCATAACCCAATAACCTGATTAGAAACTCCACTGTCATAGAGACACTATATCATAGCCAATTGAGACGGCGCAGAGACAGACTTCCTGCCGCACTTGCCTTGTGGTAGGTGAAGTTTTCGAGGCCAATCTTCCCGTTTTCGATCCAGGTTTGGTCCAACAGACTTTTATTAATGTTTTTGATCGCAATTCGACCTTCGCGCACACCGTGGCCGAATTTGCCATCTACGGGCCACGCAATTGAGTGAATATAGTGAATTTCTGTAGGCATATTTTGTATCAGATTAACTTGAGTGACTATGAGTACATGATTAGCACTGATATTCGTTCCAGATTCAAGAATTACGATTAAGTCTGCAGGTGTAATGTCGAGTAAGGGTATCTCATGCGAGTTAGTCTCATACGCAAATGTACGCACTCCCGCATTCTCGACATATCGGCGCCGGAAGAACCTGCCTAGACGCATAAACGGGCCATTTGCGGAGGGAAAATTAAGTTGAGAGGCAAGTGTGCCTTTGCCGCGGGCAGTGCTCTCGGCATCAAGAATATAATAAGCAAGCCCCGAACAATCTATGCCTATATTGTGTTCTATCAAGAACTTCTTTTGCAATTCTGGTGTGAGGTTTTTGAAATCAACTTTTTCTCGCAGGGCATAAATTAGTACTTCGTGAGCTATCTCTTCAGGCGAGCCTTTGCCTACCAATACGCGCAAGGCCATGCGCACTTGTCGGTGCTTATTGTTGTAATAGGGTACGTTCTCGTAGTCTTTTACAATTTCAAGCGCCTCTTTAGAAAGAGTTCTAATTATTTTCCCGTCTGTTAATTGTTCGTCGGCCATGTTTAATCTCAATTAATTTTTCTTTCGACAAGTCCAGTCCCACGAGAGCTGATATGTGTGCCTCAAAAGTTGTTATGCCAACGAAAACGAAGACCTGGTCTTCGCGAAGACCTGGTCTTCGTTGTTCGTTTTGGAGTTGAGATTCGAATGTGGTTGAGGCAGGTTGACGCGCGTTTACTTCTATTAAATACATTTTGCCCGTGCTTTTCTCTCGGATTATATCTACACCGAATAAGCCCTTCCAACCATCACTTGCGAGTTTCTCTCCTATTTTTTTTACAATTTTCTTATACTCACCCTTTTCTGCTTCTGTGAGCATAGTCTCTGCGAGCGACCAGTCGTTGCCTACGGTGGCGAAGGGGTTGTCTGTCAGGGCACTGTCGCCCGTGATCTGGTAACTAATATTGCCAGTCATCACGTTACCCGAACTTGTCACAATGTTGTTGTTCGTAAAAGTGTCGCCATTAATTAATTTACTTACTCGCACTTTTCTGTACGGAAACTGTTTAATAATTTCGCCCAGATCTTTCTCATCTTTTATCAACTTAGTGCCTTCGCCGGAGTGACCCCAATTGTATTGCAGAACAAAGGGTGTGGCCCATCTGCAATCAGAAACTTGCCCTTCCCAATGCTCGGGTAAAAGCGAGGCAAGTGGACCAAGCCATGCCACTTGCGAGACTTTACCCTCTACTTTTTCAGCCAGTGAAGCTGAAGGGTTGAGTAGAGGCCAATTGTGAGCGCGACAAACTTCTTCAACTTGTCTATTAGGCTTAAACACGAGCACACTCTCGCCCGGTTTAATTTCCAAACTCTGCATTAATTCGCGCGTGCTTTTATTTTGGTCAGAAACTATCCTATATCCCTCTGTTTCGGAGGGCAGGCCTTCGGCCCGTTCGCGATCGCGGGTGACATAGACCACTGGATGAATGGCCAAATAATCGTATAATGGCTTAAACATACTATGCCTACACTCTACATCGTTGGTACGCCTATTGGCAATCTCGAAGATATTAGCCTGCGAGCCTTGCGCATTTTGGGTGAGGTTGATGTGATATTTTGTGAAGATACTAGAGTAACAGCAAAACTGCTCAAACATCTCAAACTGAACAAACCACTCAAACAATTTCACAAACATTCAAATGTTCCAAACATATTAAACTACTATTCAATTGCCTACGTTAGTGATGCTGGGACCCCCGGCATATCTGATCCGGGAGCTATGCTGATAAAATATGCGCGCGAGCAGGGCTGGGATGTTGTGAGCGTGCCCGGGCCATCGGCTCTTACAGCCCTTATTTCAATTTCTGGACTAGAATTGCACGAGTTTACATTTTTGGGATTTTTGCCGCACAAAAAGGGGAGAGAAACTCTAATTAAAGAAATAGCTCAATCAGATAGGGCGATGATCGTGTATGAATCGCCGCATAGAATAATTAAATTTCTTGAAAAATTAGCAGAATTTGCGCCAGATAAAAAAGTAATAATAGGTAGAGAATTGACGAAAAAATTTGAAGAGGTTCTAGTAGGCACCCCATCTGAACTTGCTAAATTTTTGCAAGCAAATCCTATCAAACAAAAAGGCGAATTCGTAGTTTTAATTTACAACAATGACCCAAGCAAATAAGCAGTTAGTTATGACTATAGGATTGCCATTTTCTGGCAAATCAACTATGGCACAGGAGTATAAGGCCATGGGATGGGAGATTATTGAACGCGACGTGCTACTTCAAGAAGTAATTGACTCACCTGAGTTCAAAGATTGGTCAGACAAACTTTACGAAACCACAGAAGACAACAGAGAAGTTTTCCTGGAGAAGAGCAAAGTTGCAACTTTTTTGATTGGAGAAAGAGTTAAGAAATTGATAAGACAGAGTTTGAACCCACATATTTTCTATGACGGCACAAATCTTCAAAGGGAAACTCGTGAACCAATTTTAGAACTAAATAAGGAGGGTTGGCAAATAAACGCAATTTACTTTGACTTACCCATTGACGTGATTATTGAGAGAGCTCTAGAAGCGAAGCGATCTAGAGAAGGTAAATTCAATGAGGGAGCATTCAGGAGTCTGCATCTAATGACCCAAATGCTTAATCCACCAACTGAAGAAGAAGGGTTCCGTGAAATAAAAGTTATTCGAGAAAATAGAGAAGCTTCAATAGAGCTTCGTAATCAAATAAAAAAGAAATAGTAAAATAATTTCTTAAGCAAATATACGATTATAATAACGATCGTATGATTCTTCGTATGGTGGGGGCAACTGTTTGTCTAGATTAAATACTTGAATGTCGGTCGTTTATGGGTGGCTAGTCTTTATCTCTTTGTGTTATAATTTCTAGATGAAGCTTTGGTGGATTATTTTTGGTTGTGGTTTGATCGCTTTTTTCTTGCCAATTTTGGGATTCCCGCAGGCATTCGATAATACTATCTACATTTTGACTGGATTATTATTGATGGCACTTACTCTGCGCGAAATACGCAAGGGTTATGTGCGGGAACTATATGAGCAAGACAAGAATCGAGATCAAAATACTGCTAGCTAGTATTTTTGTTCTAGTAATTCTTTATGTGGCATGGGTACGCCCGGTCGCTTTCCAATACGATACAAACATACCTGCTCCAGAAAAAGTTGAGAAGAAAGTGGTTCACACAATCACACCCGAGCCGGTTAAAGCGTTGTATATGACTTCATACGTAGCCGCTGTACCTACGTGGCGCGAAAAAATTTTGAAACTAATAGACGACACAGAACTCAACGCTCTGGTAATTGACATCAAGGATTATACGGGTGTTAACGTATTAGAACGCGCGCCAGATATTGCAGATTTTATAGAAGAATTACACAAGCACAATGTGTATGTCATTGGTCGAGTGTCTGTTTTCCAGGATCAGCAATATGTCAGAGAGCATCCAGAGTACGCCGTGCGACGCAAAGATAACGGCGACCTGCCTGCCGGCGAGGCAGGTGTGTGGCGAGATAGAAAGGGAATTGCTTGGCTTGATCCCAGTTCGCATGAGGTGTGGGATTATATTGTGGGTATTGCTCGTAATTCTTACTATAAACTTGGTTTTGACGAAATTAATTTTGACTACATCAGATTTCCGTCTGACGGCGACATGAGCAATGTTTATTACGAATATTCGAGCACGAGTGCGAGCGTGAGCAAGTCGGATAAAATGAAGAGTTTCTATAAATATCTTGATCAAGAATTACGCAGTGAAAGTATTCCCATATCGGCCGACTTATTTGGCATGACTACAACTAATACAGATGATCTTGGCATCGGTCAGGTTCTCGAGAACGCACTTATGCACTTCGACTACGTGAGTCCTATGGTTTATCCATCACATTATCCGCCCACATTCAATGGTTGGGCTAATCCAAACAAAGTGCCTTACGAGATCGTGAATTTCTCAATGATCAAAGCAGCTACCCGTGCGTCACTTGCCAGTACCAGTCCGTACAAGTTGAGACCTTGGTTGCAAGATTTCGATTACGGTGGCGATTATGGCGAGGCCGAAGTGCGCGCGCAAATTCAAGCCGTCTACGACGCTGGCCTCACGAGTTGGATGCTCTGGGACCCGGGAGTTAAGTATACGCCGTCAGCTCTTAACCCTGCTATAATAGAGTAAATGTCCGAAGGAGAACGAGTTATATATTTCGCGGAGACAGATTATCGCAATAAGCGGCAGAAATTTGGCATTAAAGAGAAAGACAGGTCTCGCCACATGTATGTTATCGGCAAGACGGGCATGGGTAAGTCTACGCTACTCGAGAACTTGGCTATACAAGATATCCAAAATGGTTCAGGATTATGCTTTATTGACCCACACGGTGGCTCGGCTGAGAAGCTCCTAGATTACGTGCCAGAGCATAGAGTTAAAGATGTGCTCTATTTCGCGCCCTTCGATCTCTCCCACCCCATCTCATTCAATATCATGGAGAGCGTGGAAGCTGATAAAAGACATTTGGTGGTTAATGGCTTGATGAGTACTTTTGAAAAAATTTGGGTGGATGCTTGGAGCGCGCGCATGGCATATATATTGAGTAACACGCTGCTGGCCTTGCTCGAGTACCCAGGCTCAACTTTGCTGGGAGTTAATAGAATGCTCGCAGATAAGAGTTATCGCGAGGCTGTTGTGAACAATGTCAAAGATCCTGCGGTGCGCGCTTTCTGGTTGGAAGAATTCGCGCGTTACACTGAACGTTTTGCCGCAGAAGCTACTCCTGCTATTCAGAATAAAGTTGGTCAATTTGCTTCTAACCCATTAATTAGAAATATAATTGGTCAGCCGGGATCTTCTTTTAATATCCGCAAAATTATGGACGAGAAGAAGATCATGATCGTCAACCTCTCTAAAGGTAGAGTAGGTGAGGGCAACGCGCGCTTATTGGGTAGTATGCTTATTACAAAAGTTTATCTATCGGCAATGTCGAGAGCCGATCTCACGGCACGCGAACTTGCCGAGAAACCAGCCTTCAATTTATATGTAGATGAGTTTCAATCTTTTGCCAATAAATCATTCGCTGATATTTTGTCAGAGGCGCGCAAATACAAACTCAACCTAACTATCGCGCATCAGTATGTAGAGCAGATGGAAGAAGAAGTACGCGACGCTGTCTTTGGCAATGTGGGCACAACTATTGCTTTCCGAGTAGGACCGCTTGACGCAGAACTTCTGGAGAAAGTGTTTGCCCCCAAGTTTACGGCCGAAGATATTGTTAATTTAGGCTTCGCCCAAGTTTATCTCTCACTTATGATAGATGGCGTAGGTTCGCCACCCTTTTCCGCCGTCACTCTGCCGCCCATTCCGTTCGCGGGGGAACCTATGCATGAGAAAGTCGTGCAAGCTTCCCGCGCAACATACGCGCGCCCGAGAGAAGAGGTGGAAAAGAATATCAGAGACTGGCACGAGACAGCCATTGGCCCAGTGCGATCCCAATCTCAACCTCAATCTCAATCTCAACAAAGGCCAAAACCAACCCAAACCCCACCAAGCTCGATTAATAATTCGCGACCCAATTTTCCACCAAGATCTCATAGACCAGATAGATCTGTCAAGCCTGTTATACCACGTGAGGCCATGGAGGCACTTGGCAGTTCTAATCTTAAATCGCTCTTAGAAAACGCAATCAAAGAATCAGGCAAAGAGATACCATTAGATGATGACAGTGATGACGAAACAACGATAATTTATAAAGAGAACGAAAAAGAAGACGAAAAAGAAGACGAAAAAGAGAACGAAGAAGAAAATGAAACTAATCAATCACAACCACAACCAGAAAAAAAAGAACTTCCCACTGAAGAATTAAAGAAGATCTTGAAGGGTGAGTAACCTTTACTTATTGCGATTGGTTGTTAGTATTGTCAAGTATGGCCAAACGTAAGATTCTTATATTCTCAACCTCTTATTTCCCGCTTGTGGGAGGAGCTGAAGTGGCTATTAAAGAAATAACAGATCAGCTGGGAGATAAGTATGACTTTGAAATGCTTACTGCCCACTTGGGAGCTAAGCTCCCAAGCAAAGAGAAAGTTGGGAATGTTATGGTTCACAGATTCTGTGGCAAGCTCACCCTTGCTTTATTCGGAGTTTTCAAGATTTTTGTGTTGGGCAAGTTTGACCTGTTCTGGTGTGTGCAAGTTTCTTATGCTTCAGGCCCAGCTTACGCTTATAATATTTTGAAGTTTTGGAAGAAAGTGCCAATTATTTTGACTTTACAAGAAGGTGATTCTGAAGAACACTTAACTAAGCGCCATTTTGGTTTGATTGATTTATCGTGGAGGTTGGCGATGACGAGAAGCGCTTACGTTACTGCTATTAGTAAATATCTTGCCACGCGAGCGGAAAAGTATGGTGCCAAAAGAGAGAAACTTATTGTGGTGCCAAACGGAGTGGCAAGCCTTTTTTTCAATACAAAAAAGAAAGAGCACGAAAATACTGTTTTAATTCACACAGGCAGACTAGTCAGGAAGAACGCAGTAGAAGTTATTGTGCAGGCGCTAAATTTTTTGCCGGGAAATGTGAAGTTAGTTTCTGTAGGCGATGGGCCGGTTAAAATTTCTGGACCACGGGTGATACAAAAATCGTTCATGTCGCAAGAGAGATTAGCTGAGGAATTGGCCCAGGCTGACATCTTCGTGAGGCCTTCTAGATCAGAGGGCTTGGGCAACTCTTTCCTAGAGGCCATGGCCGTAGGATTGCCTATAATTGGAACTAATGTAGGCGGAATCCCAGATTTCCTCACTGATCGTGAGACGGGACTATTTTGCAAGGTTGATGACCCAGAAGATCTAGCCGAAAAAGTTAAGTTAATTGCGAGTGACAAATATTTGAGAGAGAAGATTGTTGCGAGTGCCGAGAATCTAATGAAAGAGAAATATACTTGGGAGAAAATATCACAACAAATGTATGAAGTTTTCACAAAAGCCTAAAATCATAATCGCATGTCCCTCTACGGTTGGGAATCAGCCCACTTATTATGCCAGTGAGCTGGGTAAACATTTACCGGCCCGAGTTTTTGTTTTCAGCTTACGTTTGCCGACAATTTTGCGACATGTTTGGTTTGCTATTCGGATTATGTTTAGTGGGGCTGAGTGGGTGATTGCCCTCGACAACTTCTCGGTTGCGTTGTCCACTGTACTTTCTGGAAAAAAGGTAGTAATGCGTGTTGGAGGCGATTTTCTTTGGGAGAGTCATGTAAATGGGACCAATAACCCCGTTCTTTTAAGTGATTTTTACCAGAAAATTAAATCTGGAGAAATAAAATTAAATAAAAAGGAAAAACTAGTTAAGATTCTGACTCAATTTTTATACAAGCGCGCGGATAAAATTGTTTTCAGTACCGAGTGGCAAAAAAGGATTACAAATCAGGGTTATGAATTAATTGATAGCAAGATTTCGATAGTCGTTAATCATATCGGACCTAAAAAGGAATCCACTTTTGCTAAACATAAAAAGTTTTTATGCATTGCAAGGAATGTCCCGTTGAAAAACTTAAGCAAATTAGAGTCCGCTTTTATTATGGCCAAGAAAGAGCAGCCGGATATTGAGCTTGAAATTTGCAAAAACATTCCTCAAGAAAAAGTTTGGGGAAAGTTAGCTGATTGTTATGCATTTATTCTACCTTCAATTTCAGAGGTGAGTCCGAATCTTGTTTTGCAGGCCCTGCAGTACAATAAACCGGTAATTGCGACTAAGGATTGCGGTTTCGCCGATTCTCTTGCGGATACAGTTATGTTAACCAATCCAATGGACGAAAAAGATATCCGCGACAAAATAATTGAAATGTCACGAGAGAATGTAAGCAAAGAGTACACAGAGAAAGCTCGCAAATTTAACCATGTGCACACGTATGCAGATATTGCCCGTGAATTTATGAGAGTGATAGCAAAAATATGAAAGTACTCTCTCTCGGCTCTGATCCAGCTCTTTTCGTGCCGAATTCGTCAGTCGCGTTGCGTCAGATTGAGTGCGGCAGACTTGTAGACGAGCTTCATATAATCTCCTATACCCCCGCCAATTCTTCTTCCGGTTACCCGGTAACCGGATTGAGATTGAGTGGGAATGTTTGGGCATACCCGACTAATAGTGTGAGCAAGTGGAGATATTTCTTTGATGCTTACAAGATTGCTCGAGATATTCTGAAGAAAGGGGGAAGGTTTATTATCACAAGTCAGGAGGGCATGACTAATTTTCTCGCGCTCTATCTCTCTGTTCGCTACAAGCTCGGCCTCGAAGTGCAGGTTCACACAGATATCTCGAGCGCGCTGTTTAAGCGCGAGTCACTACGCAATCGAGTATCCCTCCCTGGTTATCGCTTAGCCATGAGACGCGCTAGATCAATTAGAGTGGTGTCAAAGCGCATTGCTAAATTCTTGATGCGTAAGTGGGGTGTGCCGGGCTCGAAGATTACCATCTTACCTATCTATGTGGACAAAGATAAATGGCAGAATGGTGATGCGAAGCGTGATTTGCATAAAGAGTTCCCACAATTTGAGAATATAATCTTGATGGCCAGTCGTCTTACAAGAGAAAAAAATATTCCTCTGGCTATGAATGTTTTCAATAAAGTGCGTGAGCGTTACCCGCGCACTGGTCTCGTGGTTGTAGGAAGTGGTGAATATGAAAGTGTCATAAAAGGCGTGGGGGTTGTTCACTTGCCTTGGAGCGAAGATCTCGCCTCGCTCTATAAGAGCGCAGATATCTTTTTGCTTACTTCTGACTACGAGGGTTTCGGTCTGACCCTGGTTGAATCAGCCTTGTGCAATCTCCCGATTGTGACTACAGATGTCGGCTTGGTAGGGGATATTCTGACTCCGTATAACGCACTCATCGCCAAGCCTGGTGACGCGGCTAAACTTGCAGAGCACATTTGTTTCTTGCTCCAAAACAGAGCCGCCACAGTCATGATGCGTGAGCGCCTGGCTAAAGTAGCCGATCGCCTACCCGAAAAAGAAGTATATATGAAATTATTCAAAGCAAGCTGGCAAAAATGCTTAAGTAAATGAAATTACTAATATTGACGCAGAAGGTAGATAGAACAGATAGTAATCTTGGGTTTTTTCATCGTTGGATAGAAGAATTCGCTAAGCACTACGAGCAAGTTACGGTGATTTGCTTACAAGAGGGCGAGCATAGTTTGCCCGCGAACGTCACAGTCAAGAGCTTGGGAAAAGAAAAGGGTACCAATAAATTCACCCAAATTTTGCATTTTGCATTTTGCGTTTTGCACTCAGACTATCAGTCTGTTTTTGTCCACATGAATCCAGAATATGTTGTGCTTGCCGGTTGGTATTGGCGACTCATGGGAAAATGTGTGGGACTTTGGTATACACACAAACATGTTGATCTGAAATTGCGGATTGCCGAGAAGTTTGCGAATGTTATTTTCACTGCTTCGCCAGAGAGTTTCAGATTGAGAAGTAATAAAGTGATTGTGACAGGTCATGGCATTGACACTGACCACTTCTCTCCTAGCCCCCAGATGCAGGGCAATCGAGTTGTTAGTGCTGGCAGAATAAGTAAATCGAAACATATTGAAGAGATGATCGCCACTGCTGCACCCGAGAGGCTCTTAGTGGCCGGGGCGCCCATTACAGATGAGGATAAACGTTATCTTGACACTCTTTCTGGCAAGGCCGATTTCGTCGGCTCGATTAAGTACGCAGAGATGCCCAATTTCTACCGTTCGGCCAAATTATTTCTTAACGCGAGCACCACGGGCAGTCTAGACAAAGCTGTGCTCGAGGCTCTTGCCTGCGCTGTGCCCGTGAGGACTAGCAACGAGGCCTTCCATGACCTACCAAGTGGGAACTTGCGACAATGGGTAATAGACAATCACAGTCTGGTACGTCTAATTCCGAAGATTGTGGAGGCTCTCAAATACTGATAATCTTAGAGTCATGATTGATCGAGTGCTCTCTATTTTTGGCCGCTATGCCATGATTGCGCGTTATATTATCGCTGGCGGTACAGCCGCTCTAACCGATCTCGTCATACTATTTCTTGCCACGGAGATCTTCCACGTTTGGTATCTCTCCTCGGCCGTTTTCGCCTTTACGCTTGCCTTTATAGTGAGTTTTATAATGCAGAAATTTTGGGCCTTTCGCGACGCGCGCAAGGAGGGTATGCACGGACAGTTACTCACATATCTATTTGTGCTTATCGCTAACATGACCATAAACACATATTTCATTTATTTTTTGGTTGAGCACGGCAATCAGCACTATTTAATAGCTCAGATAATTTCTGGCGCCGTTATTGCTCTTTGGAGCTTCTTCATTTATAGGAAGTTTATTTTCAAAGAAGGTCATCGTGATGCTTAAAGGCAAAAAAATTATTGCTATCTTGCCGGCATACAACGCAGGTAAGACATTGAGGCAAACTTTAAACGCTATCCCTCGTCCGTTTGTTGATGACGTGATTCTTGTGGACGATAAGAGTCGCGATAACACCGTTGAGGTTTCTCGTTCTCTTGGCATAAAAACTTTTCCGCACAAACGTAATCGCGGTTATGGAGGCAACCAGAAAACATGTTATAGAGAAGCTCTATTGGCCGGAGCAGATATTGTTGTGATGGTCCATCCAGACTTTCAATACGATCCAGTCTTTATTCCAGAAATGGTTTCCCCGATTAGTGAGGGCCGAGCTGACGCAGTTTTTGGTTCTCGCATGATGCAGAGAGAGAAAGCTCTCGTGGGCGGGATGCCGAGATGGAAGTGGATTGCGAATATATTACTCACCAAATTCGAAAATTTCTGTCTCGGCTTGAGTTTGACCGAGTATCACTCGGGTTTCAGAGCATATTCGCGAAGAGCTTTAGAATTACCAATTGAACTTAATTCTGATAACTTTGTTTTCGATACAGAAATAATTGTCCAACTTAAAGTTGCAGGGTTGAAAATAGAAGAGATCCCCATAACTACACGCTATTTCCCAGACGCTTCAATGATAGGATTTTGGCGTTCGGTGAAATACGGCCTATCAATTATTGCCGTAATGGGCAAATATTTTTTGCATAAAGTTTTGCCACTCCGTCAGTTTACTTTCATAGATGTAGATAATGGCAAATTAACATGTCCAGTCTGCAAGACGAAAAAGTCTAAACTACTTTATCCCAAAAAGGGAGATATAAATGATCTACTCGCCAAGCCATATCTCGTGACAGACGAGAAAACGGGCACTCATGGTGAAGTGCGCGAGTGCCTTCTTTGTAAAGTAGCCTTTGTAACTGATATTCAAAGTTTACAATCTAGCCTGACTAAGTATTACGAAAGCGCCCCCCTCGATACGGTTTATGTTAAAGACGCACTGGGTCGGCGCAAGACAGCTCGCAATATTCTTTCACGACTCTCCGGCAGAACCTTGCTTGATTTCGGTTCCAATGTAGGGATCTTCCTCGATGAGGCAAAGGGCTTGGGCTGGCAGGTCTCGGGAGTTGAGGCTTCACGCACCGCGCGTGATTATGCCAAATCAAATTTCAGCATTGACATCATGGCCACACTCAAAGATGCGAGCACATATGATTGTATTGTTTTATTGGATGTTCTAGAGCACATAAGAGATCCACTTAAACTAGTTAAAGACTTGGCAGATAGACTTAGTCCTGAAGGCACGATAGTCATTACTGCTCCTGATGCTTCTGCTCCAATTACTCGACTTTGGGGTCGCGCATGGCACGCTCTTGTGCCGGCTCACTTTTTCTTCTTCTCTCCTCGGTCAATCGAATATATTGCCGATCAATCCGGGCTAGAAGTATTAAGTTGTCGTCAGTATGTGCGACATTTCTCGATTGATTATATGTTCCAACGTCTCTTGCGTTCACCTAATTTACATTTACCAGTTTTTGGCAAATTTGTTTTACCAGCCACTCTTTTTGATGAACCTCTATGGATATTAAGAAAAGCAAGCTAATCCTCGTTGCTATCCTTCTCCTAGCGCTGGGGGTGCGCTTAATCGGCATCGATTATGGCTTGCCACTCGCTCTCGTTCATGACGAACCGCCATTTATATTTGGCGCGCTTAAAATGCTCGAGCTCAAGACGCTTATTCCAGCACTGCATTCAAGTGATTTTGAAAGCGCCATGTACTACCCGCCATATCTCTCATATTTATATCTACCATTTTTTGCTCTAGTAATTGGCTTCAAATATCTTTTCGTCACACACGATCTCGCGCTCTTAAAGAATCTTTTAACTGCCGATCCCACCATCTTTTTTCTAATAGCCAGAATTATTTCTGCCTTTTTGGGTACAGCAACAGTTTATCTTGTTTATCTTATTAGCAAACGCTTATTCAATTCATACAAAACTGCTCTTCTCTCCGCGCTTTTTCTAGCCCTCTCATACTCGCATGTACTCTTTTCGCACTGGGGCCGCCATTGGGTGCCAGTCACGTTCATCTTCACTCTGGCGATTTATTTTTTGACCAGAACTGATTGGTCAGATAGTAAACGCTACTTATTATCTGCACTAACTTTGGGATTGGGTGTGGGTGTGAATTATCAAATGGCTGTGGGTATTTTGATCTTGCCACTCTGGTATCTCTTCTATAACCGGCGTTCTATCAGAGAGGCACTAAGTGCGCGTTATGTGTGGCAAGCGCTGGCAGTTTTTGCGAGCTTGGGTGTGCTTGCTTATGTTTTGTACCCAGCCGGACTCCCCGTAAATAGTTCTGATGTGATCAATTCAGGCAAAAGTTTGGTGGGCTTCCTAACGGGCTATGCATTCCATTTTTCAACCTTCATTTTCAACGACCCAGCCCTCTTATTATTTACTTTGATTGGCATATTTTTTGCTTGGAAACGCGAACGTAATCTACTCTACACCCTCCTCTCATTTATTTTCCTCTATATTGCAGTTTTCTATATTCTCTTATTTCAGGTTGATCGCTACATAATCATGCTTTTGCCCATGCTCGCTCTCCTAGCCGGCTATGGCGCAAACGCCTTCTTGGAACGCGCAGAACTTGCCACTAATCGCAACCGGGTAACCTTGGTTACCCGGTTGCTGGTTGCCATTATTCTTCTTTATTCCGGAGCTTCAGTTGCCCGTTTAAACTTTTTATTGCTCAAAAACGATACTCGTATTCAAGCAATTAATTTTATTAAATCAAATATTCCTGCCGGCGCGAAAATATTAGTGGCCGGTGAACAAATGCGCATATCAAGCACGCCCGAGGCCATTGCCGAGCAAGAGAAACTGGATCCAGATTCACTGCGCAGTGTTGATCGCGCCGAGAGGGAATTAGATCTACCAGATGCGTATCACGCGCTTAATCTCTACACTGTCAGAAGCAAAGCATTTGATCCCACTGTTTACAATTACTTAATCCTCGACCAAGACTTCATCACTCGCAAAAATCTCCCCTCTTTTAATTCACTTAGAGGCAAGGCCTCTAAGTTGGTAACTTTTGAGGGTTATGAGAGACGCACGCAAGATCTTGTTAATTGGCTTGGTGGTGGGCTCTCTGCTCGCGAGACTCTCAAGTGGTTCGCCGGAGGCTTCTTACATCTCTGGTCTATCCCCAACGCCGGCCCCACGGTCGTAGTACGAGAAATTAAGTAGTGCTACAATCAAACCATGCGCAAGTTCTTGATTTTTACCTTTCTTCTTGCAAATTATTCGTTATTTATTCCAGTCACCAGCGCCACCTCCCCAGTTTGCACCGGCATACCCACAACCACCGGCACCTACTTTCAGAATTTCTCTTCGGTCGAGTACAGTCCAGAGGGGCTACTCATCCTGCACTTCAGGATCAATTCTGCCATGGCGGGAGCAAATCGTACCATCGATAGCGACGACTATCTTAGAAATGACGAATGCGACGCCGGCACAA
>JBBTXQ010000040.1:0-5109 GCA_038062165.1 Patescibacteria group bacterium
AACGAGAGGCTCGTGGCAACGGGTAATACCTGCGAGGAAGAGGAGACGATGCCACTCACGATGCTACTGGCTGAGCCTGTGGAAAACGTCCGTCCATCGGCAGAGGATGACGATGGATTCACGTACGACACTACAGGCACAGTGGCAGATGTCAGATGGGACTCTGGTTAACGATAAGCGGTCGGGGAATCGAAAGATATCCCCGATTTCATTTTTTTCTCATTTTAGCAACAGAGCTAGTTACTCGTTTAAGTTGTTCCTCAAATGGTCTTAATCCTATCTGTTTTCTTAGCATATTTAGCTTCTTTTTATTAGCAATGGGAGGGACTGAAATAGAGAAACTTTTTAGATCAATGTGAAATTGGGTTCCGTATTTCTGTTTACGACCATCTGCAACTAGCAGTCTATCCTCAAGAGTGGCAATCAACTTTGGTGTGATCGCACTATTTACTTGCCTTTTTAGCAATCGTAAAACATTCCACTGGAAGGTTTTATCGTGGCCAGCATGCTGGACAATGAGCCACGCACTTTTAACAACTTTTTTCCCGAATTGCCTGCTGGACGGCCAGCCATACCTTTCAACTACACTTTTTAGATACCTTGTATTTTCTTTATCGATCTTCTTGTTGTATATATTTGGTTTGAATCCGCTTTCCCCCCACCTCCTTCTCATTTCCTGATCTCTCTTCGCTCGCTCAACTATCTCTTTTTTAATCCCTTTTAATTTATCGTTTGTTATCATATTTTATATAACTTTTACTACATAAATGTTACTGACCCGACGCACTTGGCCGGGTCAGTATAATCATAGAGCTGAAATCAGATGTTCCGCTATCATTCCTGTTATATTGAGACCTGTTAGCCGCTCTACCCAGCCCCATTGTCCACTAGGGTTTACCTCCAGAAATACGTGTTCTCCTTCTGGAGTTACTACGAAATCAGCCGCTCCGAATTGAAGATTGAGGGCTTGCATACAGTTGATTAGCTGACCCTCGATATCGAAGGGAAGAGAGTAAGGCTTGTGGGGAGTATTGTCAATATCGTATCTTCTCCAGTCAATATTACTTCTCTTACTTTGTTGAGAATAAATTGCACAGCTCAACATACGCCCACCAATTACAGTTGTTCTCACCTCAAACTTCTTTGCTACATAACGTTGGGCAAGGACAGGTGCAACTCTCACCTGCTCTTTATGATTTGCTATCCACTCGGTGTCAATAAGGTTGGTGTAGACGAAACTCACCTCCCCGTCGACTGTGAATAGTCTAGTGAAGAGGGGTTTTACCGCTATTTTCCCTCCCATCGCCGTGGCGAATGCGATAAGCTCATCAGGATCATTCGTAATCAGAGTTTCCGGAGTCCTCAAGCCAACATTAGAGGCAACGCTTAACTGATAGAGCTTGTTATCTTCGACATTATTTACCGCCCTCGGATGATTGACCCATGTCGCTCTAATGCAATCGTAGAACGAGCGTAGACATGCTTTGGCTTCACTCTGAGCTACTTGTTGTTGAGCAGATAACCCGACATTGGTAATCTTGACGCCTACGCCCGGTCGAATGAACCATGCACAACCGATATCCTTTACTGACAATCTTTCGTCGTGCGTGCGATCACCAACACGAGTTTCGACCATTAGATTTCCATGAAATGAGTCTATTTTGTCGTGCCGAAGAGAAATAGATGATTCTCTGGTAAAGGGCAAGGGATAACATAGTGATACACTTCCGCATAAACGAGCTACTTCATCAGCCACTTTTGCCACTGACTTATCGTTTCTTGAACACAGGATCAGCACTTTCTTACTCATGTTCTTCTCCTCTTCCTTCCATAGATTTTGATGTCCGTAACCATTATTAATGTATCATTAATTAAGCCTCGCAGCAAGGGTATATTTAACATGATTGTGCAGTAAGCAATACACAGTTGTAACAGCGAATTATCAACAGTCCTGTATAATGTACCCATGCCAAAGGAGCACTTTGTTAAGCATGTCGGTTTTTTGAAGGAAAAGAAGTTGTATCCGTCAATATATAAAATTGATGGACCTTCTTCGAACCCGCTTGTTAAGATCAATGGAGAAGAATACCTAACTTTTAGCTCAAATAACTATCTTGGTTTGGCTGGCGATGCTTCGATAAAGGACTCGGTCATAGAAGCGGTAAGGAGATACGGGATAGGATCTGGGAGCACTAGGTTGCTATCAGGTTCGATCTCGCTCACTGGTATTTCTATTTAGTTGTGGCACTAATAGGTTGGGGACTTGGGTGGGGAATTAATAAACTATTTTCACTTAGGAGTTCAACTGCTAGTTAAACAATATGGCACCTATCCCGATTTTCCCTTGGTGGTTCTTTGGACTCTTGTTTGGAGTGCCAATACTGGTTATTGCCGGAATCATCTACCTAGTGGCTTGGCTGATCAGTCGATATGTACGGCACAAGAGATTACCAAAGAAGTGGTTCTTCGTGGCCTTAGTTCCGGCGACTTTCGTCTGGCTGTTTATCCTCAACGTTCTTTAGTTAAGTTTGGATAACAGATACTTATTTCAAAAAACGACAGATGGACATAATTTATTAACTCAAGAAATTAACATCCTAATGCCATGAAAGCAATTAAGAATTTGCTATTTATTTTCGGATCAGCCTTAGTCTCTTACCTTCTTATCAATCCAATAAGTAATTTTTATAAAAGTTTATTTCCAGAACAATATCGCGATGGTGCTTTCTTTGGTTTTGACCTAACGACGCCTCTCATTGCGTTTGTTATTGGATTTGTTCTGTTATCAGTTTCTACATTAAACGCCTTCGGTAACTACGAAAAAAATAAATGGATAGTATTTGCGCTTATAATATCGTTTATTCCAATCTTAAAGTTTGACCTATCTCACTGGTATTTCTACGTAATGCTTGCCCTGATCGGTTGGGGACTTGGCTGGGTGATTAATTGGTTGGTACAAAAGAATGCCTAACTTTCGGACTCTATTTAAATACGTAAAGCCAAAATTACCAGCTATAGCATTAATCAGTGGTGCTATGGCGGGTTTAAGTTTGTTCATGCTTATACCAGACGAGATAGGTATATGTGGCAACAGCACCAGTTGCGGTGTTTGGGAAAACATTGGCGCATGGGTGTTCGTGATATTCTTGTGTGTTTTTTATCTTTCAAGTCTTGTTTTTCTTGTGTGTGATAAAAAATCCCGATTGCCATACCTTATTCTTACAATTCTAGTGATTGTCGCTGGTGTACTGACGTTTATTGACTTAGAGAAAAGCTCCGGTGGTTTCAGTCCCTTTACTTCTGATGGAGAGATTGCAGTAATTTTTTTCCTAACCATTCATTCGGGATACTCTTTCTTATATATTCTCAGAAGGTTTCTTTACAGGTACGATTGGTATGTCCGCATGCCTAGGAGTTTGGTGGTGATGATATCGATTGTCTTGCCGGTCTCTATTCTCATTTTAGTATCCGCATGGCTGTAAGGCTAGTACAAATTACAATAAGAAATTACTAAATTTGTTCATAGTGGTAACCGGAAATTTTTTTCATACACACGTAACTTTCCTGACGTTTACCTGGGCTGTTAGCCTTGCCTTCCTCCTAATTTCCCTCATAATCATCGCCACCAAGTCACTTAGCCGCCCGGCAGCTAAGTGAAGTTATAGCAATTGGGAAGCAAAAAGCAGTCTCGTTTGGTACATTGGGGGTATCTTGTTAACAATTCTAGCCGGAATCATCTATTACACGAGGAATACAGTAGTCCGTCAATATTGACGTAACTTGAGCGTACCGCATACTTGTAAGTAGCATTGGCGTTTTCCGTCAAGTCAATCTAGATTTGATGGGGCGCTTAAGGTCTCTAAACGTTTCAAAACCCAATCTCCGCCAAAGGCGGAGCGGCCCGAAAGGAGCCAAACATGCGTCAGGTTGTTCTCTTTGCGCGCAGCCGAACCATGGCGGCCCTCTCGGTCGCCGCTCTCGCAGTTCTCGTCGCCTGCGGTGGCGGAGGAAGCTCGCCCACCGACATGAGTGGACCACCGGACCAGGTCGTTCTGGACAGCGTCAACTGGATGTGCACTTGCTCTGAAATGACGGACGGAGCGGTGCAGTTCCGTGGCCACGTCGAGTGGTATTACCGGAACTCTGAGCTCCAGGGTCCGGCGATTGTCCGAGTTCTGGATGACCTCCCGCGAGAGGTTGGACGCTTCGACTGCAACCTCTCCCTCGGGGACGGGGTGTGTATTGGGGACGTCAATCTCGGTCCCACCCTCTCATACTTCTACGAGCCCCGGCTCGTGGTGGGAAGTGGTGGAAGGTCCGGAATGATGCTGTTCTCACAGCACATAAAGGCTTGCGAGCCGGCGGTGTGCTCGGCTTCCGCGAGTACGAGCGGAAGGTAGGTTTTGCCCGAGGGCGCTGTTGTACACAGTGCCCTCGTTTCCTTTTAAAAGAAGTGAGCTATAATTACCATATGCGAGTTAACGCATTTCTCATAAATCTTTTTGTTATCGTAAGTAGTGTTGTTGCTTTAAACTTCTTTCTGCCATCGACTAACGTATTTGCCCAAAGTGCGGGACCTATCCAAGAGATCCCTGCGAATCACGTTTTAGTGGGCTTTGGCTATGGTTCTGACGACAAATTCTGCACTCTCTATTGGAAGGAGGGAAGGATATATGAAGATGGGACGATTGGAGAGGTAGATACTAATTGGCGTGAAGATTGGTGCAATTATTTCGGAGAGAGGAAGCCAGGAGATGATCCCATGCCAAACTCTAATCGTCAGAAGCAAGGACCGGCGAATACTTACGCATCAGGATGGAGTTGGAATTCCTTCGATACTTCCGGAGGATTGAAAGTGCATACATTTTCTTCTCTCGGTTGCGATAGAGATAATCCCGGATCCAATGAGTGTTATATAAACGGTACTCCGGCGAACGAATGTTACTATCAAGTTTACCAGCAATTTGATCCTATAACTAAAGCTTTTGTGGGTTCTCCTAAGGGTTGGGGGTCTGGCGCCGATGGAACATGCAATGAACGAGGTTATCGCGGTACTTACGAACTGATGAAGACAGTGGCGGCGAGTCCGGGCAAAGTTATTGTGGCTAT
>JBBTXQ010000041.1:0-27320 GCA_038062165.1 Patescibacteria group bacterium
CAGAACATTCTGCTCCAAGTGTTTTGGCATAGGCTGAATCCACTACTTCATCCACGCTGTAGTTGCCTGGATCAAGAGTAATCGTGATACCAACGGCACTTCCTGCGAAGGTACTTGAAGAAGGATTAGTCGCATCTACATTGATTGTAAAGTCACCCGCAACCTTGCCACTTACATGATTATCGGTAACGGCAACTTTAGTTATAAGCAACTGTGGGAAAAACGACACGCATTCACTGTCATCTAAATCTACGTTTCCATCCTCATCGTTATCGAGCGTGTCCTTGCACATATCGAGAGTGTTCTCTGCTTTGTCATTGTTCGTGATCGTGCAGATCGCTGTCTCACCTACATCAAGAGTAACAGTATCAGAGTCAACTTGTTCGCCGGTGCCAGTACATACCCAATCAGAAGCTGTGTAGCCAACAAGGCCGTTCTCGGAGAGATTATACGAACCTGGATCTACTTCAACATTTGTTACGGCGCTATCACCAGTTGTTCCAGTGAGAGCGGTCGGACCTGAAGCAGAAAGTGTCCAGTCAGCAACCACTGATGTCCCATTGTTGTCATTCGTAATCGCCTTAACGAGAGTGAGGGTAGCTTTCGCTGGAGCATTATCGTCATTTGTGATCGTACAGGTGGCAGTATCGCCATTTGCAAGCGTAATTGAATCACCAAGCACGGCAGATCCGCCGTTCTTTACACAGCTCCAATCAGAAGCAGTATATCCAGTGGGTCCACCGGTTTCTGAAAGCGTATAAGTTCCGGCCTCGAATGTGCCGTTACTTGATACCGTCCCCGCACCTGAAATCGAGGTTGGACCAGAGGCGTTAAGTGTCCAAGCTGTTACCGATGCACTTCCACTATTGTCGTTTACAACCACCTTATTCAAAGTGAGCATCGGAGGGATCGGGACAATTACTGGTACCCCACCGGAATCTAATCTGTCAACGTTACCACCAGAACTATGTTGTTTTAGATTGTTTTTGCTCGAATCTGTGTAAACGAAAATCTGACTGAGTGAAGAAACCTCGGTTTTAGATATAGCCATGTACACCGAAGAATCAATGACTTCGAAGTAACCCTCCGAAGTTTCGTGACTGTCGGTGAGCGTGTTATCAGGAGAAGGAACTAAGTAAAGTTGCGGACTCCCGTGAGTTGTTGATGGAAGAACATCTGCTAGAGCCAAGATATATTCGTAATTCTGAACCTGCGATGTTGTTACGACACCATCCCCGTCAGAATCAAGAGCGATCTTGAAAATTGTACCCTTACATCCACCGCTTGTTGCGAATACGGGGTCTCCGATCACGTCAATCTTGAAGTACCAGTAACCAGAATCCTGAGCATAAGAAACTGTCGTGAAGTCGCGATTTTCGCAACTCGGCGCATCACCTGAAGGGTCGTTAGTGATAGTAGTAAATGTAGGCCAGGTGTAGGCGCTGGCGAACTCTGCGGCCCAGAAGCTGGCTCCTACGGACCAGAGGGCCATTGAGAGAACTAGGGCTAGGTGGGTTATTTTGCCTACTGTGGTTCTGCCGAGATTAAATTGTTTATACATTTTTATTTATAGTTAGAGCCGTTAATTTTTAACAAAAGCCTCCTCAAAATCACTTACCTATTAAACATGAATGGTACTCCCATAAACAAGTAGGGTCAAGGGCTAAAACGCGTCAAGTCTAGTGACGTGACGAGAGTAAATTAATTACTTAGGCAGTCCCCTAGCGTTTGCGCGATAAGATAAATTTAGTCATTTGCCAGAGGATTAATCCAGAGAAGAATAAGTTCCAGAAGATCCAAAATTGAACGGCGTAATAATTATAATCAAGTAAGTGGAGCATGTTGTAACGAGCCATGATCAAAGTGAGCGTCCCGTAGACAAAAACGTATAAGCCAACAATGATAGTTGTCTGCCTGAATGCTGGTGAGGCTCCGGATTGCTTTGAGTTAGACGGTATCCAACCCACGGTGCGTCTGGCAAACGTGGAAAAAATCGCATGAGTATATGCGTATATCTGCATGAACGAAGCGTAGAAACAACCCCAATAAAATCTGGCGATCGAGATACCCGGCAACATGTAGGCGAAGCTCCAGAGAATGTATGGGTAAAAGGGAATGCTCCCCGTGAATGATATGTACGGGTTATAGAAGAAGAGTGTCCAGAATAATTGGAAAGAAAATAAGAGAATAATTGGGTGATGCAAATAATAGAATAGTCCGGCCAAGTAACTTAATTTAACTTTCCAGTTAACCTTTGATCGCCAGAACGATGCACTCGAGATAAGTGAGAGACTGGCGAAGCACCATCTATGTTGCTGGTGGAAATAGGCGTGCGCATTGTCCGGACAGATACCCACGGCCAGAATAAGTGGCACATAACGCACTGTCCAACCTAGATCAGTGAGGGCAAAGCCCGTGTGCAGGTCCTCGCTTGTGTCTATAAGCACAATGCCCCCAACGTCGGCCAGCGCCGCTCGGCGATAGATAGCGTTAGAGCCACAACAGACAGTCGAGCCGAATCTATCGCGAATAACCTGAATGAAGCGATAAAAGGCTTCCTGTACGTAGCCCGCCCCATAGGCAAGTGGCGACTTGTTGTGCTCTGTTTTAGTTAGGTTGAAGTATTGTGCAGATTGGACTATGCCTACTTTTTCATCCTCCATGTAGGGCAAAAGTTCTGTGATGAAATCGGGATGCGGAGCGAAGTCGGCGTCGAATATAGCTATAAATTCGCCTTCTGTTCTATCAAATGCGTACTTAAGATTACCCGCCTTCTTCATCCAGCCTTTGTCTGGTCGCTCAAGATATGTATAGCCATATTGCTCTGCTAACTCTTTATGCGCTAGGCATTCTTCTTTAGAATCATCTAACACAAACACGCGCTTGTTGGTGTAGTTTATGAGCGCGACATGCTTCCACGTGTTGTGCAAAACTTCCATGCTCTCGCCGCAGATCGGCAAGTAAATATCTACACTAGGCTTTGCTTTAAGAAGGGGTGAACTCTTGACGAGTGATAAGTGTTTACCAAGATTGAATTTCTTATAGAAAAGATTGAGGCCGTAATTACTAAGCTGATATATGGTGAGAAATATGAGGATTGGTCCCACGAACCAGCGATAAAACGGATCATACATAACGGCCCATCGGAAGCTCCAGACCACCAAGAACCAAGAGGCGATGCCAAAAGCGTAGAAAGAACGCACCAACCAAGTGGGCGTTTTATTGATATATAAATACTTATTGAGATTAGTTGGGGACATACTATCTGCCAGCCCAAGGAATCAGGTCGGCTGGTCTGAACATCGGTATGTTAAGAACGACTCCCCTAAGTTTGCAGTACTCGATGTTAGCCTTGCGACGAGTGGTCATGTAAAAGTTGCCAGTAGGTTCTGTTAGATTCCAAGGAGCAAGTACATCACTTAAGTTAGCAAGTTGGAACTGATTAAGAGCGGCAATAGTAAGTGAGCCATACACGCCAGTAATTGGCAATTTTGCATCTTGATACTCGTTCAGAAAAGATTGCAAATTCTTGATTGTTTCAGGACCAGCAGTGTTGCGACCCTTCATGGCGTATTCGCTGAAGCGAGCGTGACAGGTTACTATTGACCCGCTTGCATCGGTAGTGGCACCCAAGACTTGACCGGCACTAACTGGTCCGGAAGTATTGACGTTCACAGAGCCAAATAGACCAATTGGGCCACCACCACCGCCGTACTGGGCTTGAGTAACCAAAGGGGTGACCAAAATAAGGCTTAAAATAAGGATATTGAGTTGCGAAATTGAATTTTTCATAATGAGCTGTAATTCTACACCTTTATTCGAAAATTGTCAATAGGCCCATGAAAGCGAAGCCTATGATAATCGAAATGAGTTGAATTAGCGATTTTTTAGCATCAGATGTCTTGTGTAGCTCTGGCACAAGGTCAGAGCCAGCTATGTAAATAAATCCTCCGGCAGTGATCGGCAAAATTATATCTATTAAACCCACACTCTGACTCTGTAATATTATTACGACTAGCAGGCCAAGAAATGACGCAAGAGCCGAAAAGAAGTTGAAGGCAAGAGCGCGAGAGCGTGAGAATCCCACATGAAGTAATAGGCCGAAGTCGCCGATCTCTTGCGGGATCTCGTGCAAGATTACCGCAATGGTTGTAGCGATACCCACTTCAATACTCACTAAGTATGCCCCGCCGATTACAAGGCCGTCGATGAAATTATGAAGGCCGTCAGAGAACAAATTAAGATAGCCAACGTGATGAGTGTCGTGACCAGGATCCATTTCTACATCATCTTCATGCACCTCACCCTCGTGGCCGTGGTGCCAGCGAAGAAACTTCTCAAGGATAAAGAAAATTAGGAAACCTACAAAAATGAAAGTGGTAACAGTGGGCGTAATGGGATTAAGTTCTGGTAATATATGTAATAAAACATCACCCAAGAGTGCGCCCACAGACAAACTAATTAAAGCAAAAAGTATTCTACGTAACCTCTCAATCTTAATAGAGATGGTTAAAAGTCCCACAAACGAGACAAGACTGACAATAAGTATAGACAAAGCGGCTAGCCAGAGCATCGGTACATGATATACTATCTACATAATAATTTAAACTATTTATCAGAATGGAAACGCAAGAACAATCTCAAGGAACTCAAGAACCAGCGCAAAAGTTGACCGTGCCTGTAGCTATTGTGGTCGCCGGGATTATTATTGCACTGGCCGTGATCTATACAGGTGGTAAGGGTGGTAGTAACGCAGAGGTTCCCGATCAAGATGACATTGCCAAGCAAGCGGGGGAAGCTAAACAGAAACTGGCAGATAACGTCAAGCCTGTTGACCCAAACGAACACATTCTGGGTAACCCAAACGCTCAAGTTAAAATAGTTGAGTTCTCTGATATTGAATGCCCTTTCTGTAAGCGTTTCCAAACTACCATGCAACAAGTAATGGACGAATACGGCAAGGATGGCAGAGTGGCTTGGGTCTATCGTCACTTCCCTCTCCAGATCCACCCCAAGGCCACGCCAGAAGCAGAGGCAACAGAATGCGTTTGGGAACAAGGTGGGAACGCAATGTTTTGGAAGTATCTTGACGCACTCTTTGTTGCTAGTCTTTCTAACAACCAGACTGATCTAGCTATACTGGCAAGTGAGGCTGATAAGATTGAGGGGATAAATATGACTAAGTTCAACTCATGTATCACTAACCGCACGTACAAGAAAAAGGTTGAAGAAGATGTGCAGGATGGACTTAATTCTGGCGTCTCTGGGACGCCCTATAGCATAGTAATCGCAGCAAATGGCAAGAAGTTTCCCATCAATGGTGCTCTGCCAATTGAGAATGTACGCACTATTATAGAACTCGCGCTTAAGGAGAAATAAGATGCAGATTTCGCGCAAAGCTGCAATCGCAATTGCGCTTGTGGTCATAGTTGGAGCACTTATTTTGCGCTATCAAAATAAACCAAACGAAGAGATACACGTTGCTAATAATGCAAAAGGGTCTATTCCTGGTCTAGCTGGTTCAGAGCACTCACATATGAGCATTTTGGTTATGATAAATGGCGAGCCAGTTGACTTCTCACAAGCCAGATATCAGCTCCAGAGTGACTTAGTACACTTCGAGGATGGAGATGGCGTGTATATACACAAACATGCCACCGGCATCACGCTTAGCTATCTATTTGAAACTTTGAAAATTAAATTAACCGACGACTGCATCACGTTGGACTCTGGCCTTGAGTATTGTTCTGACGGCAAGGCCTCGCTTAAGACTTACTTGAACAGAGAGCTGTTTGTGGATTGGGACAAATATGAATTACGAGATGGTGATAAGATATTAATTGATTACGGCACGAGCACGGAATTCGACATAGCTCTTCTGCTTAATTCTGTGCCTGATTTATCAAGTGATTTATCAGAATTGTGAACCAGTTCGCTACACAGCTTCCCGATTCGGTTCAGGGCCTGAATTTCAGTTTCTCATCTTTTCTAACCTCCACGCCCGTGAACATACTCTGGGGAATTCTGGGTGTACTTGGAATCATCATCGGTGGAGTAACAATTGTGCTTTATTATCACTGGTTACGTTACGGATTCCGCGATCGCATGGTCATATTCGCTCAAGTGCTATACACATTAATTGTTTTGGTTGGATTTATAGTCCTGATTGGCTCACTTAGTAGTTACGAATAAATTTGATATGGCCAAATTACCTCTAGAGCCCGGCGAGAAAATACTGATGACCTTCAGGCGCCACTGGATTGTCTACTTTTTAGATGCTCTTGTTCTCTTTATTCTCTTCTTACTCCCATACACAATTTTCAGACTACTCGGCCTAGGAGGTAGCGAGGGTATAATTACAAATTCCAGTTTACATTTAGCTACATTCTTTTATACTGCTTGGTTTATATTACTTTGGGCATACTTTTTCATTGTCTGGACTAATGCTTATCTCGATGCATGGATCGTCACTGATAGACGCATTATTGATATCGAACAGCAAAGCTTATTTCACAGGACAGTTTCTGATTTCAGAATAGAAAAAATTCAAAATATTATGGTTAAGGAAAAAGGCTTAATTGCCAATATGTTTGGTTACGGCACAATCGTGGTAGAAACAGCCGGTGAAAGAATTATTCTAGAATTCGACACCATTCCTCACCCGTACAAAGTGCGCGATCTAATAAGCGAGTGCCACGACAAATGTCTAGCCAAATTATCTCAAAACGGCATCGGCGGCCAAATCCGCGACATAATCACCGAAGGCTAGCAATAACATTGTATGAACTAGACGGCCGTCCTAGTCGTACAAAGATTTATTCCCAAAATGCGAAACCCGGAATGCCTTGCGACATTCCGGGTACTTGTTCACTCTTCGGCCATGATGGCCGCACGCTCGTCCGCCGTGAGTAGGAAGTTCTTCCAGCTCGGCCACGGCTTCTTGTAGAAACCGAGCTTGACGACGTAATCGTGCCGTCGCCAGAAGCGCTTGGTCAGATCCGAGACCAGACGTTCATAGGCCGACAAACTGTTGTCTAATTTTTCCAACTCGAGAGAATTCGCTTGATCCCAAGACTGGACTTTACCCAGATTCTCTCGTATCTTTTCGCGATCACTTATCGCCCTCTCGATCTGCTTGGCTGTATCCACGAGCACAAGCTCGAAAGTGTCGCGATTGCACCAATCCTCGATGAGCAACCTTGATTCGTGTCGAACCTTCCCCAACTCATCAGAGGTCCTACGATAACCGGCCCAACCAGACTTCGACCGCTTCTTGTGACTCTCCAGGAGCTCAAGGTCAAAGCGTCCCAGTATGAAGGCCGTCAGCACGAGGACAAGTATCACGGCCATGAGGCCAATCGACAGCTGTGCTCCAAGTAGCATGAATCCCATTGAGTGGTCCTTTCGTTACCCGTTGCTCGGGTAGACGGTTCCGGCGGATGCCCCGGCAGTTGCTCTGCCGTCAAGAGACGTTGCTCGCCCCTTAAGAACTCTACCTCTCATCATACACATAATTAATCTTTTGTCAAACGAAGGCCTCGCCTTCGCGAAGGTTAAGCCTCCGGGCGAATTAGAGGTCTGGCATGCTGGGGTCTTTTTTAATTTTGCCGACCACGGGGAAAATAAAGAGGCAAAAGAAAGAAAAGATTAAGAACCATGACAGCGTTTGCGATTCAAACACATTAAGATAGAGGCCAAAGAACACCATCCCGGTGCAAAGTATTAAAGCACAGAGGAACCAGACCCAACCTTGCCACGAGATCGGGTGAACTCGCCAACCTTGTTGTCTGAACCAAAATTTAGTTCCCTTTTCACCTGAATTCATAACAATCTACAATCTATTGATAGCCCATGAGGCGTTTTGTTTTTTTGTGGGTTCGGATTTTTTCGTGAGCTTTGGCCTCAATCTGACGGATGCGCTCTCGGGTGACAGCGAATTGCTTACCTACTTCCTCGAGGGTTCTCTGTACGCCGTCTTTAAGACCGTGACGCAATTCTAGAATCTCACGTTCTTTGGGCGACAAGTCACCCAGAATTTCGCGTATCTGATCCTGAAGAATCCTCTGCGAAGCATTGTAATCTGGGGGCGCGATCTTGTCGTCCTCTATAAAGTCGCCCAGCATACTCTTGCCGTCATCGTCATCTCCCACTGGCTTCTCGAGCGAGATAGTTGACTGATCTATTGATTCAATGTGGTGAATCTTCTCTACATCAATGCCCATCTCGGTGGCAATCTCACTTGGCAGTGGATCGCGGCCTAAGTCTTGAGACAGACGTCTAACGACTTGCTTGTACTTGGCGATTGTCTCGACCATGTGCACCGGTATTCTAATTGTCCTAGATTGGTCGGCGATGGCTCTGGTTATAGCTTGACGGATCCACCATGTGGCATAAGTTGAAAACTTATAACCCTTGCTCCAGTCGAACTTTTCAACAGCTTTAAACAAACCAATATTACCTTCTTGAATTAAATCAAGTAGAGTGAGATCACTTGAACGACCCATGTATTTTTTGGCGATAGAAACAACCAAACGCAAATTCGCCTTAGCCAGCTCATTTTTGGCCTCTTCGTCGCCTAGAGCAATACGCTTAGCAAATTCTTTTTCTTCAGAAGCAGTGATGAGCCGATAGCGTCCAATCTCTTTCAAATACATCTGCACTGAATCATAGTCTGGACTATCAAGATCAGATTTATGCTTACCTGGTTCTGTATCGCCAAATTCGAGCAAACCACCACCCTCCAGAACATCGATTCCCCTTTCGCTCATCTGCTCATACAAATAATCAAGAAACAAAATGTCATCCTCAATGTTTGGGAACTCCCTAAGGATTTCGCCATATGTTACGAAACCTCGCTTTTTACCTTTCTCGATTAAGACTTCGGCCTTCTTTTGCTGTTGGGCACTTTTTTTTGATAGAGCCTTCGAGATTTGAGCTGGTTTAGCAATTTTGACAATTTTTTTACCTTTAGCTTTTTTGATAGCCTTCTTTTTATAAGTAGCCTTTTTAACGCGCTTCTTGGCACTACTTTTTTGCGACTTCTTTTTTGCCTTTTTTTTCTTTTTCATATCATTTTTTTACTTAACTCTTGGCATTTCGAGAGCCACTGACGCGCATTATCAAGGTCGCCCTTATTTTCTGCCTTGCGCAATTCTTGCATGGCATGAGTGAAATCCTGCTTTAGAATCTCTTTAGTTAAACGCGCGAACAGCTGTTCTGTTTCTTGATCTAAATTAACCCCTTCTGGATAGAAAACCTCTGCTTCAAAAAGTAATTCGTCTGTATTTGGCAAATTAATATTAACAAGCGTTGCCAGCCTTTCATCTAATCGCTTCTTATTTTCAACTTGACCTCGTGATTCTAATAGAACAGATATGGCGTTGAGCCTGCGCGCCACCATGATACTTGATACAGAATATTTTATGGTTACAATCTCCTCATCTTTTTTCTCATCTGCCTCATCTGTCTGCGAGCCTTTATCTTTTTGTGTATTTTGCCACTTCGCAAGATCAGCACGCGTTGCTTCAAGAGATGCGCCCAATAACCCGGAAATCTTTTGTAGAATTTTGTCCTTTTCTATTTCGTTATACATATCAACTATGTGCCCATATAAGTAATCCTGCACATGTCTATAAGTATCCTTTTCTGTCACCGCACGTTTCTTTATAATATCTAGCGCATAATCTATGTATGAGCGTTCTCGCCCAAGCGCAACTTGCCAAATCTCCACATTCTCTTTTATGCATGAAGCGGGATCAGCACCTTCGGGTAATTCAACTACAGATACATACATGTCAGCTTGTAACGCCAGTCGGACGGATCTCTCTGATGCTCTGAAGCCAGCTTCATCCGCGTCAAGCACAAGGACAAGATTATTAGTTAATCTACTCAACTGTTCTATATGCTCACCGGTAAGGGCCGTGCCCGACACTCCCAGAGCATTATTCGTACCTACTTGGTGAGCCATAATTACATCCAGCTGACCTTCAACCAAAAGCACTTTATCTTTTTCTCTAATTGCATTCTTGGCTTGATCAAAACCATAGAAAACTTTTGATTTGTGGAACAATGGTGTCTCCGTCGAATTTATGTACTTGCCCTGATTGTCATCAGTCACACTTTCCAAGACTCTGGCCGAGTAACCGATGGCGCGTCCAGAGAAGTCAAAAAATGGAAACATGAGACGTCCCCTGAATCTATCGTAATAACCCCTAGACCCGCCTTGCGGGTCGGGCGATCCCGCCTCTTGGCGGGATTTAGCCTTGATGATAAGCCCAACTTTTTCTGCGTCAACTTCACTATAACCTTTTGCTTTTAAGTATATAGATAAATTTCGCCAACCAACTGGCGCGAAGCCTAATTTGAAAGTGTGAATAGACTCATCTGTTAATCCACGTTCTTTTAAATAATTCTTAGCTTGCTCTGATCTGGTCAAGCTCTCCTGATAGAAGTCTACGCTCATGCTCATGATATCTCGCAGTTTGCTCACTTCTGAAGATTGGCTACCGCCAATTGGGAATCTGGCCTCTAGGTGCACGCCCGCTCTTTCGGCAAGCGTCTTAAGAGCCTCCTTGAATTCGACACCTTCGATTTCCTCCACGAAAGTAAAAATATCCCCTCCCTTACCACAGCCAAAACAGTGGAATGTTTCCCTGCCGGGAGATACAAAGAATGAGGGCGTCTTCTCGTTATGGAATGGACATTTGCCTTTGTAGTTAACCCCCGCCTTTTCCAATTTTACGTAAGATTCAACTACATCCTTAATCGAGAGCTTCCCTTTGATTTGCTCTACTGGTGAGAGCATAATTATTTCTTGTTCGTTCGAGTTGACCAGCCAGTACCTGCTGGAATAAGTCGACCAACTAGGACATTCTCTTTCAGACCCACGAGATGATCCGCCGCACCACGAAGAGCAACTGACGTGAGTGTGCGTTGAGTATTCTCAAATGAGGCGGCGGAGAGCACGGACGCCGTGGTCATTGAGACATCAGATATGCCAAGCAGAGTATCATCTGATGTTGCCTTCTTTCCACCCTTCTTTTCTATATGAAGATTCTCATCAATGAGTTCACTGGCACTTACAATCTCACCTTTGGAGAAAACCGTGTCACCCGCGTCCTTAATGCGTTTACGACAGAACATCTGGCGCACTATTACTTCAATGTGCTTGCGTGAGATCACGGCGCCTTGCGATGAGTAAATCTCGTGAATTACTTCCATGATATGATCCTCGGCTACAATTCTGCCAGAAATATCGAAGAGTTCTGTAATGTCAACCGGACCGTCCGTCATGATGTCACCCTTCTTAACCTGCACGCCTTTCTTAACAAGAATACTACGATTACGCGTTACGGGGTAATCTATTTTTTCATCCTTGTTCTTTGAAGCTGGATCAACAAGAACAGAAATAACCTGCTCCTTTTCATTTGTGTACACATCAACAACCTCTCCGTCAACATTCGAGATAATAGCCGGGTTCTTGGGTGTGCGCTTCTCAAAAATTTCCTCCACTCGAGGCAAACCTGTAGTAATATCACCTTGATCCGTGGCCACACCTCCTTGGTGGAAGGTACGCATGGTGAGCTGTGTGCCAGGCTCACCAATCGCTTGAGCCGCTACAACTCCGACTGTCTCACCAATCTTAACCAGAGCATTACGACCCAGATCAAGTCCGTAACATAACTGGCATAAGCCGTCTAGAGTTTTACAAGAAAGGGGCGAACGAATCTTAAGTGAGCCTACGCTAGAAGCTTCCAGAAGAGCCGCCTCCTTTTTGTGCACAAGTTCACCTTTCTTCATGATCACCTTGCCGTCAGAACCTTTAGCATCCTCAAGCAGTATCCTGCCGCGAATATCAGCTCCAAAGGTTGAATGGACATGTCCTGCCGCTGGTCTCGTGATTATTCTTCCCGCACTATCACCACAATCGTCTTCAGAAATAATGCAACTATCCGCAACATACACAAGTTTGCGAGTTAGATACCCAGCCTTAGCTGTATTGAGAGCTGTGTCTGTCAGACCCTTCCTCGCGCCGTGAGTGGTAATGAAATATTCAAGCGGTGAGAGTCCTTCTTTGTATGACGGAATAACTGGGAAGTTGATGGTTTTGCCGGACGGGTTAACGATCAAGCCCTTCATTCCTGCCATCTGTGAGACATTAATAATTTTCCCTCTTGCTCCGGAGGTAAGCATGTTCACGACAGAACCGTCTGCTTCAAGAATAGTTGGCAAAATCTTGTCGAGCTTGTTCTTTGCCTCCTGCCAAACTTCAATAGACATTCGGTACTTCTCTTCATCAGAAATAAATCCGTCATTAAATTTCTCTTCGATGACGGCAATTTTCTCCTTCGCTTCAGCGATTATCTCCTTCTTCTCGGCAGGCACTTGTACAGCATCAATACCCCAACTAATACCGCTCTTCTTGGCGTACATGAAACCGAACTTTTTAACACTATCCAAAATATCCGGCAACTTGGCTAATCCGTAACGCGCGATTAGATCGTCAACAATTTCTGACATATCTTTTGCCCCGACTGGTCTGTTGACATAGGGGAAGTCGTCTGGTAAAAAGCTGTTGAATCTCAACCTACCAACGGATGTTTTGAATGGCTTGCCTTCAAAGTCGGCGAATTTCTCTTTCTCCGTTGGCAGAACCATGATCTCTTGCCGCAATGTAATCTGCCTATAATCGTACGAAGCGATAGCCGAGTTGGGGCTTGAATAATGTTTGAGCTTGGTATGATCAGTGGTTGTTTCGGGAGTTTTGGTCACCCAATAGCAACCCAAAATAATATCAAGAAGCTTAAACTTGGCTAGCACCTCATTGTTACCCGGACCTAGAAGATTTTTTTCCGAGGCCATGATCTCATCAGCCTCCTTTTGCGCGGCGATAGATAGTGGCAGGTGTACAGCCATTTGGTCACCATCGAAGTCAGCGTTGAAAGCACTGCACACAAGCGGATGTACCTGAATAGCATTACCTTCTATCAGAACTGGTTTGAAGGCTTGTACACCTAGCCTGTGGAGTGTAGGCGCACGGTTGAGTAATACGCGCTTATTCCTAATCACATCTTCGAGAATTTCCCAAACCTCAGGTATGCCCTCGTCTATCAATTTGCCAGCACCTCGAATATTGAAAGCGAGTTCCCTCTCGAGCAGTTTGCCAATCACAAACGGTCTGAATAATTCCAGAGCCATGTGCTTGGGCAGACCGCATTGCGAAAGTTTAAGTTCTGGTCCAACTACAATTACCGATCTTGCCGAATAGTCTACGCGCTTGCCTAACAAGTTCTGCCTAAACCGACCATGTTTACCTTTCAAATTATCTGATAGCGATTTAAGTGGTCTACGTTGAGCCTGCGAGACAGCGCCCGTTGATTTGTGAATAGAGTTATCAATCAATGCGGCAACAGCCTCCTGCAAGATTCGCTTCTCGTTACGCAAGATCACGTCTGGCGCGTTGAGTTCAAGCAACTTCTTCAACCTGTTATTTCTATTTATAACTCGGCGGTATAGATCATTGATATCAGACGTTGCGTGACGTCCACCATCGAGCGCCACCATTGGTCGGAGTGCTGGCGGTATAACTGGGATTGCTCGGAGGAACATCCACTCCGGGCGCACACCAGACCTGCGTAGCGACCTAAGAAGATTAATTCGCTTTTCGAGCTTTGGCCTATCGCCGGCATTGGCCTCCTCATGCTCCTTCTTCGTATTCTCGAACAAAGTCTCAAGATCAAGAGATTTGAAAATGTTATACACCGCTTCAGCCCCAATCTCGGCCTCGAAGACGTGGCCATACTTCATCGAATATTTATGATACGCAACTTCGTCAAGGATTTTCCATTTTTTAATGGAATCAAGTTCTGCTTTTGCATCAGAAAGAGATTGCTTAAGCCTTTCACGAGCCTCGTCACTCTGAAGTGTCTTGTATTTGGTTTTATATTCTGTGTCGAGTTCTTTGTAAACTTTTGCTTTTTCAGTCTCATTCACATTCGTGATTATGTAACCTGAAAAATAAACCACCTTTTCAAGCTCTGACACGGGCACGCCCAGTAGCACTCCCATTCTGGACGGAATTCCCTTAAGAAACCAAATATGAGCTACTGGGCTAGCGAGTTCAATATGGCCCATGCGCTCACGACGCACGATAGAGCGCGTTACTTCTACGCCACATTTCTCGCAGATAATATCCTTATATCTAATCCTGCGATACTTGCCGCAATAACATTCATAATCTTTTTCAGGCCCGAATATAGCCTCGTCAAATAAACCTTTTCTCTCACTGCGTTGAGTGCGATAGTTAACAGTTTCCGGTTTAGTAACTTCGCCATAGCTCCACTCACGTATCCTTTCCGGACTGGCGAGCTTAATAGTAATCGTATTGAAATCAACCGGCTCCTTGTATCGCCCAGTCGGATTGGTCATATTGGCACTCCTAAACTTCGATTCTGTGAATTGATTATTCATATTTTTACAGTCGTTTTAGTTCGACATCTAGAGCTAGGCCTCTAAGCTCGTTTAGGAGTACCGAGAATGAGGCTGGGAGATTGATCTGGGTGATATCTTCACCTCTCACGATTGAATCGAATGCTGCCGACCGTCCGAGAATGTCATCTGATTTGATGGTGAGCATTTCGCGCAAGACATGCGAGGCGCCATAACCTTCCAATGCCCAGACTTCCATCTCGCCAAATCTTTGTCCACCACCTTGGGCGCGACCACCCAAGGGTTGCTGGGTGATTAATGAATAGGGTCCGATAGAGCGCATATGAATCTTGTCTTCAACCATGTGGTGAAGTTTGAGCAAATACATGTAGCCAACAGCTACGTTTTGATCGAACGCTTCACCAGTTTGAGCGTCAAAAAGTTTAACCTGACCGTTGCTAGGCAATCCTGCCTTAACTAATTCACCCTTTATCTCATCGGCTGTTGCGCCAATGAATGTCGGCGTTATAGCCTGATAGTTTAGTGTGTGTGCGGCCATGCCCAAATGCATTTCAAGAATTTGCCCCAAATTCATACGGGATGGCACGCCAAGTGGTGTAAGCACAATATCAACAGGCGTGCCGTCGACCATATAAGGCATATCTTCCTCGGGCAACACACGCGAGACAACTCCCTTATTGCCATGCCTACCAGACAACTTGTCACCCACTGTTACATTTCTTAACTGCGCAACCTCTATGTAAACGCGCTTGATTATACCGGACTCAAGTTTGTCGCCTCTCTCACGAGAGAAAACTTTTATCCCCACAATACGGCCACGTTTGCCGTGCTCCATGCGCAAACTAGAATCTTTAACATCACGTGCCTTCTCACCGAAAATACTGCGAAGCAATCTTTCTTCGGGAGTGAGCTCCGTTTCGCCCTTAGGTGTAATCTTTCCCACTAGTATGTCATTAGGCCCAACCTCTGCGCCAATTCTCACAACACCTTCCTCGTCAAGGTTCTTAAGTTTGCTTTCGCTAACATTGGGGATATCGTGCGTTGTAACTTCGGGTCCCAGTTTAGTATCGCGTACATCACAAACAAATTCCTCTATGTGAATAGATGTGAATTTAGCATCTTTTACTAATCGCTCTGATATGACAATTGCGTCTTCATAATTTGCGCCCGCCCAGGAGAGGAAGGCTATTAAAACGTTCTGACCAATGCCGATCTCGCCACCTACTGAAGTAGACGTATCGGCCAATAGTTCACCCTTCTTCACTTTCGCGCCCATTTCTATTACAGGTCTTTGATGGAATATCGTAAATTGATTTGAGCGATTGAAATTAACTAATGGATATGTGTGATTCTTGCCTGTGATGTTACCCTTCACGACTACTTTTCTCGCGTCCACCGCCACCACCTCGCCCGCTTCACTTGCAGTAATCAAACGTCCGCTGAATTCTGCGGCAGTTGCTTCGATGCCTGTTGCGACCAATGGCGCCTCGGGCACAATGCATGGCGTAGCTTGTTTCTGCATGTTGCTACCCATCAGTGCTCTGTTGGCATCATCGTGCTCAAGGAATGGCACCATGGCAGTAGCCAGCGAGTAAGCCTGATAGGGTGCCACGTCAATAAACTCGACATCGTCTCTGGGTACTACAGTAGGGTTGCCATGAACACGGGCTTCAACTTCTTCGCTTACAATCTTGCCATCATCATCAAACTTAGTCGCACCGTGGGCTATCTTGTAAGTTTCCTCATCAAAGGCATTCAGATAAACTATCTCACTTGTCACTTTACCATTCACAACCTTTGCATAAGGGGCCTCTATTATTCCCAGTTCATTCACGCGCGCATATGCGGATAGAGTCAATATGAGACCAATATTTGGTCCTTCCGGTGTCTGAATTGGGCACACGCGGCCGTAATGACTTGTGTGAACATCACGCACTTCGTAACCTGCGCGCTCGCGCGTGAGACCACCGGGACCAAGAGCCGACATGCGTCGTAAGTGTTCGATTTCAGAGAGAATATTCTCTTGACTCATGAATTGCGAGAGCTGATTTGTTGTAAAGAATTCCTTCACTCTCGCCTGCAAGGGTCTCGTAGTAATAAATTGAACGGGCATAGTCGTCTCTGCATCCATCGTCGACATTCTGTCTTGAACATTACGTTTGATCTGGGCCATACCCAAACGCATTTTCTGTTGTAACATCTCACCCACCGATCTCACGCGTCTAGAGCCAAGATGATCGATATCATCTTCCTTTGCGCCTTGATCTTGTGATAGAGCTATAATGTTGCTAACAATAATGACAATATCCTCAAATGAGAGCGTCTTTTGAGTTAACGACTTCGGGGCAGTATCTTTCCTGAATCGCTCGTTAAACCTGAACCTCCCAACCACCGATAAGTCATACTTCTCTTCGCCAAAGAGAGCTGTGATGAAGGCTTCGGCTGTTTCAGCTGTGGCCAGATCACCCTCTCTTAATTTAGAATAAACCTCAATCATCGAATCGGCTCTGTTCTTGGCACTATCTTTAGCAAAAGTATTCTTGATATGAGGGGTTTTGATTGCAACATCACCAAACGCCTTTAGGATCTCCTCGTCACTCTTAGTTGTGAAAGCGCGCAGGAGTGAAGAGACAGGGAATTTGCGCTTTTTGTCTACTCGCACATAGATCGCATCGTCATGCTCTGTTTCAATCTCGATCCAAGCACCCCGCGCAGGAATTATTTTTGCACCAAAAAATTTGCGGCCTTTTAGGAAGTTGCTGGTGAACATCACCCCGAAGGATCGAGCCAGTTGTGGCACAATGACGCGTTCAACTCCGTTAATTATGAAGGTGCCATGACGAGTTTGGAGTGGGAAGTCGAGCATAAAGATCTCCTGCTCTTTTTCAATGTTAAGCATTTTGTTTACGAGCTTAACGCGCACTCGCAAGGGCGTCTCATAAGTCATCTTCTGTTCTTTGGCGTGGAATTCGTCGAATTTTGGTTCATCCAGAGTAAAGCCCAAAATTTCGAGAGTAAATTTCTTACCCGAATAATCACTTATAGGCGAGAATTCTTTGAAAACTTCCTTAAGGCCCTCCTTAATGAGCCATTCATAGGAACGAGTTTGAACTTCAACCAGATTAGGTAGGGGCAAAAGGGGTTCTTTAAAGCGCGAGAAAAACTTCTTTTGCAGTTTTTGCATTTAAATATTTAGAGCAAAATAAACAAAACCCTATTAATTGTTATAGGGCACTGTATCCTCCCTATTTGTTACAAAGTTTCCCAAACACCCACAAGATAGTAGTATACTCACCCAATTTTTCTTGTCAAGGGGAATCTCAAGTCAACCCCCAAACCTGTGGAAAACCCATTTCCGGTTACCGGGTAACCGGCTAGTCCAGATTCTTGAGTTCCTCATAATCCACGCGTTTGGCAATCATGTGCGGAAGGTTATCTGTTGCAAATTTCTCATAATCATTCTTGTTTTTGAACTGCCCTAAGATGCAGTTTTTGGTGCACAGCCCGTTCACGTCGTGAGTGTATTCACCCCAACTTGACCGCACTAATCTTGAAATTGGACCAGATAGTTTATGTACACGGTTGTTTAAATTAATGTAGGAACTCAAATGTACTAAGTGCTCGTTACTTTGAATGCGTTTCGCTTTAAATTGTCCGGCAAAAAGAGCTCCTGATCTTTTGTGTCTAAGGTTAAAATAATAAGAATAACCCCCTAACCTTTTCATAAACCTACTTATACCGCCCGGAATAATTTCGCGAAGCAATAGGTGATAATGGTTTGGGTTAAGGCAAAAACAAACTAACTCTACTAGAGGCTTCCCTCGTGACTTCCTGCTCATCTCCGGCAGATCAAGAAAATCTTTAATACTTCCGACAGATTCAGTTGAGTTGAACAGGTCAAGAGCGACCACAAATCGATTCGAATCTCCCCCATCCAATACTATAGAGCGGTGATCAACACCCCTATTATAGATATGATAATACTCGCCTACAGCAAATCTCTCTTTACGCACATGTCCATTATTACATAGTTCCGGTTACCGGGTAACCGGAACTATGTGGATACTTAGTTTGAGTCCCAGTAGACACAAGAACTACTCTTGATTGCCGTGAGCGCACGAGCAACGCGAGCACTTACACGAGAACCGGTAAGCGCCTCAAGCTCATGCCGACTAACGAATTTGAAGCTTTCGATCTCATCTTGTTGCAGCACTATTTTGTCAATCATTTTCTGAGAAAGAACTCCTCCCAAAAAAGTAAAGTGCATCATTTCCTCTCGCTCCGTACTGGTATGTCGATAATCAACACCTAGCAGATCAGGCCTATTTATTGTTATGCCTAATTCTTCCTGAACCTCGCGAACAGCAGCTTCCATGGGAGACTCATCTTGCTCGATACCTCCACCCGGAACTTCCCAGTCCTTCTTGTATGTCGTCCTCAGAATCAGTACTTTGTCTGACTCATTCAGAAAAATTACTGTGGAAGACATTAACTTCCGATTCCTACCTGCTAGATACTCAGCTTTCTCTTGTGGAGTGAATGTTTTCATTAATTTCCATTTCCGGTTACCCGGTAACCGGAAATGTTTTTTGAGCGCCAGAATTCGATTTTTTTGTGGTGGCCGGATAATAAAACTTTTGGAACTTTATATGATTTGCCCTTAAACTTTAGAAGCTCTGGACGGGTGTACACTTCGCCACTAGCTACACGTTTCTCTTCAAGTGACTCTTCTTTACCGAGGACTCCGGAAATCTGACGAGTGATTGCGTCTACTATCACGAGCGCTGGTAGCTCGCCACCTGTGAGCGTGTATGGCCCAACACTTATCTCTTCGGCTTTAAGAATTTTTTTTACTCGGGCATCAATGCCCTCATAATGACCAGCTATAACTACGAGCTCTTTATATTTCTTAGCCCACTTGTTTGCTAATTCATTCGTAAACTGTTTTCCTCGGGGACTCGTGATTAAAATTTTCACTTTTGGTTTTGCGCTTTGCGTTTTGAGTTTTGCGATTGCTCTCAAAATTGGTTCAGCTTTCAACACCATTCCAGGACCACCGCCAAACGGCCGATCATCTGCTCTCTTGTGTTTATCCAACGCAAATTTGCGAAAGTTAATTAG
Source organism: Patescibacteria group bacterium (assembly GCA_038062165.1). Classification (GTDB taxonomy): domain Bacteria; phylum Patescibacteriota; class Minisyncoccia; order Phycocordibacterales; family DATDSR01; genus DATDSR01. Next base: position 19,570 of record JBBTXQ010000041.1, read on the forward strand.
ACTAACTTTTATTTTTTTATCTTTCTGTGCTTTCCAGAGCATCGAACTATTCAGGTATGGCTCTATGGCCTCTGGAAAAAGAGTTAGTATCGTAAACTTCACTATTCAAGATTAAGATCCGCCATAGCCTCATCGACTGTTTTCATAACCGGCGCAGTTGAGAGAGCTGGTCTCTCTGGTCTGGTTGATCCTTCGGGTTCATTTATTTTCAAATTAACCCTTGCTCCATTTTTAATCCCAACTACTCTTAAAATAGTTCGGATAGCCTTAGCTGTGTTGCCCATCTTGCCGATTATTTTGCCCATATCTTCCGGATGCACATCCATACTCAAAAGCACACCGCGTTCATCAATTGTGCGCGTCACCTTAACTGATTCTGGGTGATCTACCAGAGCCTTCGTAACATATTCGAGCACCTGTTGGTCTTGTTCCATATCTGTCTGATAATTTATAATAAGAAAATTCTACTATGCTACCGAAGTGGGAGCAACCTCTTCTTTGGTCTCTTGTTTAACTTCTTGCTTTGCTTGAACAACCTTAGCTGGTCTGACATCTCTCTTCTTGCCAGACACAATCCCTTCGCGTACGAAAATATTATGCACTGTCCCAGAAGCTTGCGCGCCCATAGATAACCAATATTTAGCCCTTTCGGGTTTGAGATTAACGTCTTTGCCTTTCTCCAAACGCGCATCATAATGGCCAAGCTCTTCTACGTATTTGCCGGCCTTGGGCCCAGCCGTCTTCTCGGTCACAACAATGCGATATGAAGGATCGTGCCTCCGACCAATTCGCTGTAATCTAATCATTAACATAGGGCGCATATTAACAAATATGCACTGACCGGTCAACAATGCTATAATAGAGACTTATGCAACGCAGTTTTCAAAGTAAAAGACGAACATTTAGCGGTAAACGACAAGAGTTTGGTGGTAAAAACAAAAACCATGGGAATAGACAAAATTTTGGACGTAAACAACCCCGCTTCACGCGAGAAGTTTCATCAAAAAAAGAAATAGAGGGGGTTATTAAACTTGCCGGCAAAAAAGGTGGCTTCGTAGAACTTGATAAAGATCGCGAGGTGCAAATCTATCCGGCCTTCCTCGGCACTGCCCTACACAACGATACAGTGAAAGTGCTTATCCATCACGATGGAACGGGCGAAGTAATCGACGTGCTAACACGCTCACGAAATCGTTTCGTGGGACTTATCGAGAATGATAAGTTTATTCCAGATGATCGCAGATTTTATCTTGACACACAGATATCCCCACCTGCACCCTCCCCTTATGATAAGGGGAGGGCTGGGGAGGAGATAGAAGACAAAAAAGTTCTGGTAGAAATTACAGATTGGAAAAGTAGCCCCCTCAAGGGAAAAATTATCGATATTTTAGGCGAGCAGGGCAGTCACGAAACGGAGATCAAATCTATTTTAGCGGCTGGAGGCATTGTCTACGACTTCCCTGTCGAAGTAGAACAGGAAGCAAGAAATTGGCAAGCCAAATATCTTAATCTGATTCCCGAAGAAATCAAATCAAGGCGTGATATGCGCGACACTCTGACATTCACGATAGATCCGGCTGATGCCAAAGATTTTGACGATGCTTTGTCACTTAAAAGTCTTGGGAATGGCAAGTGGGAAGTGGGGGTACACATTGCTGATGTCTCATACTTCGTGAGACCAGGCACAGAGCTCGACCGCGAGGCGCGGGAGCGAGCTAATAGCGTGTATCTGGTAGATCGAACAGTGCCAATGTTGCCAGAAGTTCTATCTGCAGACATATGTTCGCTAGTGCCCAATCAAGATCGCCTCACATATTCAGCTATCTTTGTCATAGATAGTGATGGGAAAGTTGAAAGCGAGTGGTTTGGCCGCACTATCATCCACTCGCAAAAAAGATTTACATACGAAGAGGCTGCTGATTTGCTATCTGGCAAATCAGTCCAGAGCGCAGTCGAGGGACCGGCCTTGTTAAATGAATTAGGGATCCTAAATAACCTTTCTAAAAAACTTCATCAAGAACGTCTAAAATCCGGTTCTATAATATTTGAAAAAGATGAGGTTAAAATTGAACTTGATAAAAATAAAAAGCCCATCAGAATTTATATAAAAGAATCTTTGCCAACCAATAAGTTGATAGAAGAGTTTATGTTGCTTGCCAATAAGCATGTTGCGCGCTATTTATCGAGATCGGTTGGCAACTTGGGAGGAGGCACGGTTTATCGCATACATGACAAGCCGGACCCAGAACGCATAGAAGCACTTTTGGCATTCTTACGATCACTGGGCTACAAATTCGAGGGCCAAAAAGATAATCTGGCAAAGAACTTCGGTGCTAGCCAGATTAACGAGCTATTTGCTCAAATGGAAGGTGAAGATATTGAGTCACTAGTGCACACAGCAGTCTTACGTTCTATGGCTAAAGCAATCTACTCAACTTCTAATCTGGGGCATTTCGGTTTAGGTTTCGAGCACTACACGCACTTCACCTCACCCATCAGACGTTATCCGGACCTGATGGTACACAGGCTATTGACTAAGTATCTTGAGGGTAAGCCCATAGATAAACTTGAAGTGGCAAATTATGAGCGCGTGCTGAAACATTCGAGTGTGAAAGAGAAAGAAGCGACCGATGCCGAACGCGAAAGCATCAAGTACAAGCAAGCAGAATATATGTCCACTCAGCAAGAAAGAAATCCTAGAAATATTTACGAGGGCATTATCACAGGCGTAACCGAATGGGGTATCTTCGCCGAAGATCAAATAACGAAATGTGAAGGCATGTTGCGTCTATCGAGTTTAGGTGATGATTACTACGAATTCGACGAAAAAAAGTTCGCCCTGGTGGGTCGCAAATCTAAGAAAGTGTACCGCCTAGGCGACAAGCTCAAAGTCAAATTATCCGAAGTAGACATCCCCCGCCATCAGATAACTTGGGAACTCGCCATGATTTAATTCATCAAATCAAAGTCTACTTAGCATACTGAGCAGCGTCGTCGAATCTTATCGAGAGGAGTCTGGAGATGCCGTCTGCTGACATGGTTACGCCGTAGAGCACGGAGGCGTGAGACATAGTCTCGCGGTTGTGAGTTACTACAATTAGTTGAGACTTGTCAGATAATTGCGTTAGCATTTGGCCGTACTTGCGGGCATTGGCTTCATCAAGTGCCGCGTCTGTTTCGTCCAGTACCAAGAATGGCGGAGGATTGACCTGGGACATGGCAAACAAAAGGGCGATTGAAGTGAGTGCTCTCTCGCCACCAGAGAGCATCTCAAGGCCCTTGATCTTCTTGCGTGGCAGGTTCACGTCTATATCAATTCCCCTAAACTCGCTTTGCGAGTCGGGCGATCCCGCCTCCTGGCGGGATTTAGCCCCACCTTCAATCTCGAGTAATTCCCCATCAATAAAAACTGACTCTGGCCTTTTCAGCTCCACCACTTCTATCTTGGCCTGCCCGCCACCGAAAAGAGTGGCGAAAAATTGATTGAACTCTGCGTTCACTAATTTCAATCCGTCTTTGAATTTGGACTCGAGTGTCTCGGTTAGCTCTTTCATTAAGCTCTTAAGCGAGACGGTGCTCTTGTCGAGATCCTCCAATTCGCGCGTCAGATGCTCATCGCGCGATCTAGTATCATCGTATTCCTTGATCACGTCAGAACCCACGCCACCGGCATCTTCTACTTTTATTTTCAGTCTCTCAATTTTTTTACGCAGATCATGCTGAACCTCTCTTGAATCACTTGTGCTTTGTGCTCCATCTCTGGATAGCACGTTGATACCGGTCAAAAGTGCTATCTCGTGGGCATCACGAGCGAATATTTCTTTCTCGCTCTTGTACTGATTCTCTCGTAATGTTAGGTTCTCAAGATCAGATCTAAATTTAGATTCCTTGGCTCGCAATTCATACGAAACTTTTTCCTCTTCACGCAGAGCATCTAACTCTCGCATTTTCTCTTTCTCTAGAGAAATAAGAGTAGTAATTTTACTTTCAAGCTCACTTTTTTCTTCTACCCATGCATTTAAGTTTGCGCTTGGTGTGGGAGTTTTAGACTGTGGATTAGTTTGACTGTATTTAATAATAATTTGTCCGCAGTATCTGCAACGCTCTTCGCCTTTCTCATCTGTTCTAACTAACTCTTCGTGTGCAGATGCCTCTATTTTGCCTTCAAGTCTGCCGACTAGGCGCGAAAATTTATCTTTCTCTATGCGCAATTTAGAAAGTTCATCACCTAACTCGCGCATTCTGGGACTCCTGTGTGCTTTCGCTAGTTCACTCTCAACGACATTCAGTTCTAATTTAGTATTTTGTAAAAGCGCGCTTATCTCATTTTTGATATTCTCCAAATAATTACCTTCTGCCACAAAATATTGCTTTGAGAGCGTAGCGAGTTCGCTCTTTATAAGCACAACTTTCTCGGCCTCTTCCACTTGTTTTTTGAGAAACTTAAGATGTGGTGCAATCTCGCGCCTAAGTGATTCAACCTGTTTTTTATTCTCCTCCGTTTTCTCTAATCTCTTTTCGCTTTCGCTTAATTTATATTGATAGATCTTGAGACCTAAAGCGTCTTCTAAAATTTCGCGCCTTTCTTTGGGATTCGCACTCAATACTCGATCTGCCTCGCCTTGACTAATTATGTGATGCCCTGATGGCCCCAAACTAACAGCGCTCAAAAGCTCGATAACGTCCCGCAGTCTAACTTGCGAATTATTAATAGAATAAATGTTCTGGCCGTCTCTGTGCACTTCACGCTCTACTATCACTTCACTAAACTCAATTGGCAACTTCTTATCTTCATTATCAAATACTAGCGTGACAGATGCGCGATTTAATCTACCCGAACTACCTGCCCCATTAAATATCAAATCTTCGCCGCGCTTGCCGCGCAGACTCTTCATACTCTGCTCGCCCAAGACCCAACGCAGAGCTTCAGCCACGTTAGATTTGCCCGAACCATTCGGTCCCACGATAGCCGTAATAGGCGCGTCGAACTCAAGTGTTGTTTTTTTAGCAAAACTCTTGAACCCCGATATTTCTATCCGCTTTAGTCTCATTTTCTTCTGTATACCTTGCTTCTGTGTTCAACTCTATGTACGAGAATCACAGATTTCTCCTTCTGTATTTGATATACAATTCTCCAATCACCTACTCTAAGTTTAATCAATCCAGCAAATTCACCGCGCAAAGATTCGTGGTACAACTCATTAAAACCAGATCTTAGCCACTGTATCTTATTTAAGACTCTTAATCTAATTTTACCATCCAGTTTGATAAGGTCATTATGTGCAATCTTACTGAACTGTATTGACCACATTATTTAGTTATTTAAGATCGTACTGCTTCATCACCTCATCCAAAGATACGGACTTTTCTTTAGACTTGATGCTTTTACGTAACTTCTTCTTGAATGACTCTCGCAATTCAAGCCCAGCATCTGGGTCATAATTAACATCCTCCAATTCAAGCACGCGATATACCTCTCTCCGAATTTCCTCTCGTATACGAGGTGTCAAAACATAATTATTTTTTGTTGCTGTTGCCATTCGCTTAATATTATCACATCTAACTCATGACCGAAAGTGCTAGCTTCGCGGCTTCGGTTTCGGCTTCTTGTTTACTTTGGCCAGTGCCTTTGGCTATCAATTTAGTGCCAAAATATACACCTACGGTGAAGGTCTTGGCGTGATCTGGACCAACTTCTTTAATCGTTTTGTACACAGGAGTAACTCCTTCTGTATCTTGAGCTTTCTCTTGTAGTACACTCTTGGGATCCTGCCAGAGATTCTTAGCAACAACTTCGTCGGCCTTCTCAAGCAAGACCTCTTTCAGGAACTTTAGAGCTGGCTTATAACCCCCGTCAAGATAGATCGCGCCCACAAGTGCTTCGAATGCATTCGCTAAGATCACACCTCTTGCTCTACCTCTATCTTTCGCTTCGCCCTTTGAGAGTAACAAATGCGAGTCAATATCAAGCCCCTTTGCGACGCCCGCTAAACTGACAGTATTAACAAGCGCCGCGCGCACAGAGGTTAATTTCCCCTCGCTCTTTTTGGGATACTTCTCATATAGATATTCTGTCGAGACTAGTTCGAGCACGGCATCGCCCAAGAACTCGAGCCGCTCGTTATGCGCGAGCTTGAAACTTTTGTTTTCGTTCAAATATGATCTATGAGTAAAAGCTTGGGTTAATAGATCAGAATTCCTAAACTTATATTTTATTTTTTCCTGAAATTTTTCCAGCATCCAATGTTTTAATACCTTTATCAATAATGGGCCGTACATCGGGGTACATTTTCAACCCTTCGACTTCGCTCAGGGTAAACCACTTAACGTCATCAAGACCTCCTTTCTCTTCCTCGAGCTTGATACTAGCAGGATTACGGGCTTCTGCAAGGAAATAGGTCACGCGCTTGCGCATATTGCCAATCTCCGGATCTGTGGCAATGTATTCGTTCATTCCCAACGTCTCTTTGAGAGTTATATCTAGGTTCATTTCCTCTTTGATCTCACGCACAACGGCAACCTCGGCACTCTCACCCTCGTTGCCCTCATCACCAACCTTGCCCTTACTAAGAGTCCAGTAACCGAAGACATCGTGAACGAGAGCAAGATTAGTATTCCCTTTGCTATCTTTGTTATAGACAACTGCTCCAACTAATTTTTTGAGTGGCAACTGTTCTTTCTCTTCAGAAGTCAGATCTTCTTTCTTTTTGTATTTGCGCTTGCGCTTAGGCTCTTCGTTTTTACCAGGCTCACCCATTTCTTTATAAATAGTGCCCAAAACGCCGTTAATAAATTTACCAGATCGCTCACCGCCGAAAGATTTGGCAAGTTCTATGGCCTCGTTAATCGCGACACGCGCGGGCACCTCATCCTTCTTAGCAAAGATCAATTCAAATAAACCTATCCTCAAAACGTTTCTGTCTACTAGGGGTGTCTGGAGTAGCGGCCAATCGCGAGCCGCTTTAGTAATTATTTCGTCTAGAGTTTCTCTCTTCTTTAAAACTCCTTTGGTTAGTCTGACTATAAAATCTTTTTCAGCTCCGTCCTCTCCAAATTCTAGAATATTGCGAGCAAGTATGGCGTCAATTTTATCTTTTTTGCCGTCATAAAAATCCCACTCGAATAGTGATTGTAGAGCAATCCCTCGTGAGAGATGTCTATGCGCCATAAATTTTAAAAAGTACTTATTTTCCTTTAGCTTTCTTTTCTTTTTTAGAAAGCCGAGCCAATACATCTACAACAGTGCGGCCTTTATAAGTGCCGCAATTAGCGCACATTCTGTGGGCTAACTTCTCCAAGCCACACTTCTCGCACTTGCTCAAGCGCATCCCCGTAAGGGCATGGTGTGAGCGGCGATTAGCCGTGTGAGAACTTGTGTGTCGCATCCGTACTGACATAGTGAAATACTACAAAATCGTAGCGCAAAATGCAAATTACAAAAAGTAAAGAGGTCCTGCTTTCCTCGCAGGACCTCGGTAGGTTCGACTCATTATTCACCTTGAGCCTCGTGTGATATGTGCCAACTCTGCGGGCGACCACTCTTGATTTGAGCTAATTCTTCCATCGCCCGATCTCCCTCTTCGAGTCTCCTCTTGATGAGCCTGAAGAGCCATATGCCTACTCTTAGGCCTCGTCTGTCGGCAGACATTGCCAGAATGAATCGAGATAGGCGGGACAGAAGAATTCCAGTTGTGTACTTCAAATCTTGATTCATATCTTGATCCTCCCTGTCTGTTTCCTCTTATTTAAGT
>JBBTXQ010000042.1:0-14929 GCA_038062165.1 Patescibacteria group bacterium
CTTCAGACACTCATTTATTCTCGAGCAAATCTTCTCGTTTGTCAATTCACCACTCTTGTATCTTGCCAATTGTTCTAGGTAACAAAGAAAATGTTGATAGGGCTTTCGGTTTTCTACAGGTTGTGATGGTCATCTGTTGCGCGCGTAGCAGGCAAGTTGGTGTCTTTGTCGTACTCTTGGCCTGTGAAGATGGGCCATTCGACACCTGCCTCGGGTTTTTAGGGTGCTTAAACTAAGAATTTTCTAGAAGCTCCTTCGATAGTTTTTTGCTTGCATCCATAACTTCTATACCTATCAATTTCCCATCTTTATCAAAATCAAGATTTATCATCCCTTTAACCTCTTGTGGATCGCATAGATAAGTTTTTTCTACTTTCTCTGGAGGAAACTCTGAAAAATATACATAAGCTGCATCGGCACTTTTATCATACTTAATTTTAACCATACTATTTACCAATTAAATTGTTAATGTAGTTTTTACTCACATTATTAATAACGGTTGTTATTACTCCAGAGTCTTTAGCTTGTGCAACAAAGATTTTAGTCGCCTCATTGTAATATCCCAACTTATTTGCACCTTCGTGGAAGTACTCAAATGGCTTCTGTTGCAAAGTATTAAGCACCTTGCTTTCATTACCCACACCAACCTTTTGTGCGATTCGTTCTATTGAATGCTCTGAAAATTTATAGGGCTGCCCCTCTAAATTTTGAGCTACTTGATTCATTTTAGAACCAAGTTGAGTTCCGTATCGAGTTGTGTAATCTAGGGCTTGGACCGCTTTATCAACCTGCCCACAAAATGTAATACATGCGGTTCCTGCGCCTCCAAGGTATTGAGCGCTTAACCCTGTAAGTACGCCGGCACCAAGATACGCGGCTCCTCCAGCACCAACTCCAACCCCTGCCGCAGTAAGCGCAGGATGGTCAAAGGCAAAGTTCCATGCTGCGCTTTGCTGGGAAAGCTGATTTGCTGCCTCTCCTAGTTCTCCACGGAAGCTCGACCACGACTGCTGGCCAGTAAGGAATTCTTTAAACCATTCTCCTTCTTCGTCCACGTACTTGAGGGGATTGTTCGCAACGTAGCTGTATGCATTCAGGAGTTGCGGGTTGGAAAGAGCAAGTGCAACTCGTTTGTCATTCGTGCCAACGGCGAGGAACACGGGATCCTGCGACGTGAAGCGGCCGATGTCTTGATTGTAATACCTCTGCACGTAGTAGTGCAAGTTGGTGGCGGTGCGTACTCCTGGCAGGTGAACTCCTTATTCTGAATCCTGAAACACGTCTTTAAGTTCGGTTGACTTAAGGCCCACAACAAACTTGCCTCCTTGACGAGCCATTTCAGAGAGAGTTTTTAATTTTCTAAGCTTGAGTAATGCGGGGTTCTGTTGTACAGCTTGTGCCTCCATAAGCTCTGTTTCTAGTCGTAACTCCACTTGTTCTTTTTCCGCTTCAGATCTTATTCGGCCCGCCTCGGCATCTTTTTTTGCCTGGAGAATTTTTGCCTCTGCTTGGCGTTCTGTCTCAAGAACCAAATTCATAATTTCTCGCAAATTGCCTGGAAACACGAGATCTTTCACGTCTGCCCTAACTATTGCAACTCCATATCCGGTAGCGGTATTTTTGACGTCATCTGTTACGGCATTTGAAATTTCATTCCGATCTCTCAGAATTGCATCGAGATTTCGGGTGGAAAGAAAGCGGCGCGTCGCCAGCTGTACGTCTTCATAAATTCTTTCCTCATAAGAAGGCACATTATGTATAGCGGATTGAGAATCCGTAATCTTGTAATAGACGAGTATGCTTATTCGAATCGCAACTTTGTCCTCTGTTAGAATTTCTTGTCCTTTAATCGTAAGCGACTGCTCGCGCATATCAACCAGCTTGATAGAGCGAGTTTTTAGCAAAAATCTCCCCACCCAATATTTGCCCGGAGTAAGAACCCGCTTGAATACTCCATCTTCGTAGAACAGGCCAACATATGATTGTGAGACGATCATCTGGTGCATATGGTTTACCTTAATTTTTAATCAAGATCGGATGCCGACACGTAAGCAAGATGTGGGATGGATCCGACAAGACAATAATCTCATATCTCAAGGAAGAGATGTTTGTGTCAATCCACCACAAGCTCATTGGGCATCCGACACCTCAACCTTAGCAGCTTCGTTATTTGGAGTCAAGAAGTACAGCTTCGACTTTTCAGTATGAAAGATAAATCCTCTTTTAGTGAGTCTGGAACAATATTCTCGTCCGCATAGTAATCTTCCATAAAAATAAAGCTCACTTAGTAGATACGCCAGTAATATATTCCCGTATATCTTTTTTGAGTAAATAGATGAAACTAATTCCTGCTAAAGAAGCCAGAATCAGCCCAACAAGATATATAAACCATGTCATGGAAGAAAGAGAAGTTATAACTTCCGCTGGGTTTTCCGTGAGAAACAAAAAAAGCACTAGTGCAAATGCGACGAGCCCTCTTAACAGATAGAGTCCTACATGTGTAATGGCTACCCAGTATAAAACTTTTCCTTGTCGTCTCGGTAAAACGTAAGCGAGGAAGATGGAGATCAAAATTCCAAACACAGCAAATAAGCTAAACGTTACTTCGGGATTCTTCAGCCAGACAAAAAGAAACGTGATCGCCTGTATTGCGGCGTATGCGTAAAGGAGTAGACTAAGCCGTTGTATTTTTTGTTTTGTAGAATCTAGATTTGTATTCGAGCTCGTCATCGATATAGAGGATTATTTTTATCTGAATTGTTGGTAATATTTTCTTGATGGCTAGTTTTTTTATCTACAGATTGACTATAAAAATACGAACGCTTCCACAATAGAAGACTTAGAATAACGATAGCAACAGCGATTGAAAATCCGATTGCTACATACAATCCTCCAGTAGAGGCAAGAGTATTAACTGTTCCTTCGGGTGCGGGAAGAGATTGTGCTTCTCGGTTTGCAATAATTGCCGTGCGAAAAACTTCAAGATTCATCAATCCGATTGTTGAAATGAAAATCTCTTCAAGAGAGGATATAATAACTCCTCCTGCAATAACACAAAAGCCTTTTACGGAGGGTTTCCAAAGAAAATAAATGGTTAATGCATGAAAAATAGTAATTAAGGCCAGGACAATCGGAAATACCGATGAAGCTCCCACATGGGCAAATAGAAGATAATCAATAGATGAGGAGTAATTTAAGAATAATCCAATATCTTGCGATAAAAGCCATCCAAATAAGACTAAAAGAACATAGATTGTTTTTGGCCGTTTAATTTTCATGGTTTACAATGATCATTCTTAACATCCAGATTTGTTCTAGTCGCCGATAAATCTAGCATACGAATGTTGTGCAACTTTTATGAGGAAAGAAATTGTATTATCAACAACATCGTCCAGCAGCACATCTTGGCGTTGGATGTCTTCCTTGAGTTTTTTAAGTTCTCCGATAAGTTTTGGTGCCTGACGAGTATTGAACACTGTATAGCCATAGGGATCAATGCTTGACAGCCAAGGATACTTTTTTGTGTAAGCCTCTATACTTTCCAGAACAAGGATAATATTCGCAAAATTAATATTTGTCCTCTCAATAACATTACCCCGCTCATCTTCTAAATGCAAACTTATATTTTGCATATACTTTAGGGTTTTATGTTGCGTGGTTTTCCTGGATTACCCCAATTGTATTGCTTGCTAACCTTCGCAAGGTTATTGGCGTTGCTTACGTCAATTCCTCTCTTTGCTCCTCCATAACCACCTGCGATTGGATCGAGAACGCCAAGTCCGAACAATATCGCCGACTGCGCTTTCAGCATTGTCGTCGTCCCACAACTTGATACGCCAATAGTACGTGATTTCTGCAGCTAAGGTACTGGAATACGAAAGGGAAATCATTTGCAACTATGCTCATCCCAGGAAAAGAGCCAGAACGATCATCACAAAAGCTAGGACGAATGGGAAAATGAAAAAAATAAGGAACAAGCGACGGATACCGCGTAGAGGTTTTGCAATACTAGGGTTATCAGTGCGCATAAAACAAAGGTTCCAAGTCGTACGTATTATAGATAGCCACATCTCGTAGTATCCATGAACGAAATCCCTTTTTATTTCTCCACGCAACTGTTCGTATGATCGATACCATGGTGTATTTGCCTCAAAGAGGGCTTTCTTCAATTGTTTCCAGTAGGCAAAGTATTTAATTACCCATACGATATAAAAGGCTAAGAAGATCACGAAGCCACCATAGCCAATGTAGTTGTTGATCTGTTCCATATTTTAATTGCCTGAGTTATTTGCGCCTTCTTTCTTCTTTTTCTTAAGCTCCTGATTGATATTCGACTTCAACGTATCGACTTGTGTCTGAATTTGTTTAAGCTGATTCTGGATAGAAGAATAAGTACTCTGGAAGCTCGATTGAACAACGTTGGATACGTTTGTGACACTCTGATTCACATTTATATTCCCGAGCGCATCCGTATACGAAAGACCCCCATGCACTTCCCCTGGCAACACATAAGGAGTAAAGTTAGCGCCCACCCCAGCGGAAATTGACATATTTGTAATCCTGTTGTTATTACTATCTGGTCTTGAAGTGTCCACATCAAACCCAGCACCAGCTAATGCTCTCACGGATCCACCTCCGACAACGGAAACGCCTTCCAAGTCGCTAACACTCTGAGCATTCGAGGAAAACATTACCGCTCCGGATAGATGACCAGCACCTACGACGGTCATACCCCCTCCCTCCGCCGATCTTAGAAAACCAAGTTCGATACCATGTTCAGAAGATACTGTAACGACCCCATAAACTGATCCTTGTCCATAAAGTCCAGTTACACCACCTCCTAAGTTTAGGCCTATTCCAATTGCAAACTCCCCTTCCTCGTCCACGTACTTTAACGGATTGTTGGCGGTGTAACTGTAGGAATTCAGGAGTTGAGGATTGGAAAGAGCAACGTTTACTCGTTTGTCATTCGTGCCGACTGCGAGGAATACGGGATCTTGGGACGTAAACCTCCCCACATCCTGATTGTAATACCTCTGCACGTAGTAGTGCAAGTTGGTGGAGGTGTCATACTCCTGGCCGGTGAACTTGCGCTGCTCGTCGAAGGCGCTGGTTTTCTCATTAAGTCTGATCCCTCCGAATGGGTAGTAGTCGAGAAGCTGTTCTTTGGCGCCCGTGCTGTTCGTGAGCACGCTGGAGCCTCCCAGGTGGTCGGTGTGGTCGTAGTACACCACGGGGGCGGAAGTGCCATTCACCTCCACGGTGGCAATCAGCTCGTCTCCCGCATAGATGTGCTTGGTGATCTTGGTGCCGTCGTCTAGGATAACAACAAAAAGATAAGCTGGTATGTCAGCTGGTGGTTCCGGGCTTTCCTGCGCGTCGGCAAAGAAGGGAACGAGTAGAAAGGTTATAGCAAAAATGAACGAGATTCTCATTAATATCGAGCGGAAATCATCTAAAAAGCTAAAGTGTTAAATTATCAATGCTCCCCGACCCTATAAGTCAGACCGGAGTTCTTTTAGACTAATTTTCTTGTCAGTTTTGTTATGCTCAGATTTAGCATTCAAAGGGACCTTAAACGGTGGAAGACCCTCTTCCTCGTAAAGTAGGTATTCATCTTCCTCAAAATAATCAGGGGCAATCACACACTGGACAATTGTCGTGTCATCTTGAATGTCGATTACACCTAAATCGACCCATCTCGGTACCTTCCCATCTTTGAACATTATTCCTATTGCCTCATCCTTGGTTATCGGTTGAGTTTTTTTATAATCCACGGTTTCTATCACGTATAGGCATTTATTGGGAATTTCTTCAACTATAAACTCTCTGGTTCTATCCAGAATTCTCTTAACTGCCTCATCAAATCTCTTTTCAAACACGTCTTTTTGCATAGTTCTGTTAATGCATTGGCGTTTTAAAGTGTTGTTTAAAGGCGTGTAGTCGCTGCGTGGTCTAAAACTTATCGATAAATTCATTAATCTTTTCGATCGTTCCTCTATCCTGAATCTTGAAATCAGTAGGTTTTACAAAGATGTCTCTTAGAGGTTCTATAGTTTCTTTGAAGAACTTAAGTGGAACATCAATTCTTATGACTCCAGAATCACGTGGATTGGCGAATTTCTGTGAGTACTTAATAGCATCAGAAACATCTTCTGTTAAGAACAAATGTCTTTTAGAGGAAAAGCCTTCTTTCATTATATCTCCGAAGTTGTTAACTGAACCATGGTAGAGTGTTTTAACTTCATCAGCAGTTCTTACTGCATCATCAGCAAGGTTTTTAGCTGCGCTAGAGACAGTTTTAACTCCCCCGCCTCCAATTGGGGCAAAGGATCCAATAAATAGTGTGGTTTCCACTGGGTCATTGCTAGTGTCCTCACCAATGGTTGGCGCATGGGCAACGTCAGGCCAAAAGAGAGCAGCTATGTACTGCCAAATCTCTCCCGTTTCGTCCACGTATTTCAGTGGATTATTGATAGTATAGCTGTAACTATTGAGACTCTGCGGATTCGAGAGATGGAATTCGAGCGATCTCTCTGCCTTCTCTTTGAACCGCTGACTGTCCCCTATGAGAAGGTGCACGGGATCCTGGGACAGGAACCTGCCCACATCCTGATTGTAGTACCTCTGGCCGTAGTAGTGCAAGTTGGTATCCTTGTCGTATTCTTGGCCGGTGAACTTGCGCTGCTCGTCAAAACTACTGTTTTGATCATTCAGCCTAATTCCACCAAATGGGTAGTAGTCTATAACCTGTTCCAGGTTTCCGGCTTCGTTGGTCACCACATTGGAACCGGTAAGGTGGTCTGGGTGGTTGGAGTAGGTAGAAGCGGTGCTGCCTACTGTTTCTACCGTAGCTATGGTGTTCCCTTCTGCATCAAAGATTATTGGACTTACAATCCAAACATTGCCGTTTTCTGCGATAAAAAGGTAAACTGGGATTTCTGCTGGTTCTGGGTTTTCCTGCGCTCCCACGAAAACGGGGGTAGTGAGAGAAATAAGAGCTAGGAGTGCGGAAAAAATACGAGGTATATATCTCATTCGGTGAGGTTACGAAAGCCTATATATGCTTAAAGTAAATTTAGTAGATTTAATAGTATTTTTGATCTGAGTGAGTTTGGAATGGTTTCTTTACTATTTCCTCCGCCTGAAAACTATAAGGAATATAGATATGTATTGTATCAGATCCCTTACCTGCTAGTTCCATGAGAATTGCGTCTGTTTTTTCATTCGTTCGTGGGTCAGTTATAGTCATATCATAGCATAGACATAAGGCTACAATCTCCTGATTCTCAATCATTTTTCGTAGATCCTTTCTGATTATTTCTAATTGTTCAACTGTATTTTTGCTAACAGGCTCATACATGCTTACCGTCGGTTTAGTTTTGCCCTTCTCAAGAGTTACCGTAAATGGAACTACCTCTTCTTTTTTATCGAGCCTAATCTCAATAATATCGAAAGCAACATTGTATATTTTTTCTGTTTCTGGACTCATGGTGCTTACTTCTTAAGGTTGTTAAGATCTTTTCTGATAACTTCCAGTTTCTGACCAAGTTGTTGAAGAGTCTTACTGATCTGGGTTCTCTGGTCAACAATGAGCTTGAAATCATAAGAGATATTTTGTGCATGTGCATAGATATCTTTAAGTTGGGCAGTAAACGGCTGATAATTAGTGTTCTTTACATCACCAATCGTTTTGGAACCATGATCAAGAACATCGGGTATTCTATTAGTACCAGGATTTGTTACCGAAGGTATTTTCTCTGTATTCTTTATAATTCCCGCAGCCTTTTCTCCAAGAGCACCTGCTTCTCTGTTTTTTGCGATGATTGATACGGCATCATCAGTAAGATTTTTAACTGTGTTTGGGACATTTTTAACGCCTCCTCCAAAAGGAACAAAGGATCCAATAAGCAGTACTTTTTCAGTGGGATCATTGTAAGTCTCTTCAGGAGTCGCTGGTGCATACGCAACTTCTGGCCAGAAGAGTGCAGCAGCTATGTACTGCCAGATCTCCCCTGTTTCATCAACGTACTTCAACGGATTATTGTTGACGTAGGAGTAGCTGTTCAGCGATTGCGGATCGGAAAGGTGGAACTCCAGCGATCGTTGAGCTTTGTCTTTAAAGCGTTGCTCATCCCCTATCAGAAGGTGTACAGGATCCTGGCTGGTGAAGCGGCCGACATCTTGATTGTAGTACCTCTGCACATAGTAGTGCAAGTTGGTGTCTTTGTCGTACTCTTGGCCGGTGAACTTGCGCTGCTCGTCGAAGGAGCTTGCCTTCTCGTTCAACCTAATACCTCCAAAGGGATAGTAGTCCAACACCTGTTCTGCCACAGCGCTGGCGTTGGTGAGCACGCTGGAGCCACCGAGGTGGTCGGTGTGGTCGTAGTACACGGCTTCAGGAGATGTTCCCTGCTTCTCCACGGTGGCGATCAACTCGTCTCCAGCTTGTGTAAGATGCACAGGAACAAAACAGAGAAGCAAGACTGTCGTAATGATGCGGTTTTGCAATCTCATTAAAAATCAGTGCCCTATTTTTTACTAGACGGTTTCCATTCCATAAGGTTTTTTAGATATGTGCGGGCTGGTTCATGTAGTAGTTTCTGCAAGACTGTTATTGATTGTTTCGCATTATCTCGTACCCAATCAAGCCCCTCAAAGAATCCTGTAATTAATAAATCTATTGTTTTTTTGTCTTTTGACATAGCCATTTCATCAAGGAACTTGCAAATCTCGATTACGCTTAAAGCATTGTCTGGGTTATTCGAGCTATTCACTAACTTTATGAAATAATCGGCAAACCCAGAATAGACTAAAGTCGGGATATCTTTATCATAACCCTCTTCGAGTTCTTTGGAATTCGCAAATTCAGGAAACCTTTCAAAAACAATATCAATCGCTTCCTCGTATTTCATCGGTGCTCTATCTATTTAAGGATCTATCAAGTTTCTTGTATAGATCTTTTGTCTTTTCTAAATCGGCCCTATTTAGATTCTGCTTTAGAACATTTTGCAAACCACGAAGCAAGTCCTGCCCTTTCTGTATATGATCGCTGTCGCCTACTAATTTTCCAGTTTCTTTTGTATATTGGATTGCCCCAGCTGTCCCTCCTGGAATATCATCGGATACTTGAAAGAACTTCTGAATGATATTCTGAAGTTTTGAATTTTCAACTCCTTTTACCCAATCGGCCTGTTGTTTCGTTGCATTGAATGCTGTAGACCCCCATTGTTCAGCAACTTTTACTGCATCATCAGCAAGGTTTTTAACTGGGTTTGCGAGATTTTTAACTGTGTTTGGGACATTTTTAACGCCTCCTCCAAAAGGAACAAAGGATCCAATAAGCAGTACTTTTTCAGTGGGATCATTGTAAGTCTCTTCAGGAGTCGCTGGTGCATACGCAACTTCTGGCCAGAAGAGTGCAGCAGCTATGTACTGCCAGATCTCCCCTGTTTCATCAACGTACTTCAACGGATTATTGTTGACGTAGGAGTAGCTGTTCAGCGATTGCGGATCGGAAAGGTGGAACTCCAGCGATCGTTGAGCTTTGTCTTTAAAGCGTTGCTCATCCCCTATCAGAAGGTGTACAGGATCCTGGCTGGTGAAGCGGCCGACATCTTGATTGTAGTACCTCTGCACATAGTAGTGCAAGTTGGTGTCTTTGTCGTACTCTTGGCCGGTGAACTTGCGCTGCTCGTCGAAGGAGCTTGCCTTCTCGTTCAACCTAATACCTCCAAAGGGATAGTAGTCCAACACCTGTTCTGCCACAGCGCTGGCGTTGGTGAGCACGCTGGAGCCACCGAGGTGGTCGGTGTGGTCGTAGTACACCACGGGAGTGGATGTTCCAACCACTTCTACAGTGGCAATGAGCTCTCCTCCGGCATAGATGTGCTTGGTTTTCTTTGTTCCCTCCACATTGTACAGCTTGCTGGGATAGATGGTGGTGGCTGTGCCATTGCTCTGCTTGACTCTCTGGCCCGCATGATCATAAGTATAATCAATAGTAGCAATCGATGATGAAGTAGCGGCGGCAGCGGTGTAGGTGACTTCGAGAACTGGGTCAGTGGAGGTGCCAGATGCTTCCGCAGTTCGCAAGCGTAATTGGTTGTACTGCAAGGAACTGCCAACAAAGGGGCTGTCTATCACATCATGGCCTTCTCTCAAGCCCAGCTTCGTATAGACCGTTTTGTCTATCCAACCTCTGCCAGCGCCGTTAAGCGTGAATGTCAGGTACTGGTTTGTTGCTACATTCGTGATATCTTTTCTCTCCCCAACATCAACTCCCTCTATTGGGTTGTTGATAGCTCCGGCTAAATCGTAATCTGCCGTACCAAGACTTGTAGCGCTCGGCTGGGAAGTTTGCACAACAGTAACCCAATCATCGCCGTCGTTGTCGTGGTTGAGCTTGGAATAGACATACACTTTAAGTTTGGCTTCGGTAATCGCTGCATCATCCGGCAGCGAAGCGGTATTGAAGGGCAAGAAAGCACGCTCAATGCGCCAGGTCGTGCTGCTTGCCATTCCGCTGCGCACGTACAAAAGGCTACTCGTATAGTTGCGCGAGGTTCCGCTCACGGCATCATGAGCAATATCCCAGGACGAACCATTTTTGTAAATAGAGCCATCACCGCTGGCCGAGTAAAAACTCACGGTAGTCGGCGTCGGAGCGCCTGCTCCACCGCCTTCGCTTCCAGATACTGTGGCTTGGACAAGGCGGTTTTGGTAGTCAAAGGCGTAGGAATTGCTCCCCGCGGCAATCAGGTTGCCATTGTTGTCGTAGCTGTATGTTTTGCCTGCAACAGAAGTCGCCGCATGAGGATTGGCATAGTTTGTCCCTTGGTAGAGATAAGAGCCAATATCTGATTTGCTGGCGATGTTTCCGATGCTGTCATACGAGAACGTGTGCGCATAGTTTTGGCCGTTTGCAGCGTTAGTCGCCGTTGCGCTTGTTAAACGATGGAGGTCGTCATACGCATAGACTACGGTTTTTGCGGCATTGGTATTCGAAGTATCAACTATTTGCGTTACGTTGCCCACCGGGTCGTACGTGTACGCCAGATTCTGGAGAGCGACAGCCGAAGGATTTGTGGTGGAGATGCTAGACAGACGGTAGAGCTTAGCCGTGTCATAGGTCATGCTTGTTTGAACTCCATTCGCGAAAACTTTTTTCGATATTTTCCCGATGGGCGCGTAGTCAAAATTTGACGCGAAGGTTGGAATAGATTCGAGAAGTCCTGCGGTGTTGTACGCGTACTGAATCTGCGAGGTATCGGGATATGTGATGGACGTGGTATTACCCTGCCTGTCGTAACTCCGCGTTGTCGGATACGAGATGCTTTGAATAGTGCGGTTTTCCGCAGCAATATTCCCTACCGCGTCGTAGGTGTAGGCCGTGATGATGTTGGGCGTGGTTATTGAAGTCAAACGGCCAACGCCGTTGGTCCCGGTGTCGTACGCGTACGTTATCTCGGTTCCCGCGGTTCCAGTGAAATCTTCGGTGAGCGCGCGGTTGAGCGCGTCATACGTATAGTTGATGGTTTGGCTCTTCGGATCAACAGCTTTTGTGATGTTGCTTGCGCTGTCGTACGTGTATGTCCACGTTCCAAACGTCGCGTCTGCCGGAGCGTGAAGATCCTGCGCGGTAAGTCTTCGAGACAGGGCATCGTACGTAAAGTTTCGCACATTGCCTTGAGCATCCGTAATTTTCACGAGGTTTCCAAGGCCGTCGTAGGCGTAGGTTATCGTGTACACGTTGGCGCCATTGTGCTCCTGCACTTTCGCAAGCCGGCCATAGGCGTCGTTCTCGAGGTCTTTTACTTTCCCCGAGGCATCGGTTATCGTGGTTTTCCAGTCTGCATAGGCATTTGTGGTATTCCCTACTGCATTCGCCACACTCGTAATTCTTTTCATCGCGTCGTATGCGTAGGCGGTGTACAGGGCGTTGTCTGTCGTAGCCGGTGTTCTCGCGGAACCAGTCGAAAAATACGACAGAGATTCTTTGGCGGGAAGGCCGAGCTCGTTGTATGCGAAATCTTTTACCGAAAACGTATTGGCGGTTTCTGCTTCTTTGCGCTCTTGGATTTTTCTCCCAAAGCCGTCGAAATACGCGAAAATATCAAAGGAATTTGTTGCGTCGAGATAATGAGTAGTTTGTATTTTGCGGGGTATTGCGCTGTCGTCGTACGCGATTGCCGACTTGGTGACAAGCGTGGAGGGTGCAGCCAAGTCTGGGACTTTTTCTTCCTTTACGCGGCCAAACCCGTCGTATACCGTCTCAAACACTCGGCTATTCGGGTCGGTTACGGTTTTTATTTTTCCCGATGTGTAGTCGTAGGTGTATTGTGCTGTTTGATTTTTCGCGTTCGTGACGCTTGCGGGATACAGGTTGAAAGAGTCGTAGGTGTAGTTCGTAGTATTGTCGTTTGGGTCTTTTTCCTGCATTACTAATCCATACGTGTTGTAGGTTTTTTCAACATCAATATATGTGGCGCCGCTTACCCACTCTTCTTGTTTGGTGAGATTGCCTTTGTCCACACTGCCTAAAGCCAAGAGGTCGTAATAGAACTTTGTTTCTTTTATCTTATTGCCTGACTGGTCAAGCGAAGTTTCCTGCGAAGGAAGGCTCGTGATGTTCGCGGGCATATTGGAAGCGTAAGAAATGTCGGCGATGAGTTTATCTAAACCAATATCCGAGAATGTGTTATTGTCGCTTCCCTGAACCTCTCCCCACTGAACTTTTTGGATGAGGTTTCCCGTTGCATCGTTGTAGCTGTAGGTTTCGGCAATGTCTCTGTGCGAGGCATCTCCGTCGTAGGTAAATTGAATTGTTTGGGTGAGTTTTACAAAATTGCGAGCGTTTCCCAAGGGGATATGTTCCCATTTATTGAGAGTCTGGGCGTATTTTCTGTTTGAGCCGTCGTAGACCTCTTCTCTCCACACTCTCCCCTTTTTGCTCACATGGTCTTGGAATTCTCCGAGATTCGCGCTGGCGCTGTTGTCTGAAGCGAATTGACTTTGGTGGAAATAGGTTTTGGTGGTAGCTCCAGTGCTCTCGGCGCTTATCACTTCACGGAATCCGGCGTACTCGCGCGTGACTACCTCGTTGGGATCGTAAAAGTAGTGGCCTCCGTGATACGTGAAGTTTTTGACAGAGCTTACTCCCATGACCATGTCTGTGTAGGTAAGTTTCGAGAGCGTTTTTACGATAAACGGGAGGCCCGTGGAAGCAAGATATTCGAGGTAGATTTCTCCCCCAGTGTTATTTTGCGCTTTCTTGAGTAATCCTGTCGCAAGGCCTGCTGTGTAATACTCAAATTGGATGGGAGGAAGCGTTTGGCCCTGTGCTTCTTGGGTAACCTGCAAAAGTCGAGAAATGGGAATACTGGTGTTGTCATACCCGAACACATAACTCTTTCTCGTTACCCACGCAGAAGATACATTTTCTTGCACATCAATGTGCTCCAAGAGCCGATATGTGCTCACGGGAAACCCGGAATGATAACTGACTGACGACGTTGATTTTGAAAGATATTGAAATTTGATTTGGAAAAGGCTTTCGGTTGGGCTTGTGAACACGTACCGTATGGTATCCAAATACGCTTGATTGTGATCTTGGGAATAGGTGTACTCAATCGCGTTGCCATTGGGGTCAACAACTTTTGTAAGCATCCATTGGTATACGCGGCTCGGGTTTTGTGGATCGGCCTGGCGAGCCGAAGAATCTACGCCAAAAGTGAATATATTTCCTTGGGTATCCTGAACCCTCCATTGATTATTCTCAAAGAAGTATTTGGTAAAATCATTCTCTGTTTTTGCCATGTACAGGTTTGCTGCGCCGTCCACAAGTGCAAGCTCATTGTACTTTCCCGCGAGTTTTACCGCAAAATCGTTTCTCGTGTATAACTGATCGAGCCCGTGAGCTGTATTGCGGAAAATGCTGCTCGTGCTCAAATCGAATCCGTATCCATACGGAGAGATATAATCTTTTTTGAAGCTTGAGTAAGAAAGCGTAAGCTCCGGGCTAAGTCCTCGTCGGCCCGGAGGAAGCGCAAAGGGAATATCGAGCCGCGCCTCCCCAGAAAAGAGGTTGGCCACAAAGAGATCCTGGAATCCCTTGAGGTTCAACCATGGATCTGACTTGGGGGTTTCCATGAGAGGTAGGGGCTGCTCTATTTGTTCTTGCGCGCTTTGAGCTGCCAGCTTCTCGATTTCCTTTTCTGATTTGAGCTTTGCTTCCCCGTCCCCGCCAACATCTGGCAAAGTTGTGGTGGGGGGCGGGCCCGCCTCAATATCCGCCGCTGGCGGATTTTGGGCGGGTTCTTCTCCATACGCAAACTGTCCTGACGACGCCATCAAGAATACGAGCAAAAATATAATCGAGAAGATTTTTCTCATCACAGCTGCCTATTATTTATTTACTGCGCGCACTCGCCATAAAATTTATCCGGGCCGTCGCCGCTCACGTACACGCATTTGTACACAAGATCGAATGTGAGATCCCCGCGATTCAACAATATACCGTAGTAAAAGTTGTATATACTAGGAACGGTCGAAACGAACTCATGATGTATGAGGATATCAAGCAAGCCGTCTCCATTTACATCTACCGTTTGCGAAGGAGAGGTTGAGACGCCTGGACTCATAGTGTGCAGCCAATCGGCAGCTGTACCTGTTTTATGAGCACCTGAAGTTGGCCAGGTTGGGTATGCTTTGAAAAGATCAAATGCGCTTCCATGACTTGTAAGATTGATAGCTGCTTTTACTTCCCCTGATTTGATTGAGGGAAGGAAATAGACTGCGGCTCCGACTCCAGCTATAAGCAGAGGGAGAATAACGAAACTCACGACACGAATTATTTGTTTGTTCATAGATTTATAAAATTTATTTCTTATGTTGTTCATTGTTTAGGGATATGTTTTTCGACCTTCTA
>JBBTXQ010000043.1:0-15464 GCA_038062165.1 Patescibacteria group bacterium
GTGCACTTTGATGAAGATAGGCAATTGCGACGAGGTGACGAATTGCGCAAGCAAGAGGCTGAACGATTTGCCCAGATGATCTCGGCTAATACTGGCGTGCCTTATGTTGATCTCTCGCTTGTTTCTATCAGCCCAGATGCTTTAGGTTTGCTTGATGAAAAAATAGCTCGTGTCGCTCGAGTTGCAATTTTTCACGACGCGGGCAAGAATTTATCCGTAGCAGTATTCTCTCCTACTGATATCAAAACACTCGAGGTAATCAAGAGTCTCACAGAAAAAAATTTTAAACCCGTAATGTACGTAGCAACAGAAAGTTCTTTAGAGCGGGCTTGGAAATATTATGAAGACATACACAAAGTTGACGAGACTAAAGTCGGACAGATAGATATCTCGAGCGAAGCGCTGACCAAATTCGCCGAGCGAGTTAAAACCCTTGAAGATACTAAGAAGCTGATGCAAGAAACGCTCTCGCAGAAGAGTACGGCTCGGGTAACAGCAATGTTAGAAATAATTTTGGGTTCTGCTATTGCTCTTGAAGCTTCTGACGTACACATGGAGCCGGAAGAGAAGGCTGTGCGAGTGAGGTTCCGATTAGATGGCATCTTGCACGATATTACGCAGTTCGACGCGCACATATACAAGCTAGTGCTCTCGCGTATCAAGCTTCTCTCGGCACTGAAACTAAATGTTGAAAGTACTAGACAAGATGGCAGATTCTCTGTCGAGATTAGCGAGCGTGATATGGACATCCGCACTTCTATCATTCCGGGGGCTTATGGCGAAGCGGCTGTGATGCGTATACTCAATCCCGAATCAATCCAAGTTACTCTAGAGAAGCTGGGTATGAGCAAACAATTGCTCGAAATAATTAAAAAAGAATTGAAGAAGCCAAACGGAATGATCTTAAACACAGGCCCCACGGGTAGCGGCAAGACAACAACCCTCTACACATTCTTGAAAGAGGCCAACGAACCGGGAGTGAAGATTATCACAATCGAAGATCCAATTGAATATCACGTTGAAGGCGTTGTCCAAACGCAAGTGAACGAGAAGAAGGGTTACACTTTTTTCGAAGGCCTTAAGTCTGCCATGCGTCAAGATCCGGATATTATTATGATAGGCGAGATCCGTGACAACGAAACGGCCACAACGGCCGTAGACGCGGCTCTCACTGGCCACTTAGTCTTCTCTACTCTCCATACAAACAACGCAGCCGGCACAATCCCGAGATTAATTGATCTTGGTGTGAATACAAAAGTGCTGGGCCCGGCACTGAACGTAGCTATGGCTCAAAGATTAGTGCGTATGCTCTGTAATGCTTGCAAAAAAGAACGTGAGATTAAAGATAATGAGCAAGAAATTATAGAAAAGAAAATTATTTCGCTCAAAGAAATTGGCATTGAGCGCGAACTGCCAAGCAAATTGTTCGGCCCTGTGGGTTGCAAAGTGTGCAATGGCATTGGCTACAAAGGACGCATTGGCATATTTGAAATAGTACTAGTAGATAATAGTTTGGAAGAAGTAATTGAGAGCGCCGGTGGTGAAAGTGATGTGTGGAAAGTAGCTCGTACGCAAAAAATCCCAAACATGAGCGAAGATGGAATTATGAAAGTTCTTGACGGAATAACTACAATCGAAGAACTTGAGCGGGTAGTAGATTTGTCATAACTCACCCCTTCCCCTCTCTTATTTATAAGAGAGGGCAAGACGGAGTCCGGGTGAGTTGCTTCTGTTCGCCTCTAGAACCTCCCAGAAATTCTCTCTACAATAGCAGCGAGTTAAGTGAACGACTCAAGGATAGGCACAGTCGCCCGTTTTAAAAACGAAACCAAGCCGTCCTCGGTCATAAACCATGTGGCCCCGAAGGACCAATTACTGGGAGGTTCTAGTTGCCAACATTCTTTCTTGGAAACTAGTAAACTAGGGGGAGCATATCATATCTGGGAAAAAAGTCAAGTAGATATAATTTTGTGCTATTATTGGTGAGTGGAGTATGACGAAAAATATCTAGATAGCACATTGCGGCCAACACGTTGGGAAGATTATATCGGCCAAGAGCAAGTTAAAGAGAATCTACGCATTCTCTTGCAAGCCGCGCGCGAGCGCAATCACCCCGCCGAGCATCTACTCTTCTACGGCCCGCCGGGCCTCGGCAAAACGACACTGGCATGTCTCGTGGCAAGCGAGATGGGCGCGCAGATGCGTACTACTTCGGGACCAGCCATTGATAAAGTGGGCGACGTGGCCTCTATACTCTCCAATCTATCTGCCGGCGATATATTATTCATAGACGAGATCCATAGACTGAACAAAGCAATTGAGGAGGTGCTATACCCGGCCATGGAGTCTGGCAAACTAAACATAATAATCGGCAAGGGACCATCGGCACGCACTATCCAACTTGATCTGCCGCCATTTACACTTGTTGCCGCCACAACTAGAATGGCAGATATCTCCGCACCCCTTAGATCACGCTTCGCGGGGGGCACATTTAGACTTGAATTTTATACTGATGACGAAATTGCAAAGATTATAAAGCGCTCAAGTGAGATCTTGGGCATAAAAACTACGCCCGAGGCAATAAGTGAATTGGCTGGGCGTAGTCGCAACACACCCCGCATTGCCAATCAATTGCTCAAGCGCTCGCGTGACTATGCTCAAGTAAATAAGCGCATTCTTGATAAAGATGTTGTGAATGCGGCACTCAAGCTTATGTCTGTAGACGAACAAGGATTGTCTAGTTTAGACAGAAAAATTTTGAGTGTAATTATTGAGAAGTTCGGAGGTGGTCCCGTGGGCCTCGGCACCATTGCCGCCTCTATATCTGAAGAAGAGCGCACAATAGAAGATGTGCATGAACCATATCTCTTGCAACTCGGATTAATCGAGAGAACGCCCAGAGGTCGAACGGCTACTAGAAATGCTTATATTGTACTTGGTTTAACACCACCAGAAGAGTCGCAAGGTCGATTAGTTTAATTTTAAACCATGAGTGGCCATAACAAATTTTCGCAAATAAAGCACCAAAAAGAATCAGAAGACGCTAAGCGTTCCAAGTTATTTGGCATCCTGGGCAAGATGATCAGTGTGCAAGCTAGATTAGCCAAAGGCGATGTTAATCACCCTGCCCTACGAGCAAGCATCGAAAAAGCGCGCAAAGCTAATATGCCTAAAGATAATATTGAGCGAGCGATTGCTAGAGGTAAAGGGGGCGAGGCAGGCGAATTAGAAGAAGTATTATATGAAGCTTACGGGCCGGGCGGCGTGGCCCTCGTTATCGCTGGCATCACTGATAGCAAGAATCGCACAAGTAACGAAATCAAGAATATTTTAAGCGCCCACAGCGGCTCGCTTGGTGGCCCCGGTTCAACCACTTGGGCTTTCACCAAGACCAAAGATTCTGAAGGAAGCCCAATCTGGCAAGCCAACTCAACCATGCCTGTGGCTGACTCTGACAAAGAAAATTTTGGGAAATTGCTTAACGAACTTGAGGATCACGCCGACATCCAGAGTATCTCCCACAACGCAGGATAAAAGAAGTCATTCCAGTATATTATACTTCAACTTTCGTGACTCTTGTATAAAAAAATCTCTCCATATCTGCTCGGGGATATCGACAATCATGCGAGGGAGATCTAGGGTCTCATTCGCCTTATAGAACTGCGTGCCTAACTGTAGAGGATCTATGTGCCAATCAAATTTTATTCGAGCTTTTTTTATCAAATCTTCTATTAAGTAGTTTTGGTTCCGACAAATCATGTAGAGATCAATATAATCCCGTGCCGCTGTACGCTGGTAGATCGTAAAGAGTTTATTGACAGCAATATCGAGCAAACTCTCCACTCGGAGACCGTCGTAACTCTTGGGAGATTCGATCTGGGTAAATGGAAAATATGTAAATTCTATTTTTAATTCCTCCTTCCCATACTTAAGAAAATAAAGATTGCGGTTTAGGCTTTGCTGATATTCAAATGAGTCATATCCCAGTTCTCTTTTTTTATCCTTTAGAAAAACGTCAATTCCCAATGGATCAACTTCTTCGAGCGAAAAGAAGTCTAGGTCCTCGGAATAACGATGGCCGAGATAATAGGCCGCTAGTGCAGTGCCACCAGTAAGATAAAAAGTCTTACATAATTTACCATTTTTCCCTATGATATTAAGGACTTTTTTTTGGGTCTCTGTGAGAATTTCAAGATGCATAGATAAGTGAAGCAAGATAATTGCGACGATAAGGATCGAGCTTTAGATCATTCCAATATGTGCGTAATTTCTCTACGTTGATTTTCTTGCCCTGCAAACCGAAATTCACCATTTGTTCCAGCTCCCAAATAGCCATTTTCGTCGGATTTTGAGCGAGTTTCGAAATGTCTGTAGACCAATTTCGCATGTCTTATTATAACACAAAATGCGAACGTCCATATCAGTCTCCTCGGGCCTGGTGGCGAAAATCGGACCAAGCCTTCTGCCCCATATTGTATCATAGCTTGTACTTCTTGTCAAGTTGGGATATGCTCGTTATATGCGTGTTATGGGGATTGATCCGGGATTTGGGCGAATGGGAGTGGCTGTTTTAGAACTTGTGTCAGGACGTGAACCTAGGCTACTCTTTTCAACTTGTTTAGAAACATATAAAAGTTCATCTTTTGCAAGTAGATTAGGCGACTTGATGAAAAATGTGCGCGAATTGACTAATAAATGGACACCTGATAGTGTCGCTCTGGAAAAATTATACTTTAATAAGAACGTGAAAACGGCAATGCAAGTGGCCGAAGTGCGTGGCGCTCTGATTGGTCTCCTTCAAGAGCTAGGCAAAGAAGTGCGCGAATACAGTCCACAGGCAGTTAAATTTGCCGTGACTGGCTCTGGCAACGCGAGCAAAAATAGTGTAATTGTTATGATTAGCAAATTAATTAAATTGCAAAAAGAGATTAAGCATGACGACGAATATGACGCCATTGCAATCGCTATTACAGATATCCACAGCCTGCGTATATAAGTATTTGAAAAATTTTTAGGATTTGTTACTAATATAAACATTATGGATCCCGTTAGAAATATGTTACAGGTTGTTGAGGTCAATAATTTTTATCAGGGATAATTATAAGATTAATTTCTAACGGGATGGATGAGGAAATATTAAGTGATGACACACTTGAAGAAGAGGAAGAAGAGGTAAGCGCCATAAGTGACGCTGTGTTAGACGACGGCTTGAGTGATGACAAGCCCAAAACTGTCGTCGGTCCTGATGAAGAAGATGAGGACGAAGATCTCGACGAACTCGGCGCCGACTAGATTATCTTGTTAGATTATTTTTAGAAATCTGTGCTTGCCGATTTTGTATACACCGGGAACATCGAGCTCTGTGTAACTTGTTATCTTGACGCCATCTCGATAGATTGCCCCTTCGTCTACAAGACGCCTAAAGTCTGCCCCGGATTTTATTAATCCTTCGGCTAGCAAAACATTTGAAAGTTTAGTTCCTGTTTCTTTCACTTCTTTAACATCATCTGCAACTTCGCCCTTGGAAAATGTCTGCGTGAAATTCTCCCGAGCCTTGCTTGCAAACTCTCTGCCCCAATAACTACCTACTACCTCTTCGGCTAATTTCAATTTACTTTCCATTGGATTCCCTTCTGTGTAATCAATATCCGTGCATAGTTCATAGGCCAGAGGCATAAGAGTATCGGGCCAGCTCATGATCTTGCCAAAGGCATCACTGGCCGTATCAGTGAAAGCAACCATGTTGCCCTCCGTCTTGCTCATCTTCTTTCCTGTTGGGTCAACAAGAAGCTTCATCGCAATAACAAACTTCTCTTTGTTTTGGCGTTTCCCCATAAGGTCTCTGCCCGCGAGCATGTTGAACGTCTGATCATTCCCGCCAATCTCTCCGTCTACGCCCATTGCCACTGAGTCGTAACCTTGCATCATGGGATATGAGAGTTCGTGCATATAAATATCTTTACCCTCCTCAATGCGCTTCTGGAACATGTCGCGTTTGATAATCTGTGAGTGAGTGAAGTCTGCTTCAAGTTCAAGTACATCAGCAAAATTCATTTTCCCCAACCAATCAGAATTATATTTAAGTTCCACGGGGTTCTTGCCATCGAACTTCAAAAAGTGACCAGCTTGTTCTTGATATAATCTCGCATTTTCGATTACTTGCTCGCGTGTTTGCTTAACTCGTGTGGCACTCTTATCTGTTGGATCCCCAATCATGGCAGTGAAGTCTCCAATAAGCAGAATGATCTTGTGTCCTAGAGCTTGGAACTGGGTGAGTTTGCGCATTGGTATCGAGTGGCCCAAATGGAGAGTTGGACCAGTGGGGTCAATACCCAAGTAGAGCGAGAGTTGCTCGCCACTCTCGAGGCGCTTTCTGAGGAATTCTTTGCTTGGGTATATATTCTCTACCCCACGAGTGAGCACTTGCTCTATTTTCTTTTCATCTGTTATCACTTTCATATTCGTAATATTAACATAAGTCCGGGTGAGTTGTGTTAAAATAGATTTCTTATGACTCGAATGACACGAAGAACCAAGAAATTGCTGTTGCGTTTTGGGATTCTAATTATTTGCGTGGGCATCACGAGTGGTGGTCTTATTATGCTTTGGGCGGCTAATCTTAAGATTCCTGATTTTAGTTCATTTGAAGAACGGCAAGTGGCACAGTCTACTAAATTCTACGACCACACCGGCGAAGTACTCTTATACAACTTGGGTGAGAACTTGCGTCGCACAGTTGTGCCATCTGTCGAGATTAGTCGGCACATCAAGAACGCGACTGTGGCCATTGAAGATGCTGAATTTTATGAACATAGGGGAATCAAGCCGACAGCAATTATCAGAGCTGGGTTGGCCAATCTTGCGGCAGGTCGCGCGGTGCAAGGCGGGTCGACTATTACCCAGCAAGTCGTTAAGAATTCGCTTTTAACACAAGAGAAGACGCTCTCACGCAAACTCAAAGAAGCAGTGCTCGCCCTCAAACTTGAACGAGTTATGCAAAAAGATGACATTCTTGCTCTCTATTTAAACGAATCGCCTTATGGTGGCAATATTTACGGAATAGAAGAAGCCAGCCAAATGTTCCTAGGCAAACCAGCTTCTGACGTCTCCCTTGCCGAGGCGGCGTACCTCGCTGCCCTACCCAATGCTCCAACTTATTACTCACCTTATGGCGACCACCGTGACAAATTAGAAGAGCGCAAAAATTTGGTCTTACGGCGTATGCAAGAACTGGACTTCATTTCCAAAAACGAAGCGGAGGAAGCCAAGAAAGAGACTGTTTCGTTCTTGCCCCAAGACACATTTACAATCAAAGCGCCCCATTTTGTATTCTATGTGCGAGCCTATCTGGAAGAGAAATATGGCAAAGAGATGTTAGAACGTGGCGGACTTAAAATTATCACAACACTGAACTGGGATTGGCAGAGAGAGACAGAAGAAGTGGTGGACGAGTTCGCCCCAACCAACGAAACCAACTTCAACGCTCACAATATGGGCGTAGTGGCTCTTGAACCAGGCACCGGCAAGATCAGAGTAATGGTTGGTTCACGTGATTATTTTGAAACCGAGAACGATGGTAACTATAATGTCACTCTGGCTCGTCGCCAACCAGGTTCATCTTTCAAACCAATAGTCTATGCCACGGCCTTCAAAGAAGGCTACACACCCGACACTATTGTTTTTGATCTACCCACTCAATTCCAAACTACTTGCAGTCCAATCGTGACACAAACAAGTGAAATAAGTACCGACCAAAATTGTTACGCCCCTGGCAATTATGACAACAAATTCCGTGGGCCGATTACATTCAGAGATGCCTTGGCTCAATCTGTTAACATTCCGGCAATTGAGGTGCTCTATTTAACCGGTATACGCGACTCACTTTCAACCGCGCGCGATTTGGGCATCAGTACACTGGGCACAGCCAACAGATATGGCCTAACGCTCGTGCTCGGTGGTGGCGAGGTGATGCCACTTGAGATTACTAGCGCTTACGGTACATTTGCAAATGACGGCGTATATAACCCGACAGCGAGTATTGAACGCATCGAGGACGCGACTGGCAATGTGATTGAAGAATTCCAAAGCGCGCCGCGTAGGGCGCTTGAAAGTGAAGTGGCCAGATCCATTAGTGACGTGTTATCAGACAACAACGCGCGTGCTCCCGCCTTCGGTGCTAATTCTCCGCTATACTTCCCCAATCGAGATGTGGCCGCAAAAACAGGAACAACGAATGATTATCGCGACATGTGGACTGTGGGTTATTCGCCTAATTTAGTTCTGGGTATTTGGGTTGGTAATAACGATAACACAAGCATGGAGAAACGTGTGGCTGGCTTTGTTGTTGCTCCTATGTGGCGCAAAATCTTCGACCGTTTAAGTGTGGATCTTCCCGTTGAGAGATTCGGCAGGCCTTTCTATGCGTATAAAAATGATCCAGGCATCAAACCAATTCTAAGGGGTATCTGGTGGAACGGCACGGCAAGCACAACAAATCCTGAAGTACACTCGATTTTGCACTGGTTAGACAAGGATAGCCCCTTGGGACCAGCACCGATTAATCCGGAGAGTGATCCACAATATATCTTCTGGGAAACTCCAATTAGAGTTTGGCTCACTGGACAGAATCAGTTATCTCAAATCAACAATCTTAATACTATTATTAGCCAGTGATTGTAAACTGTTTAAGATTTTGGATTTTCTTAAATAAATTTCTGATTTGATTATACTATCTATTTCTAGATAGACCGTGCCATTTTTATATTTAATTGAAGTCGGTTCAATTCTAACGTCAATCTCTTTTTCTATTACTTCTGAAATCTTTTGTTTTAACTCACTCTCGTTATTTCCTAAATTTTTAAATTTATCTAAGAGTTTAGAGATATTGTCCATGGGTTATTGGTGTAGGGGCATCACAAGGTACAAGAATGACCTATCACCCACCGGACGTAGTAATATAGCCTTGTCCCGGCCATTGAATCCGAGGGTGAGTGAATCTTTGTTAATTGATTGAAAACACTCTGTTAAGTAGCGGGCATTAAGAGAGATCTCGAGCGCTTCACCCTCTATTGTGCCGTCCACCCTGACCGTACTCTCACCCGATTCAGCATTACGACTATGAATTTCAAAAAGTGAATCGTCGGGAATTATTTTTACAATTACCTGGTGGAACTTATCAGAAAACACAGAAGCTAAACGTAGAGATGCGAGTAG
Source organism: Patescibacteria group bacterium (assembly GCA_038062165.1). Taxonomy (GTDB): domain Bacteria; phylum Patescibacteriota; class Minisyncoccia; order Phycocordibacterales; family DATDSR01; genus DATDSR01. Next base: position 9,214 of record JBBTXQ010000043.1, read on the forward strand.
ATCATTCTTAAGAATCACAGCTTGAGTAGTGAAAGATTTTGGAATTAGTCCGGAGTAAGCTGGAAATACGCCATCTACAACTCTCGAAGTCATATATATATCAGCTATCTGGAATGAAACTTGGTTCTTGTTGTAACTAACTTTCAGATCATCTTTAACATCCGTGAACACCCGTAAGACTTCTGTGGCATTTTTAAGTGGTAACAAGAATCCATTCTCATGACCTGGGATAATAATTGAATTCTTAGTAGCTACCCTTTTTTCAGCAAGCCTAAACGAGTCTGTGGCGACAAAGATCATATCTCCATCTTCTATCTTGATAGAAATACTCGCCAATTCTGGTTTTATGTCTGAAATTGAAGCGGAATAAATAACTGATTTTAGGCCATTTATAAATATTTGAGTGTCAATATTTATATTACTTGTAATATCGTTTTTGTCTTTTGTTTTATTATCTAATTTAGGAATTTGTGGGAAATCCGTGCTTGGTTCAGCTGTTATTAATGCCGTACTTCCAGAAGAAGTGATTAAAAGGTTATTGTTTGTTTTCTCTAGACTTACTAAAGCTTGTTGTGGTAAATTACTTAATAAATTTTCTAAAATTGTTCCCGAAATAATAATTGAATCATTACCCGTTACCTTACCTGGGACTTTAATTTCTATTCCTAAATCAAGATTGGTTGATTTTATAAAAATATTTTTATCTTTTGTCTCAATTAAAACCTTACTTAAAATAGATAAGGCTAGTTTCTTACCCGTTATATGTTCGGCTATATTAATTGCTTTATATAAATTTTCTCTAATACATTCTATTTTCATACTGTTTGCATCTTTAGTCTATATACCTATTATTTATATATAAATACTTATTACTAATACTATACTGTTGATTGTGTGGAAAAGTTAATTTTTACTATACAAATTTTCATATTTATTAAGAATTAATTGTGTATAAGTTTAAAGTTATTAGATTAAGCTGGACCATAAAGGAGTCCTTTAATTTGTTCCAACTCTTGTGTCAACAGGTTATCCCTTGTTAAATCCCCCTTAATCTTCTCATACGCGTGGATAACTGTGGTGTGATCACGACCACCCATCTTTTGGCCAATATAAGGATATGAAGTGTGGAAGTCCTCACGCAATAAATACATCACAACTTGCCTCGGTTTAACCACCTCTTTCTTGCGTGTTTTCTGGTATAACTCACGTTCTTCGATATTGTAAAAATTAGCAATAGTTTTGATGACATCATTAATAGAAATAGTCTTTTGGGGTTTGATGTTATTTTTTATCAATAATTTAACCTCATTGATGGTTAAATCGCGTTTTTTAAGGCCACTCTGAATAAGCACGAGATTGAGCACCCCTTCGAGTTCGCGAATATTGTTCTGTACAACAGAGGCTACATACTCAATTATTTCTTCCGGAATAGAGAGTGTTTGGGCGCGTGTTTTAGAGCGTAAAATAGCCAATCTAGACTCATATTCAGGCGAAGATATGTCAGCTATCATTCCGCCCTCGAAACGTGATTTAAGGCGCTCTTCTATGCCCATTATGTGCTTGGGCGCCTTATCAGACGAGAAAATAATTTGTTTATTATTATCATATAAAGTATTAAATAAGTGGAAAACCTCTTCTTGGGTTTTTTCTTTTCCAGACAAAAACTGGATATCATCCATCACAAGTACATCATACTTGCGATATTTCTCTTTAAAGATATGAGCTTTGCTATTACGAATAGCATCCACGCATTCAATGGTGAACTTCTCGGCCGAAAGATAATAAACTTTTTTATTCTTATCTACTTTTTTAAAATGATTGCCAATAGCTTGAATCAAGTGTGTCTTGCCTAAACCTGTGCCACCATAGATGAATAGTGGGTTATAACTTATGCCCGGATTCTTAATAACAGCCTGCGAGGCGGCATAAGCAAGCTCATTAAACGCGCCCACAATAAATGTTTCAAAAGTATATTTAGGATTAAGGTTGTCTTCCTTGTCTATATAGAGTTCGTTTAATTCAAGCTGACCACCAGATACATGAGATTGAATATTTTCTGTTCTTAAGGGCTCTATCCCAGTACTTGATTTGTGAATAATGTATTCAACTCCACGCACACTCTCCATGTTCTCGCGCAAAGATCTTAAAATCACAGAATGATATTTGTTTTGGAGCCAGTCGCGTACGAAGGTATTGGGCACAGCCAGATAAACTATCCCACTATCTAGTTTATGGATGCACGTATTTTTAAACCAAGTGACAAAATTTGCTTTGGAAACATCAATTTCAATATGTGACAGAGTGTCTTCCCAGAGCTTTCTATGATCAATTGTCACTATATTCATAGTTAGAAGAGTATAGGAGAAGGGTTACTGTGCGCAACTACTCCAATCTTGTGCATAAGATGGGGATAGTATACAATAAGTCCGCATGTCAGTAACATATCAACCCAAAAAACGCAAAAGAGGACGCAGTCACGGCTTTTTAAAAAGATCACGCAAACCCGGCGGTAGGGCCGTACTGTTGCGCAGGAGACGTAAGGGTCGCAAAAGACTTGCCCCATAAATTCATATTTATCGTTTCTAAAAAGGTGGCCAAGACGGCTGTGGCCCGCAATAGGCTCAAGCGCAGGGCTAGAGCTATTGCCCGCGAACTTGCAAGTAAACTGCCAATACGCACGTACAAGATCTATTTCAAATCAGGTGATAGTGAGTTAACATACAAGCAATTAAAGAATAAACTAAATGCTTTCTTCAATTTTTAATACTCTCCTCTATCAACCATTTTATAATGCCTTAGTATTCTTGACGGCTATTTTGCCCGGAGGTGATGTTGGCTTCGCTGTGATAGCGCTCACAATTGTAGTGCGCTTTATCTTAATGCCTCTTACCCACAAACAACTCCATACTCAAAGAAAAATGAAATTAGTTGAGGGTGAGATGTCCGTGATTAAGAAGAAATATGAAAACGACAAACAAGAGCAGACTAAACAAATGATGGAGCTCTATAAGAAGCACGGCATCAACCCCTTCTCTGGTTTCTTATTAATCTTTATCCAAATCCCGGTATTGCTCGCTCTCTATTTTGTATTTACTCGAGGTATCCCCTTCACTCCCGATAAACTCTACTCATTTATAAACTTACCTCCCGATATTAACTTCTTATTTTTGGGTTTGATAAATCTTTCAACCAAAAATTATATTCTTGCGATCTTAGTAGGTGTTAGCCAATATGTCCAAATTAAACTTTCTCTTCCTCCTATGGCGCCACGAGAATCTGGCGCCACCGCAAGCTTCGGCGAAGAGCTTGGCAGAAGCATGAGCACAAACATGCGTTATGTGATGCCGGTGATGATAGCTGTGATATCTGCAAGTTTTCCTTCAGTAGTAGCTCTCTATTGGCTAACCTCGAACATATTCGCCATCATCCACGAACTAATTGTCAGACGAAAAGCCAAAGAGATAATCAAGAGTTAACTCACCCGGACTTCGTCTCGCCCTCTCTTGTCCTACAAGAGAGGTGAATGCGAGAGAGGACGGATGGCAAACTGTTTTCAACTTCCGAATTCTTGAATCTTAAAACTTTGATCCCGGCTTCATTCAAGTAGTCATCGCGGTTGCGATCATATTCTTGTTCAATTTTTGTTTCGTGCTTCGAGCCATCGAGTTCGACTGCTAGTTTTGTGGCAGGACAATAGAAGTCAAGAATGTATGGACCAATGCTAAATTGCCTTACAAAGCGATATCTTCCTAGTTTCCTATTTCTGATATTAAGCCAGACAATCTGCTCGGTTTTAGTTTGGGATTTGCGTAAGTCCCTCCTTCTATTTTCAAGTTTCTTCCTATTCTTCATGTTCTTTTCTCTCACCTCTCTTATTTATAAGAGAGGTCTAGACTTTAGTCAGGGTGAGTTGCTTCAAATACTAATTAATGGCAGGGCCCAGAGATATCCGTCGCGTTTGTCTATATAGAAGATAAATTCGCTTTTTTCCGAGATTACTATTTCTTTAACATCTGGCGAATAAGTAGTAGACGAATAGATTAGTTCTACACTATCAATATCTGTATTAATTTTGTAGATGCTATCGTTTGTGCTAAGTAAACCCTTATACCACGCGTCTAAACTTGTTCCAGATAGACTCTCGTGTGGTACGGCGCAATAAACTATATCCGTATCAATTTTATCCCAGACGCATTTCTCACGCGGGAAAGTGTTTAGAGGAAACACTCTGGCTTCATTTGTTTGGGTATCTAATATGTGCGTGGAGAGAGCTCTCGGTGTTGCTTGTGTATACAGCACGCGTGTAAGTGTTGGGCTTGCGTTCACTGTTAAGCCTTTGATCTGTCGCAGTAGAGGCTTAACGGTGGCCGTGAGTGAGTAAGGCGAAGTTGCTTGACTAGGCAAGATATACGCGTAACCATAAGTGCTCGCCTCTGGTTTAGAAGTTAGGATCAAACTCTCACGCGCCGGCCAACTTATTTGCCACTCACTATAGGCACCCGAGAAAAGAGTTGCGTTTTTAGTATTGTCAAAATCATTTACTATTCCTGTTCCTTTTCCGACAGAATCAGTTGTTATGTAAAAGAGTTTGCCGCCTATTACTTGCGAACCAGACTTCTGACAGTAAAGAGAATTAGTTTTTGCGCGAGTTAGAGGTCCCACGTTGCCTGTTTGCTCAATACTATTTGCTTTTTGAAAGGCCGTAACGGCACTTATTGTGGCGCTATCATAGAGGCCGGTTTCAGATATGCTTAAAAAGTTTTGCAATTTACGCACTTGAACCGGATCATTTGAGCCATCTTTATACAGATTTTTAGTTAGATATGCCGGACAACTAATGGTCTCCCCCCCTACCGGCGCGCTTACGACAGCAATAATATTATCCGGCAAAAATTCGCCCGTTATGTTTGTATTTTGGATACGCCCCAGATAGTTCTTGACCTGCTCACCTGTGTTATCTTGGTAGCGCATAAGTAGGCTCTGGCCCAAATTGCCCCAATAGACATCTTGTACCCTTGCCACCGTCGTGCCGGATATCCGCTCTGCTTTGTTCGCTAGGATGCGATAATCCCAAATATTGCCTGTGCCTCGCTCAACGAAACGCGCGACCAGATTAACCCCCTTGAGATTGCCTATACTGGTAACACCAACAACTGGTCCATTTGAAATACGCTTAGCCTCGCGATTTGAAATTTTTATTTGACTACTTTCAGTGTCTTTTTCGCTAGCATCTTGTTCGTTAGTAGAACTTGTCTGACCCGTAGGATTACTCGCGCCTGGGAAATTTGAATTGCCGTTTATGTTCTGCTCGGTATCGTTCACGTTGTTTGTTTCACCTCCGGATGGAAATAAGTTTGAGTCGGAGTCAGTTATGCCAGGAGTTTCTGTTTTGCCGGTTAAAAATAGCAATAGACCCAAACCGGCCGCTAGGGCTATGATTATTATGATTATTAATTTACGCATACTTAATTATTTTCACACTATTTGGGTACAAATGATGGAGTTAGCAAAGCTGGATTAATGGTTTGCAAAATTAAGTACGAAACGAGGGCGAGTACCAACCCACCGATGGCACCCCAAACGCGATCCTTGGCTCCGCTTTTGGCCGCTGGTATATAAGAGAGAGTGTATTGAACTCCCCCAATAACGATCATAAGCACGGCTAGGGCGATGGTTAAAGTGAGAGCTGTGTTATAAACAGTTTTGAAGTAAGTATAAGAAGTTGCCCCCGTGTTAACAGCTTCAATGGTTTTACCATCATTTATGATTGGCTCAAGTAATGTATATGTATCAGTATTTGCCATTTTTTAAATTATTATTGGAAACTGTTAGACGAATTTGAACCACCACCGAATTCGATCATGAAGCCTCTGGCCGCGCTAATCAAACTATCGAATGGATCACGTACGCTCACGGCCACTCCCGCTTGGCCCGAACCAGTATTTTCGTTTTGGTTTTGACGGAGGGTCAATATGTCCGGTGTCGTCTCGTCTACCACGGCTTGTTTACCGTTTAATGTCCAGATGTACGTTAAGCCAGACTTGTTTGCAGTTTTTGTTCTGTGTGATTTTGGAAAGAAATAGTCAACAGCGCGTAATGAAACTTCGTCCCCTGTTAATTTAATACTATTTGTAATTGGATTAGAATAAATAGTGCCAGATAGCGGGTCATCAACATAAACCAATACTTCCGGATTACTGGGTTTGAGCACCAGAAGGCCAACCGCACCCAAACTGCCGTCGGTATTCTTA
>JBBTXQ010000044.1:0-32975 GCA_038062165.1 Patescibacteria group bacterium
TTAAAAAATTAATCAGCAAGAATACGCATGTATTAGTAATTAATACACACATTATACCACATATTACACGTGTTTCTCTCTGGCAACCTCGACTAGAATCTTCTTTACTTTTTCCAGAGTTCCTGGCTCATTTACAGATATCCTTCCCCACTTAGTCGCCTTGCCGCTAAGTAACCTAATTGAATCTGTGAACAAATCTGATTTTGACAAGAACACATATTCTTTTTTAGTTTTGAAACCTTGATCGTGCTTCTCTAATTCTTGACGTACTATTTCGTAATCCCTGACAGGATCATCACTTTCGGCTGACACAAGATGAAATAGGACTTTAGTTCTGGCTATGTGCCGCAAAAACTTTGTGCCCAAACCCCTACCCTCACTTGCCCCCTCAATTAAGCCCGGAATATCTGCCAGTATCAAATCGTAGTAAGCACCAAGATTGGGCTCGAGGGTCGTGAATGGGTAGTTAGCCACTTTGGCCTGCGCGCGAGTGAGAGCATTAAGCAAACTTGACTTACCTGCATTGGGTAAGCCAACGAAGCCGACATCCGCAATCAAGCGCAATTCAAGCCTGAAAGTGAAAGCATCGCCTTGTAGTCCCGGTTGTGATTCTTTGGGCGAAGTGTTCGTTGATGAGCGATATAGAAAGTTGCCCTTACCACCACGGCCACCCTTCGCAATCAGCAATCTCTCACCGATCTTGAGAATCTCGCGATCAGCGCCTGTGTCAACATTGTGAGCAATCGTGCCCACTGGCACTTTGAGCGTAAGTTCATCGCCACGATCTCCGTCTCTGAACTGACTGCGGCCTTCGCGACCATTCTCGGCCGCAACTTCTTTCTTGTATCGATAAGCTTCGAGTGCGCCAATGTCAGAAACTCCCTCAAGATAGACATCACCCCCGTGTCCACCCGAGCCACCTGTCGGGCCCAGAGCCATCTTAACTTTCTGGAAAGCAACCGACCCCGGCCCACCATTCCCAGCCCGAACGCGTATTGTAACGTCATCAACTAGCATGATTTAATCATAGCACAATTATCAAACACACGCTGACTTGACTTTGTCAATTGTTTTTGCTAGGTTTTCATCAGTAGTACACAACACGACTAAGGGAAAGGAGAATGAGATGAAGCAGACTCAAATCCAAACGCAAATCACCGAAGCCGCGCTAGTGCGACAAGGTGACTCAACGATTCTCGAAGGCGAGGTGCCTGTCATCCCTGTCGACGTATACGACCTAGTGCAGGTAGGTGAGGTCGTCAACTTTCTACGTTCGGGGTGTCCGGGAGTTCAGGTCCCTGTTGGCAACGCAAGGTCCGCACTTGAAGGAAAAGACGATGCTGAGGGACTCCGAGAATCACTCGGAAAGTTCGCCCTCCCAGACGAAAAATTCATCGTCACTCAGAGCAACAAGGAGGTGGTCCTAGTAACTCGAGAGAAGTAGTGAAGCATAATGCCCCGTGTGATCCCTTTAAAAGAAGGTCGCCTCCACGGGGCCTTCGCATTTTATATTTAGTGGAGAAGGGGTGCTTTATGATACGATTAATGTGTGAAAAAAGACTTTGATTCGTGGAATAACGAGAAGAAACGAATCCATAATGAAGCTCGCATAGTGTATGTCCACTCGCGAGAAATTTGGTGGTGTGCACTTGGAGTGAATGTGGGTGCGGAGGTGGATGGAAAAAATAATAATTTTGAACGACCGGTATTGGTAGTACGGGTTTACAACAAAGAAACTTTTCTCGCCTTACCCATAACCAGTATCGAGAAAACAGACAAATTTCACTGCCCCGTGGAAACTCGCATTGGAACAGTGTGGGTCAAGTTAACTCAAGCAAAGGTTTTAAGTACTCACCGAGTCATAAGGAAACTAGACTTACTGCCAGAGAATGAGCTCAAGAAAGTTAAGGATAGACTGAAAGACTTTATATAAACATCGATCCCGCCTTGCGGCGGGATCTCGGAGGCCTAAGCCATAATATCAAAAGTATAACTAGTATACAGGATAACAAATGAAAGTCAAGCGACTTACTAACAGCTTATAAACTAGGGACGACCTAACGCGTGAGGATTGTGAGAAGTTTAGAGAGTGACATTGTGGCTACGCCTACTACGCTGTCGCCGCCGCCGTAGTAAATGAAAAGTGTGTCTTTATCTTGAGTAAGACCACAGGGGAAGACTACGTTGCCCACTTGGCCGTTCTTTTCGTATAGCTCACTCGGTTCAAGGATTGGCGCGGCTGTGCGGGCTATTACTGCTGTTGGATCTTTGAGCGATAGGAGCACTGCGCCCACTCGATACGTGCCGTGTATACTAATGCCGTGGTAGAGCGCGAGCCAGCCGGATTTTGTCTTGATGGGTGGCGCGGCTAGGCCAACTTTGCGACAATCCCACATGCCTGGTCTGGGGGCGAGCACCTGTAATCTGTTTGAAACTTTTCCCAATTTTGCGAAATCAAGAGTTTTGATTTTATCAGCGTACACTATGCCGTCTATTCTGTGATAGAAAATATAATTGCCTTTCACTTTCTCTGGCAAGAAGGCCGCATCTTTGTCATCTATGCTCTCGGTTGTAATCACGGCAGGCTCACTCCAATCCCATTTTTTATTAAGAAAATCTGTCGTTGATATTGAGCTTACGGCCACGGCCGGTGACTTAATGCCATTATATGCCGTGTAGCAGAGATAGAGCCGCTTGCCGATCTCGGTGATCCGCGGATCCTCACAACCAGAGTTACCACCGGCCACGCCTTTATTTTCAAAGTCAGCTCTGGGCACATAAATTGGTTCAGGCAATCGCTCGCTCACAGATAATCCATTCTGACTTTGCACATAACCAATTGTTGACGTATTATCGTCACTCATAGCGCGGTAAAGTATGTGTGTTTTGCCAGCTAATTTAATCGCGGCAGGATTAAATGTAGCTTTGCTCTCCCACTTATGATGTAAAATAGGGCTGATTATGGGATTGTCTACGAAACGCGTGGCGAACTTGTTGCGCGTTTCGACGCGCATCCCCGCCACCAAATCGCGCACATCAATCTCGGCCTGGCAACAAGTTGTATCAGTAGCGCCATAATAAATCTGAAGCGTGTGATTATTTAGAAGTGCGCCGGAGGGAAAAGTAATATTAGGAACGTGGCCATACTTCTCGTAAGTTTCTTCTGGGGCCATTATGGGTCCGTGAGTATGACCGATTATTTTGCTCGGATTATCCTTATCAAGCAGGAGAGCTTCAATGCCAAAGATCACTCCGGACGTACCGTACTCTTGTATATGCGAATAGACAACGAGCCAACCCTCGGGTAGCTCGATCGGAGCGGCACCCACTTCAATTTGATCTCGATCAGTACGGCGCGGGTTAATTGAATACTTGTCTATCTCATTGTGCCATGTTCGCCAATACTCTTCACTCCAAAGATCTTCGATCCGACCGAGCATGGCAAAGGACATGCGCGCAGGTGGCGAATCGGTGTGGGCCGAAAGAAGTACCACAATTTTACCGCTAATTCGCCGCGGGAAAAGCACCATAGCCTTAGCATTGAACGGAGTAACTAAGTGCCGCTCACGCACACTCTTAAGATCATCGCTCACAGCTACAGCCACGCGGATACCTTCGGCATTAAATGGGTAAGTGCCTAGAGCTGTGTAGAAAATATAATATTTACCCTCGAAATAAGAGATTCGTGGATCTTCACAGCCATACCGCTCCCAATCTTGTTCCGGCATGATGAACTGCTCACGAGTGTTCTCCTTGAAATGCGCGCCATCAGTGCTCGTGGCATGACCGATGGTTGAGAGAGCTACATGTCGATCTCCTATCACAACCGGATCGCCCATAGCACGGTAAAACGCGTGCAGAGTCCTGCCTTTCCACATGGGTGACCAATTGAACGTAGACTCGCCCTCCCAAGGGTGAGTGGTAATTGGATTAATAATCGGGTTGTGGATCGAGCGTTTAACTATGAACATATTTCATTCAGGACGCCGGTAGGGTCTTGTCTACGGCGAAGACAACATGCTCGTTCTTCATCAATTTTTTCATGAAATTATCGAGTTTGGTGTGAGCCATGGCTACATATTTATCACCACCACCGTAATATATGAAGAGTGTGCCATCTTTGACCACCGCTCCATTGGCATAGACTATCCCCGGCTTCCAATCATTCTCATACCATTCATTTGGTTCTATTAATGGATAGGCTGATCTGTACAAAACACGAGTGGGATCATTTAAATCGAGCAAAACTGCGCCTACTTTATAACGCCCTGGGTCATCTTTATCCATGGCATGATAGAAAAGTAACCAGCCATCATCTGTCTTAATTGGTGGAGCGGCGGCGCTACGGGTGCGACTATGCCATGCTACTACGTGATCAGGCAATGTATGCACGTCAGGCGCTTGCCCTTGATTGGGAGTGAGCCACTGATCGAGGCGATCAACGAAGGCAATGTGCACCCGAGTTGGATCGCCGAGATCAATATTGTGCAAAAGAGCGAACTTGCCATTGAATTTTTCTGGGAAGAGCACCCAATTCTTCTGTCTGTCACCCGGACGCGAGAGATACGAGAAGTTGGTCCAATTCCAATTACCCTGTTCGAAATCGCGTTCATCAATCGAGGCATAGGCCACGCGCATTGAATCCCAGCCATTGAACATATTGAATGTCAGATATATGCGACCATCAATTTTGACTGCCCGTGGATCCTCACAACCACCCCAACCGCCGCCGGACGCATATAACACTCTGTCATATTTGAGCTCGGGTCTCGCAGGTGACGTATACGGGTAGTGACGAATAATTGAACCCACGTCTTCAGCGGTGAATACCGGATAGAGTGAACGCTTGTCGAAATTTATACCATCAACACTCGAGGCATGACCGATACGCGAGACGCCATCAGGCCCAAGTGCGCGATAAAATAGATGCACACGGCCATGATGCACAATCGCCCCGGGATTAAAAACAGCGGCAGATTCCCAAATGGATGTGGGATTAGGTCCCATTATGGGGTTACCCTTATGTTTATTTAAAACTTTAGGATATTTACGCTTTTTTACTACTCTCTTTTTTGCAGATTTCTTTTTAATTACTTTTTCCTTAACTAACTTTTTCTTTGCAGGTCTTCTGACATTTTTTTTAGAAACTCTTTTAACAGTCTTTTCACTAGCTACTTCCCTAACTATCTTTTTAACTTTCTTCTTGCGTTTATGTTCTGCCATATTTGTCTTCTATTCTGACAATATCGCCCTCATCAAATTTACCCCTCGAGATTTCCAGAATCCTAACATCATCTTTCGGTGCCTCAATCCTATGTACCACCCCCACAAGAGCTACGAATTCATCTCCGGGATTACCTTGCATAACTTTCTCGCCAATAGTGACAGAAGGATGGCCAGATAAAATATGCCAGAATTCTCCTCGGTGTTCATGCACCTGTAAACTAAACTCCTGACCCTTCACAATCTGCAAAATCTTGACAGTTGCCGGCTCATTGAGAGCAAACTCACGAAACTCTCCCCAGGGACGCTTTTCGGTGAATGGCATCATCCCGTTAGAAGTAAACATCTATTTTTTGTAAATATAACATTGTATTGTGATATCTCTGCAACATACTTCTAACGGGATCATCATGAATCTTCATTATGCTCCAATAGTTCCCCAATTACTCTTAATGTATCCACAGGCCCCAAAACGGCTATGCACTCGATCCCAGCGCGTTTGGCCAGATAATCATTCCCTCCCTCAAACAAGGCATCTCCCACATAAATCATGTCATTTTTAGGGATGTGCAGATGGTCAGATAGCTGATCGATGGCAAAGGCCTTGTTGATGCCTTTCTTAGTAATATCCACAGACGTGGCACCCCCTACTGTAATTTCAAACTCTGGCACACGCGCTTCAAGAGCACTCGCAAGTGCTAAGCGCTTACTGCGATCCGGGTCCCATGCTTTCTTTAGTTCAACCGGCGCACTCTGGCCCAATGCCGAGAAAGTAATCTCGCTTCCCCTATCTTCTGTCAGCTCGCCAAATATTTTCTCGGGCCTATTTTCTAATTTATCAGAGCCAAGCTCACTTAAAGATTCTTTAAGTGCATCCTTGATGCGTATCTTCTCAAGATCAGTTAAATAAATATTGTAAACGCTTTTCCATTCATGATCGAGATTACTATAAACAAACATTTCAGAACCGTTAGTCGGCAGTAGTATCAAATTGCTCAATAACTTATCCGGACACGCTAAGTGCGCAATGAATTGCTTCTTGTATTGCGGCAGTGAGCCGCCAGAGATAACAGCCACCTTTGTTTTACTAAGTAGGTCGCAAAGAGCGCTTGATACGTCGGCAGTGAGATTAGCCTTGCTCTCTGTGAGTGTTCCGTCAAGATCAAATATGACTAACTTACGCATGAATAATTAAAGTGATTTTAATCTAAATATTCGTGAAGCAACTAGAGCCACAACAATGCCCAAAACTGCCCCAGATAATATGTCAGCGTAATCATGCACGTGAGCAAGCACTCGCGAGATTGATAGAATCGCGGCAAGTGCATAGAAGCAAATTCCCCAGCGCTTGTTCATGATAAATACAGAAGTGGCAAGTGAGAAAAAGAAAGTTGCATGCCCAGAAGGGAAAGCGTAACCGGTTGCATCAATAAGTGTGAGCAAGTTATCCGGCCGTGCCTTGGCAAAAAAATTCTTGAGTATAGTCCCAAAAACAAACCGCGTAATAAGAGCCGTACCCAAAGTGTGGAGGAGTAATTTTCGCCGATCAGTATTAACTTGCTCCAACCACCAATAAAAAAACAAAATTATAAAAACAACAGGCACCCAACTAGCCCCGAAAACAATCAGCCAACTCATGACTGTAATTGTAGCACGGGATCCGGACATGGGTTGCACCCAAAATCTTGCATCTTCTGTCAAGCTATGATACACTTAGTCCAGATAGGCAACCCTAAGCCTAAAAACAAGGAGGAATTGGGAATGAAGAATCTGACAATAGCAATCGCTCTCATCTTCATCACAATGTGCTGCGCAATCGCGACCGTTCACTTCATCGACCCAAAGACGGTGATGGTGGAATGCTGGCTCCCAGACAGTTACATCGTCGTCAACGCACTCTCGGATGTGGCCGGGAACTACAGTACAGTGAAGAGCGTTTCTCTGTCCGGCACGGCGGTCAGTATGGAGCTCGATCAGTTTAAAGCCGCGTTCGCTAGCGAACCTATTGAGATGATTATGACGACCAGAGGCACAGTCTTCTATCTCTGCAAGAAGGATGGGCACCTCTACAGTGCCACCAAACACCTGTATTGGCCTCCCACCAAAACTGCGAGAACAGTTTACTTCGCCGAGAAGGGTGTGCTGTATGGAGTAACACCTGACTACTATGGAGCCTTCATTCTTACTGTTCTTACGGTACTCTTTGGAATCCTTATGTGGAGATCCTTCGACCACGTCGGATGACGAGGAACATCCGGGCCCACTGACTTCGGTCAGTGGGCCCGTCGACTTATTAATAACCCGCCGGGGGAGGAACTTTTTTACCTAAGTGTTTGAGTTTTAGTTTTGCCACATCAGCGAGGAGCTTGTCTGTATACTCCTCAAGCTCTAATTTCCTATCGTCAGGAAGCGGGAAGAGGATGTGTTCAAGAGTCTTGCTAAAATCATTCTTAAATTTAGTATTGAGATCTTTCCAAGCAATATTTTTCAGTAAATCTCCCAGCTCCTGCTTGTATTCCAAAACGTCAGTAGCAAGCAAGTAAGCGATAGCCGGGTAACCCAGATAGCCTTTCCAATATGAGCCGTTATCGTTAGTCATGATAGCGTTTTCACTTGCATCATAATTAACCTCATAGAACTTATTCCCACTTGATGAGTAAACCTTGGCGCTATCCCCCGCCAAGTGCACGCGACTATCAGCTACTGCGCCCAGCGCCTCATACACCTTAATAATCGGCGGAATCTTCCAGTAAGTCATAAGCTTATTCTAATGTTCTCAAGAACTTCAGCACTCTGAGCCCGCGGGAAGTCAACTTATGGCGAATACTTTTGCCGTCGGAACGCTTCATCAACAATCCAGGAATGGTAAGTCGACGGATATGGTCGGCTGCCGTTTTGAAATTAATATCCAAACCCTCTGCCACCTCATTTACAGACATTTCCGGACACCTATGAAGAAGTTCGAGTATCTGAATCCGACGGTGATTTGCAAACCCTCTTACTAATCTTTCCAAAACCCTATAATTCTCAATCCTCTTGTTGGGCATGTCGTTAGCTTAGCATATTCTGGTGTTCTTGAGAACATTAGCTCACAGAATGCAAGGTCGTCTTGCCGGTTGGACTGTCCCAGTTGGTATAGCGCCACCATGCGGGCTCGAAGACAAAGAGGAGTTGATCAGCTAGCTTATCCCGCTTTTTAGGGTACTTGGCGAGATACACCTTGTTAAATATTTCCTTCTCATTTTCCTTAAGCACTCTCACCATGCCATCTAACTGAAGCGGGCGTACAGGCTTCTCTTCGCTTGTGCCAACTACAAATGTGGCTCTTGCTTTGCCGTTTTTGTGTAAGGGCTCGGCTTTGCGATACTCGGGGCTAGTCTCAAAATAGAAAACAAGCGGATCATTTGTGTGAGCGAAATGCACAGTTGCCCCGTGAGGAGAACCGTCGAGCATCTCCACTGCCAACACCCCAACTCTTTGTGAATCTAAATATTTAAGAATTTCTTTTGAGATACCCATAACTGCGGGACTTGGAGTCGAACCAAAATTTACTGCTTCAAAGGCAGTCGTCCTACCGTTAGACGATCCCGCAAACGTTCACATATTAACACAAACACTACCACTATTTAGGATACAAGCCAGGCGAGGGCTTCTTCTTTGGTTTTGAAGAATTTGAAATTGTCTCGGAGGGCAAGACCTATAATTGTCTCGCCTACGAGTGTGGCCTTGGGGCTGGCACCGAAAACGGCTGTCTTCTCTATGTAATCTCTATTGTGACTGACCAGATTTACCATCGGACTCACTGCCCCAGAATCATAATTATCACTGAACTCACTTACATCAACCAAGGCGCGCAATTTCTTGCCTTGTTTGCCAAACGCATTTTCTATTTCTTTCTCGATCAATACAATCTCCTCATTCAATTTCTCTACCTCCGGGCCAGTGAGATCTCCGGCAATCTTGATCACGGCAATCCCCTCTTCGTTAATGTTTATAGATAATGGTTGGGACATACGAAATCCTAAGATTCTATCTTAACACAATAGAAGTCAAAAGATAAAAAACCCCCACTTCTTTAAGTGGGGGTTTTGTTTCTTGGGGAAAATGACGAGAAAGAAGTCCGCTTCTTTCTCGCTCGCGCAAGGGTCACACTGCGTGCAGGGTGCACTGTCCACGCAGTTCCATGCATATAATCGCTTGACGTGTGCGTACAGCCAGTGTGCGTCTCGCGACCAGGGACAGGGATTGCCTGAAGGTCCCCTGCGCTTTGTAGAACTCCTCACCCAAGCTCGTCCCGCTAATCTGGGGCGCATGCTCATACGGATCAAAGGTGAAGGATGCCTCACACCTGTCAAACAAGGCTCCCATCTATTCTCTGGTATTATTCTATCATAGTCATAGGGCCTTTGTCAAGTAGGCTATTTTAGTGAGGCTAGATCGTTCTTTTTGAGGATGTTTAAGAAGGCTAGGTCGGGGTGGTCTTGTAGATGCTTGCCCAAGAACTGACCTACGCTTTTGTGTGGGAAGATCACGTAGCTTGCTCCTGCTTTGTACAGGAATTTAGCTTCTTGATCAGTTTCGGCTCGCACTATCACCTTCCCCATAGCCCTTGCCCTGGACAGCAACTCGAGTAATCCTAAGTTGTCCTCAAAATCTGGTGAGGTTGAGATGATAAGTTTAGATTCTGTTATTCCGGATGCTTCAAAAATATCTTCGTCAGTGATATTGCCAAGTAAGCATGTATAGCCAGAGGCTCTGCGCTCTTTGATCTTATCGGGGTCAAAATCTACGATCAGCACTTCTTCTTTCGATAAGTGACGCAGGATAGACTCGCCTGTTCTATGCGCTCCTATCAAGATAATCGGCATATGGTAGCCCGAGTCCGGAATATTATTTTCTATCAACTTTTTGCGTTCTAGATATCTAAGCGCTGGATCAATAACTTTTGCTATTTTCTTTGCATGTAAAACAAGATAAGTAGAAGCAAGTATAGTGATCACAGCCACGGCACTCACCAAGGCCACTGCTCGCTCGTCCACGTGGCCGATCTTTAGGCCTAGAGCTATTAGAATAAGCGAGAATTCAGAAACTTGTGCGACAGTCACGCCAGCCGCGAAACTTGTACTACGCCTATAACCTAGCACACTCATGATTAAGAACACTATTAAGGGATTGCCTATTAAAACAAACATAGATAATGCCAGCACCGGCCAGGCGATATTAGCGAAATTATATTGGAAGAGCGAGGCACCCAATATTACGAAGAAGACTAGAATAAAGAAGTCGCGCAGAGGTTTGATCTTGCTTGTGATAGCAAAATGTTCTGACGAATTGGAGAGTGCGATGCCCGCCAAGAAGCCGCCAATTACGATCGAGAATCCCAATTGTTCAGCAAACGCGGCAACGAGCAATGCCCATGCAATCGAAACCAAAAATAACAACTCTCCAGATCTAGCCAGCCTGTCAAAGATAATAGGAAATACGCGGCGACCCAACCAGAGCATAGCAACAAACAATGCCACACCCTTAATCAACACAAATAATAAGTTCCAAACAGAAAAGACTTGACCTGAACTAATACTTGAAAGTATTACCAGAAGCAAAATAGCAATCACGTCTTGCACAAGCATGAAGCCGATCACGATCTTGCCGTAGAGACTTTGCAAATCTTTCTTCTCGCTCAAAAGTTTGATAATAATAATCGTGCTTGAGAAAGTTAAACACAATGCAATATAAAGGGCAGGCAATGCGGCAAAGTCAAATGCTCTGACAATTACGTAGCCAATAACAGCCGTGAACAGAATTTGACCAATGCCGATAATTATCGAAGAGCGACCCACCAGACGCAAACTTGAATAATTCACTTCAAGTCCTACAAGAAATAATAAGAAAGTGATGCCGAGATCAGCGAAAATCTGATAAGTATCTGGTCGAACGAGATCGAAGAAGCCCAAATACGCGACCAGTGCGCCCGTGGCCATGTAAGCAACGAGAATTGGCTGGCGCAAGAATCTGGCCACTACGCCCAAGAGGGCGGCAATGAGCAAAACAACAGAGAGTTCTAATATGCCTACTGACATAGATCTATCACAGCTAATTCTAAGGGCAGGGTGGGAATATATGCGTAACCAATATCATTATATGCGTTCAAGAATGCCCGTAAAATATTGGGTAATTTTTTAGCCTGATCTGTTGTTATACTTGTTTTACTATCTCTGTCTTTCACAAGATCTGGCGCTAGACTCGCAAGCATGTGCTCTCTGGCAAGTTTAAGCACAAGTTTAGTGAAAACTCGCATATCTAGATTTGTTTCTCGTGCCTTCTCTAATATTTTCAAACTATCTTCAGTATTACTTGCCAAGATTCCTGATAGAAACTTTTCAACTAATTCAGATTTTGGCGCGCCCGTCACTGCCTCAACCTCATTTACTTCTATAATTTTATTTTTTGAAATAGTGAGTATTTTTTCTAGAATTGTGAGGGCGTCTCTGAACGAGCCCTCTGATAAGAGCGCGATCAGATCAAGCGAATCTTTTTCTATTTTATATCCCTCTTTTTTCACTATTCCACTTAAAACTTCGATTATTTCCTCATTGCTTGGCTTTTTAAAAACAAAGTTCTGGCAACGTGAAATAATAGTATCAGGAATCTTGTAGCTCTCTGTAGTAGCAAGAATGAAGATCACATGTGGAGGCGGCTCTTCGAGTGTCTTGAGCAAAGCATTGAATGCTGACTTCGAAAGCATATGCACTTCGTCAATTATGTAAACTTTGTACTTAGACTGAAATGGTAGAGTGCGCACGGCCTCACGCAGTTCCCTCACCTCATCAACGCCATTATTCGAGGCTCCGTCTATCTCATACAAATCAACTGGACTTGTGCCAATTAATTTTGCAAAAATGCGTGCCACTGATGTCTTACCCGTACCCCGCGAACCCGAAAATAAGTAAGCATGCGAAATTTTATTATTTTCAACCGCCGCCTCTAAAACCTTCACAACCTGCGACTGTCCCACAACAGTCTTAAAGCTACTTGGCCGATACTTCCGATAAAGCGCTAAATTTGACTCCATACATAAAAAGTATAACATGACCTCGGAGGTGACGAGTGCCGTCACAATCGAACTTGAAGGACCTTGAAGCAACAAGAAATAGCCAACGGAGGGAGCTACTCGAGCTCTTGCGTCGCCGCTCGGTTCTTCACGGTGACTTCCAGCTAGCGGGCGGAACGCGGTCAAGCGTGTACCTAGACGCAAGGAGAACCACCCTGTCGTCTGATGGTATGCCACTAGTCGGTTCGCTCGGTCTGCAATTCATTGACACACTAGGTTGGCGACCGGAACTAGTGGGCGGACCCACGGCCGGTGCCAATCCCATCGCGATCGCCATGATGATGACGGCTGTTCAGAAGGGTCGTCCCTTGGGTGCGTTCATCGTCCTCAAGGACGCCAACCCAGAAACAGGATCGTGCATCGAGGGCCCCTATCGGTCCGGTGCGCGGGTAGTGGTGGTTGAGGATACCGTCACAAGCGGCAAAAGTCTCTTGAAGGCGATCGAAACTTTGGTCACCGCCGACGCCGTTGTGCTTGGCGTACTTGCCCTCATTGACCGCGAGCAAGGCGGGATGGAGGCCATTACCCGAGCTGGCTACAACTTCGCATCGATCTTCACACTCTCGGAGCTGTTGGCTACATGAGGCTCCAACGATAAAGGGCCCGACTTCCGCGAAAGCGCGGAGGCCGGGCCCATTCCAATTGCGTGAATCACGTGGGTTCGTCCAGAGACGGCTCGAGGAGGAAGTTCTCCTCGACTGGAGTGATGAAACAGCGAACCGAGCCCCTCCCGACCGCATCACCCAGCCAGACACCTTGCCACGAACCGTCAGGCTGTTTGGTCAGATCGTAATCGATCGTGTCCCGACGGCTGAGGTACTGCTTGCGGAACGTGAGCCTGTCCGGGTTTGCGACGTTAAGGTGTCGAACCGCTGAGACCCCGAACTCGTCCATGATGGTGCCTTCGTCACGTACTTCGAGAAGTTCAAGAGGCCAAGCGAAGAGCACGCCCGAGAACAGACAGGTTTCGAGTCGCTGACGAAATACAGCGACCGTACCTTCCCCGGGAACCACATAGAGACCCATGCTTTCTCTGTGTTGCCAGAAGAGCCCATGAACCAAAAGAACTCTCGCCACCTTTCACCTCCACTTTCCGAAACAATCCTACTCCTCTGAAAAGTTTTTTACAACACGTACCACGTCAGACGCAGAATTCGTCAACATCAGGGCTACTTTTAGTTCGTGGGCATGGGGATGGCCACTCACATATGCGCCAAAGAATTTGCGCATTAAGGCAAAATTCTTCCCCACTCCGCCAAGGCTTCGCGGGGCGAACATTTCTTCAAATAACTGACAGTGGTGGATCATAACTCGGAAGACTTCAGGCCAGTCGGGTTTTGGTTTACCTGTGTAGAGCCATGGGTTACCAAAGATTGCACGACCTAACATCACGCCATCAAGATTATTTTCATTCGCCTTCTCTCGTGCGTCACCCAGATCCTCCACGTCGCCATTGGCTATAAACTTAACTTGGTTACCCGACCTCCAAGTGGAGTTCGGGTAACCTAAAAATTCCCAGTGGGCGGGGACTTTGCTCATTTCTTTGCGCGTACGCAAGTGCACAGTCAAGGCTGAAATAGGAGATGAGATAAGAGTTTCGAGCCAGTTATAATCTATCTCGTTATAGCCCAAGCGAGTTTTAATAGAAACTGGCAAGCCTCCCGCGCCATCTAGGGCCGCATCTATTAGCCCAAGGGCAAGTTTGGGATTCTTGATTAGAGCCGCTCCTGCGCCTTGTTTCTCAACTTTTTTATCCGGGCAACCCATGTTTATATCTATGCCATCAAATCCTAAATTTTTACACAAAATTGCCGCTTTATTTATGTTTTCTGGGTGAGAGCCGAATATTTGCGCAACTATTGGCCGCTCGAGTTCAGAATATTTAAGATTAATGAGAAGCTTCTCTCTCCCCTTCTCATGCGCCAAACCATCAGCCGAAGTGAACTCAGTGAAAAAAACATCTGGTTTGGCAATCTCGGCCACCACGCGCCGAAAAACACAGTCTGTGACGTCTGCCATGGGCGCTAATATGAAAAATGGCTTAGGAAGTTGTTTCCAAAAGTTTTGCACTTTGCGTTTTGAATTTTGAGTTACTTAAAATACACGTTTGTGAGAATATAGTCAATGATAGATTGTGACACTTCATATTTAACACCCATCTCACTATCCGTGCCCAGCAATATCACTACAACTGGACGCAATGTGTCGCCTGCAAGTGGTAGGGCGAAAACTGATACAAGCGTACCCTTTGCTTCTGGGGTATACCCAGACTTGCCTCCAATATAGTTTGGATGACGCTCTTGGACAAAAAGATTATTGTTCTGCCAACTATTTTTGTCTGTATCTTTGTTCGGGACAATCGTGAGATCGAACAATTCCGGTGTGTTTTTATAGATATATTGTGTAAGCTTAAGCAGGTCACTCGCGCTCGAAACGTTCTTGGGTGAGATACCCGACGGATCTGAATAGCGCGTGTGCGTCATACCCAAACTTACAGCAAAGTTGTTCATATCTTGTATGAAAGTCCTCCTCCCGAAAAATTTTGTGATTTTTTCAGCTGTCTGGTTACTTGATTCAAGTAAGAGCGGGTAAAGTAGTTCTGTGTCTTCTAATTTATTATTTAAAGCAACAACAGCAGTTGTAAGTTTGGTGACAGATGCAATTGGGAATGCCTTATCTGGCGCCTTTTGGATTAACACATCGCCCGTCAGAAGATCCGCCACTATATAAGCACGTGCTTCAATTCTGGGCGGAGCGGGAGCATCTGCTCGCAGATAATAAGTACTCTTACTCTCTGAACTATATGCGCTAGCTGTTTGGAAAACACTTGAGTTATATAGAACTGTTGAGTTAGTTACAGCGAAATAACCAAAAATAAATACTGCTATACCCACAATTATACGCAATTTTAGTGAGACCATTTGTAGTAAATTTTATTGCCAAATCGCATGTCAATATATTCTAAATCATTCAAATTTTTATCTTTCAATGTGTCGGCTAATAGGATAGCAGAAAAGTTTTTGATTAAATTATCGGCGTTCTCCCCTGCTTCATATATTATATACCAATTAGCACCAGCATCACCATCAATACTAATTTTGACATCAGGACTATCTACGTAATTCACTTCGTTCGCGATTAACCCCTTATTTTCAAGAAAGCTTAAGAAAGCGTAACAATTATCATCTTTCTGACACCAAAAATATTGCTCCGGATACTCAATAACCTCTACCTTCAACTCATCATTTTTGAGAGAAAATGTAACGTCTTTAATATTCGGCAATTCTGTTTTTATCTTATTTTTTATTCTTTCTTTAGGATAAACAAATTTGTTGGCTTTTGGGAAAATTCCCAAATAACTACCCGCCAGTTGCTGGTCTACAATATTTTTAATTTCGCTATAATTACCCGTCTCAACTTGCGTGATCAAATAATCATCGTTCCGTAAAAAAAAGTTTAAAGCAAAAAAAATCGTGATAATAAATAGAGACAATAACAAAGCCCCTGCAATCCGCCTTCGCTCTCTAACTTTCGACTTAACTCGCATATTAGCTTTTAGATCAAGACAGAACTTCTTTGTTCATGTACGGCACTAAAACCTTAGGAACTCTGACAGAACCGTCACTATTTTGAAAATTCTCTAAAATAGAAACTAATATCCTGGGTGTGGGCACAGCAGTTGAATTGAGTGAGTGAGCGTAACGCATCTTACCTGCTTCGTCTCTATATCTAATATTCATGCGTCTGGTCTGGAAATCATGGAAATATGAAGCTGAACTGATCTCACGATACTTACCCTCACTTGGCACCCAGAGTTCAATATCATATTTTTTTACCTGCCCCAGTCCCAGATCACCACCGCAATTGACTACGGTGTGATACGGAAGATCGAGTGACTCCATGAATTCTTCGGTATTCCTATTCAACAATTCATGATATTTAACAGATTCTTCATGACTCGCTTCGCAAATAATCACCTGCTCAAGTTTATAAAATTCATGCACTCTAATTAGTCCCTTAGTATCTTTGCCATGCGCCCCAGCCTCGCGCCTGAAGCAGGGCGAAAACGAGAGAACCTTCTGCGGTAATTTGCCTTTATCAAGTGTATCTCCTGCAAAGTATCCCATGGTGCCGACTTCAGCAGTACCCGCCAGATATTCGCCATCTTGCGTTTTGTATAGATCCTCCTCACCTTGTGGCAAGAAGCCTGTTCCCAACAAGTTCTCTTTGCGCACGAGTGATGGCACGATCATAGGCGTCATCCCCTTGTCAACAAAAAATTTCATGCCGTACTGCCAGGTGGCAAAAGACAACTTAGCCATATCCCCTTTCAAAAAATACCCCCTAAATCCCGCAACTTTTGCGCCCCTTTCAAAATCAGCCCAGTCGTGCGCGAGCAATAGATCAATGTGACTCTTGGGGGTAAATTCAAATTTTGGAATCTCACCCCACTTCTTCACTTCAACATTCTCGCTATCATCCTTGCCCTCGGGCACTGACATGTCCGGAATGTTAGGCACTTGGAGCATCAGGCTCTGCCAGCGCTTCATCACCTCCCCCAACTCCTCTTCTTTAACCTTAAGCGCCTCTTTGACCCGCTTCATGCCAGTAACTAGTGCGCCCTTGTCTTCTTCCGGCTTAATCATTTTCTCATTCGCATCGTTCTGCTCTTTACGCAAGACTTCAACCTCGCTCAAGATTTTAAGCCGCGCCTCTTCAATGGTCAGTAATTCTTCAACTCTGAAATCAACAAGCTTCTTGCGAGCCGCCTCACGCAATAGATCCACATTCTCCTTAATAAACTTGATATCCAGCATGGGAGAATTATATCTCCCCCTGCCCCCTCTTACAATCAAGAGGGGGTGAAAAGAACGGGTAGTTGCCATTTTTATGCAAGAGGGGTTTTGGGAAGATACGTCATGATTTTAGAGATTGTCGCCCCTAACCTACTTTCCACCTCTTCGTTTTTGAATCTCAAAACTATTATGTCGTGCTCTTTGAGATAAGCATCGCGGTCTTGATCATAAAGTTTATTCTCTTTTTCCTGGTGTAATTCTCCATCAAGCTCGATACAAAGGCGCAGGGCGGGACAATAAAAATCGAGAATATACGGCCCAACGCTGTATTGTCTCCAAAATCTGCATCCCAATTTATTTGCTCTCACTTGCTGCCATAGTATTTTCTCCGATTTAGTCTGATTCCTCCTTAATTCTCGTCTTCGATATTTGAAGATCGGTTGATTGTAAGTGAATTTAACCACAAGTATATGTTACCATTTTCTTACCCCCCCCTCTTATGTAAGAGGGGGAAGGGGGAGATATGCATAAGCAAACAAAAATAACCCAGCTCATTGGCATGCTGGCACCTCTTAATGAGATACCAGAGCCGCCAGAGCAACTCTATATTGAGGGTACATTGCCGGATGAGGGTGTGACGCTACTTGCTGTGGTCGGCTCACGACGATATTCTACATATGGCCGCGATGTCTGCGAGAAGTTGATTGAGGGACTAGCGGGACAGAATATTTCTATCATATCTGGACTTGCTGTGGGCATGGACACTATTGCTCACAGGGCGGCTCTTGATGCCAATTTACATACAATATCTTTTCCGGGCTCTGGCCTTGATCGTAAAGTTTTACATCCGCATTCTAACAGAGCACTTGCAGACGAGATTGTGAAAAAGGGTGGTTGCTTGATAAGTGAGTACGATCCGACTTATCCTGCTGGCGTTCACACTTTTCCGAGGCGTAATAGATTGATGGCTGGTCTTGCCAAAGCAGTGCTCGTGATCGAGGCAGGCGATAGATCTGGCACGTTAATTACTTCACGCTTAGCTACAGAATATAATCGTGATGTTCTAGCCGTGCCTGGCTCAATTTTTTCTCCTAACTCAAACGGCACGAACATGCTAATCAGATTAGGCGCAACGCCCATAACATCGAGTGCTGATATTCTCACTGCCCTGGGATTCCAAGTTGATGAATCTAGTCAAAAAGAACTTAATCTAACTGATCTGACGGATAACGAAAGATTAATAGTTGAATTACTCAAGACAGAACCCTTACCTCGTGATGAAGTAATCAGATTAACAGAGCTGGAAGTGAGCACAGCCAACACGGCCCTAGCCACTCTCGAGATCAAAGGTATCACAACAGAATCCATGGGTGAGTTGCGCCTGAACTAACTAAAAATTTGCATAACGAACATATTCATATATAGTAGGGCAAATGAGATTAGTTATTGTCGAGTCGCCGGCTAAGGCCAAAACTATTGAGAAGTATCTTGGAAGTGATTACAAAGTGCGCGCCTCTGTGGGTCATGTACGCGATCTTCCTAAGTCTAATAAAAAAGCAATTGACATTGAGGGCGGCTTCATTCCCTATTATGAGATTTCAAAAGGAAAAGAAAAAGTGATATTAGAGTTAAAAGCGCTCACTCAAAAAGCAAGTGAAGTGTATCTAGCCACTGACCCAGACAGAGAGGGAGAGGCAATCTCGTATCACTTATCAGAAGTGCTCAATTTAAAGAAGCCCAAGCGGGTTGTTTTTCACGAAATTACAGAAAACGCAGTGCGTGAGGCATTTGAGCATCCTAGGAATATAGATGACAAGTTAGTTAAGGCGCAAGAGGCTAGGCGCGTGTTAGACAGATTAGTTGGCTATGACTTGTCGGGATTAATCTGGAAAAAGGTGCGCTATGGCCTATCAGCCGGACGTGTGCAGTCCCCCGCACTAAGAATATTAATGGAACGGGAACGCGAAATTAGGGCTTTTATACCTGAAGATTTCTGGATCATCACAGCCAACACGCAAACAAGCAAACACGAAGAAATTATTTTCACTTATTCGGAAGAGCCAAAAACACAAGACGAAGCAGATCGCGTAGTCACCAACTCCAAGGGCCGCCCTTGGAGTGTAAGCGATGTAAGCGAGAGTGAGGCTAAGCGTTCGCCCAAACCGCCATTCATCACAAGCACACTCCAACAATCTGCAAGCACCAGATTGGGATTATCGCCATCTAATACCATGCGTTTGGCTCAAAAATTATATGAGTCGGGGCATATTACGTACATGCGTACAGACTCGCTCAACTTGTCTAAAGAGGCCATTTCAAGCATTGCAAATATCGTGACTAAAAAATTTGGTAAAGAGTATCTGCAAATACGTATGTATAAGAGCACAAGCAAGAATGCTCAAGAAGCGCACGAGGCAATCAGACCCACGCATGTAGAAAAAGAAAATTTGAGCTTGCCCGAAGATCAGAAAAAAGTATACAGATTAATATGGGAACGCACAGTGGCAAGTCAGATGAGTGACGCCAGACTTTTGAAAACTAAAATTAGTGTTGAACTGCCGAACATAGAACCTTTTGTGGCAAATGGCTCGCGAGTACTATTTGACGGTTGGCTCGCAGTCGACACAAGAGCACGGGGCGAGGACGTGGAGTTGCCCAAAGTAATCGTGGGTGAAAATCTGGAAGTGAGAGAAATTGCGAGTGAGGCCAAGCAAACAGAGCCACCCAAACGCTACACGGAAGCAGGATTGATTAAGGAGCTTGAGAAGCGTGGCATCGGCCGGCCCTCTACATACTCTGCTATCACTAAAACAATAGTAGATAGAGGTTATGTGGACAAAGATGGTAGAACATTAATCCCCACAGATACGGGTGACGTGGTGAGCTCTTTCCTTGAAGCAAATTTTGCCAACGTAATTAGCGATACATTTACGGCGGGGATGGAGGAAGATCTAGACAAAATTGCTCTTGGAGAAAAAGAATATGCCAAAGTGCTCTCGAGTTTCTATGGGCCCTTTGCCAAGGAAGTAAAATCGAAAGATAAAAGTATCGGCAAAATTACTAATCTGGGCGATGCTGACAAGAAATGGAAATGTCCGATTTGTAACGGCCCAATGATTATTAAATTGGGAAAGTCTGGGAAATTCATGTCCTGTGCCAAATTCCCAGACTGCACCGGTGCTCGCACAATCGAAGGCGAGGAGATGAAGGGACCAGTTGAGACAGGCGAGAAATGCCCAGAATGCGGCGATATGCCGATTGACAAAAAAGGTAGAGGCGGAGGCAAGCTAGTAGAACGTTCTGGTAAATACGGCACCTTCATTGCCTGCTCAAGATACCCTAAATGTAAATATGTTAAAGAAGACGAAGAGGCAAAAAAAAGATCTGATACTGGCGTGGCTTGTCCGGTTTGCAAAAATGGCCTGCCTGCCGGTAGGCAAGGCTCAATGCTTGAGAAACGTGGCAGGTTTGGTTTGTTCTATTCATGTTCAAATTACCCAGATTGCAAAAATATCACCAAAGCAAAGCCGACAGGTAAACTTTGTGACCACTGTGGCAGTCTAATGATGGAAGGTACCAAAACAATTCCAGAACGTTGCTCGAATAAAAAATGCCCGAACCACAATCCCCACAAGAAGTGATAGCCGAGAGAGATCTAGCCCGCAAGCTCGACATAATTCGTTCTCATCCATATCATGGCTTAGCTAAACATGCAGAAATATTGCGTCGCTTCTTCGTGGCCACGGCTGGCGATCTGAACGTAATCCTTACAGCTCTTAGTTTAAGGCTGAATGAATTAAGAGAGGGGAAAATAAACACTAGCGGAGGGCTTGAGACTCTCGAGATCTACGCGCCCATCGCAAACAGGTTGGGTATGGGGAAACTGAAAGCAGAACTCGAAACTCTTGCTTTCCCACTCGCCTATCCTAAGGACTACCTCGAAGTAAGTAAGCTTTTGCGTGGGAGAAAAGAGTCCGCCCAAAAAAGATTAGAGCAAATTTATAGATCATTGCGCAAATACTTTGCCAAAGTGAGAGTGTCTATTATCTCAAGCGATTACAGACTTAAAAATACTTATAGTTTGTATAAAAAGCTGAAACGTCCAGAAATAAATATGGACATAAACAAAATTAACGACTTACTTGCCCTACGTTTAGTAACAGACACAACAGAAAATTGTTACAGGATAATCGGCCTGATTCACGCCAAGTACAAACCCGTGGCTGGCAAAGTTAAAGACTATATTGCTAACCCCAAACCAAACGGCTATCGCAGTCTACACACAACTATTTATACGGGCGATTTGTCAGAGAGTGAGACAGAGATGGGCACAGCCGAGATCCAAGTTCGCACGCGAGAGATGCATGATGAGGCCGAATATGGAGTGACTTCTCATGTGGCATACGATGAGGGAGGTAAAGAACGCACGGGGGGTAAATGGACGACCAAACTTGCCTGGGTACGTGAACTCGTGGAACTTGCTAGAAAAAAGAAAAGTACGGAAGAATTTGCAGAAGCTGTAAAGCTTGATTATTTTAAAGATAGAATATTCGTTTTCACTCCAATTGGTGATGTCGTTGAGTTACCTGATGGCTCGACTCCAATTGATTTCGCTTACGCAATTCACTCTGACTTGGGTAATCGTGCTCATGCAGTTAAAATAAATGGCAAATACAAAGCACTTGATACGCCCCTGCATGCCTTCGAAACTGTTGAAATCGAGCCATCTAAATCGGCTCACCCAAATCAAAAATGGTTAGAATTTGCTAAAACAACTGAAGCCAGACGGAAAATTAAAAGTGCCCTGAACCAAAAAGCTAGATCGTAAAATTACTGACAGAGTATAACTCGCTCTCATCACTCTGCTTCTCTTCTTTACTGCGATCATCTATCGCAACCACAGCGTTCGAGGCTTCTCCTCCACTTGGAGGTGAAGCCTCTGAGTTTACCTGACCCTGAACTAATCTCTCCAATAATGTTTTTAGATCTTCTGGAGAAAAATACTCAATCATAATTCTGCCACCTTCATTACGCTTCTGGATCTCAACCTTTGTGCCGAACTTTTCGGTCAATTGCGTCTCGGCCGCGGCAATCTCTGGGTCAATCAGACCATGCTTGCGCACTTTATCTACAGCAATATGCCTGGCCGCACTCTCTGTATCTCTTACTGACAATCTCTTTGTGAGAATATCTTTATAGAGAGTTTCTTGCTCGGCTGGCCTATCGCAGAGCATGAGCAATGGCCGTGAGTGACCCTCCGTGATCTCACCCTTCCTAATGCTGGAAATTATGTACTCCGGCAGAGTGAGCATACGCAAGCTATTAGAAACGTACTCTCGACTCATGCCAATTTTTTTCGCAATTTCCGTTGCTTTGTAATTAAAGTTTACAGAAAGTTTCTGAAAAGCTTCGGCTCTGTCTATTGGATTAAGATCTTCGCGTTGAAGATTCTCTATAATCGCAATCTCAAGTTTTATTTTGTCAGTGTTAAGTCCTCCCCGAATAACGGCCGGCACTTGAGCGATGCCTGCAAGTTTGGAAGCACGCAAACGTCTCTCCCCAGCAATGAGTTCATATTCAACAGCCAATCCGCCATCCGGCTTCTCGCGTTCTACGCGCGTAACAACAAGCGGTTGTAGCACTCCATATTGTTTAATTGATTCAGCCAAACTCTCGAGAGCTTTCTGGTCGAATTCCTTGCGCGGCTGGAAAGGGTTGGGACTAATCTTGCCCACTTCAATCCAGAATATAGAATTACTAAATGGCACTTCCTCGTTCATGTGATAATATTAACACGTTTAAGCCGGAGTGGCGGAATGGCATACGCGCACGACTCAAAATCGTGTTCCCTTACGGGATTGAGGGTTCAAGTCCCTCCTCCGGCATTTGTGCTATGATTAGCTTGGGCAAGGTCCCAAGGCTCGGAAGGAGGTGACCAATGTCTTTGCCCCGAAAGCAAGATGAAGTGAGCGCCATGCCAGTCGCAGAAGTTCGCGAGTTGGTAGAGGCAGTAATCAACCGGACAAAGAGACCGGAGGAAGCAGCAGATGAATTCGCCAAGTACCTCAAGGACGACCGATACGGTAATGTACTCTTGGTGGTTCTGCGCCAAGCGGTCGGGTCAAGAGGATCCACAGAAATGTACGCGTATAGGCTCCGTACGTGGGTCCACATCGAGAGCGGCAACAGCAACTCCTAACGACAAACCCCCAAGGCACTTTTATATGCACGACAGCGCCAAGGGGGCCACTTAGATTTAAAACATGAAATCAAAGATCCTTGTAATAGTTGGCCCTAACGCCAGCGGCAAAAGCGCGCTCGCTATTCATCTGGCCAAGGGGCTTGCGATGAGCGGAGTCGAATCCGAAATAGTCGGTGCCGACTCGCGACAAGTCTACCGCGGGCTTAATATTGGCTCGGGCAAAGTGACTAAACGTGAGATGCAGGGCGTGCCACATCACATGCTAGATGTAGCAGATCCCAAAAAAGTTTTTAGCGTCTCGCAATACCAGAAGCTTGCATACAGAGCAATTGATGCTATTTTATCGCGCGGCAAATTGCCAATCGTAGTAGGTGGAAGTGGCCAGTACATAGACGCAATTACGAAGGGCTTAGTTATTCCAGAGGTACCACCGAACCCAAAGCTACGTGCGAAACTAGACAAATCCCGATTCGATTTATCGAATCGAGGACTCTCGACGTACACGTCGGAGCTTTTCAAACTGCTCAAAGCCCTCGATCCTGCTCGGGCCAAGCAAATAGACAAACACAATCCACGCAGACTAATACGCGCAATAGAGATTGCGGAAGCATTAGGAAAAGTGCCCAAACTTAAATCCGAACCACGTTACTCCCCCATTATTATTGGGATCAAACCCACGATTCACGATTTACGATTCAAGATTCACGATCGGCTCAAGAGCCGCATGAGAGCAGGAATGGTGGGTGAGGTAAGAGAGTTGCATAAGCACGGTTTGAGCTGGAGACGGCTAGAGTCATTGGGGCTAGAGTACAAGTATGTAGCGCTTTACCTCCAGGGCAAATTAAGCAGAGGCGGGATGTTGAGGAAGCTGGAAACAGAGATATGGCGGTATGCAAAGCGCCAGATGACCTGGTTCAAACGCGACAAAAAAATAATTTGGCTTGCCCCGAGCGAAGTCGAGGGATATGAAAAAGCGGGAGAAGTTTCCCTCCCCCGCCTACGCAAACTCTTGTCCCTTAGGGCTTGATCAGCTCCACCCCCAGGGGAAACACGCCGCCGCTGCCATCCACGCCGTCCAAGTCCCAGTAGGCGCCGAACAAGCCCGTCTCGCCGAAATCGCCGAGGATGAACCGATACCCGCCGACACGGAGTGTGTCGGTGCGGCACCAAAGCTTCTCGAGGGGCACTCGCTCACCGGTGCGCTTCTGATGCGCCAGGATAAGACCGGAGAGGAGGGAACCGGAGCCGAAGCTCGACAGGTGTCCTTCCGGCAAGCCGTACTGCGTGCGCACCTCGCCAAGCCGTACGAGCTGCTCCGGCACGTTCTTGCTGGTGCTCTCCGACACGAGGCGCGGGATCCAGTAGACGGACGAGTCCTTGGTCGGCTCGTCATTCTGGAAGACCCAGTCCTGCAGGTACTCCCAGTTCTTGTAGCAAGCTCCGGTGCGCGGGGCGTGATGCTTGAGAGTATACCCCGCCTTCAACCGCCAGCAGACTGGACCATCATAACCGAGTGCCTCTCCGAGTCTGTGCCAGCGCAAGAGCATCGCATACTGATGTTTATCTGTTTTACTTTCGTCTAGAGGTTCGAAATAACTCTGCACGCGCACCGCGAGCTCAGCCGCGATCAATTCCTTGAGCGCAGGACGAAAGCTCGTGTCGGTAAGTACTTCCCGCTCGTTTGGATCCAGCTCGGCCATGAGGCCGGCTGTTGCGTCGAATGTGAGTACGGGCTTCATTGTGAATCCTCTCTGCCCTCCACAGGCAGGTTCGTCTAACCTCCACGGCCAGACGGAAGGTCATCAGGTGACCTATCTGGACCAAGCCTACCACACCACATTACACAATGCAAGTCCAGCACGACATTCTTACATTCCTAAGAATATTGGAATGTTTAATCCAGATCCCTCTTTAACTCTTCGAATTCGTTCTCTACTTCGGCCAGGCGCTCGCGCAACTCTTTGACTAATGCATTGCCTTCTTTGACGCGCTTCAAACCTTCTTCTACATCTACTTCTTTTTGTTTTTCAAACCAGCTCGCTATCTCCTCGAGCTTGCTCAACTTTTCTTTGATGTTTATTTTCTTAACTGACATTTGATTTGATTACGCCGTCAGAGACTCGCGTCTCTAGTACGTCGCCTATTCTAACATCTCTTTTACTTTTTACAATTTTCCCTCCCGATAGAGTCAAACTATAACCCAGTTTAAGATTTCTGATGGGATCGGAAAGTGTAAGCAGGCGTTCTGTACGCACAAGATATTCTCGCAGAGCACTGATTCGCTCCCCCACCCTCTCCCTAGCCCTACTTAGCCGCCCGGCGGCTAAGTCGAATGTGCGAAAGAGTTGAGTAAAGTACGTATGCATCTTACCTTGCAAAAGTTCCACTCTACTTCTCCAGCGATACAACGCTCCATCCATGCCACTGATAATTTCTCTCTCAACCTGGGGCAAGCCGAGCACAAGTGCGTCCCAGGTGGCGTTAATTATGTGCGCTACACCTGTGGGTGTGCTGGCCATACTATCTGCCACAAGTGCGGCGAGAGGCACGTCCACATCGTGGCCGATGCCGGCAATGACAGGAATAGACATAGCATAGATAGCGCGCACCACTTCCTCGTTATTGAAGGCGTGCAAACTCTCGAGCGACCCGCCACCCCTGATCAGCACAATACAATCATAGTCACCTGCATGTCGTGAGAAATAATCGAGCGCGCGCAAGATACCCGGCACAGCCTTCGCCCCCTCTACATTTGTATGAATAAAATCGATACGAAGGTTTAACCTTCGGAGATTCTTGCGCAAATCTTGCAAGACTACGCCGTCACGCGAGCTAATCACGGCAATGCGCGAAATAAACTCTGGCAATTCACGCTTCCTGGCAAATAATCCCTCGAGAGTGAGTTTTTTGAAAAGCAGTTCGTAAGCCTTCTTGAGTGACCCCTCACCAAGTGGCTCGATCGATTCCACCCACAAGCCCAAACTCCCCCAGCCCTTTGATATACGCGGCACACCGTAGACCTTGACCTTCATACCATCCTCGATCTGCACACCCAGGCGCCTAAACATGTGCGCATGCATCACGCACTTCAAAACAGCAGTCTGCCCCATCTTTCCACTTGGGATCCGGGATCCCAAGTCATCAGAGTCTCTTAGAGTGAACCCGACCCATTTGGCGCTTGCCTTAAATTCCGTCACCTCTCCTTCAACGAAGCCGGCCTCCCCACCCAGAGCCAAATTCAGCCGCTCAATATATTCACTGACACTCAAAACAATCTCCGCGGGCTCCCTAGAATTATTCCCGAACTCAAGCTGCATATACTTTGTTCAAAAGTCCCACGTGCTTGTAAGCCAGCCGGTTGGAATATCATAATTGAATGTACCTAAAGCATTTTTGTTATCATTATGAGAATACGCCTCGAGATTGAAAGTTAGAACTGTATCGGAAAGAGTAACGTTGGTGATGACTTGCTGTCCATAACCCTCTGGTAATGATGTGGTCGAATAGCTATATACTTCCTTAAGTTTCAAAGGATCAAATTCCGTGCCCAACCAGATCGTTGGCCAGCCACTTCCCTCAAATGCACTCTCTTGACCGATAAAGACAATCATTTTACCTGAATGAGAAACAACGGGGACTGCGGAGTGGTATACATAATCAACACCAAAAACTTCACTAGCTACGTTTTTCTCTTGTGTCATATCGTAAAGAACTGGCCTGCTCCACTCCCAACCATACCAACGATATGAAACATATCGACCACCTGGCAAAACACTAATTGTACTGGTTGCAACAGATTGACCTTTGACTATATCCTTACCCACTGCTTCACTATCGGCGGCGCGCCAAATGTTATCCCACTCGCCGGTGGCAGAATCTACAAAAATGAGCTGTTGGAACATTGGCCTATCACGATAACTTATGCTACACGGAATCTGTAGTTGTTCCCCATTTACCACCCGGTATCTATTCGGGTATTCGTTTCCGTTAAAGTCGTTAGTAATTTTAGCCTCCTCCACAGTTTCTCCTATTTGAGTAGATGTTGAGGTTATAGAGCACGGAGGCTCTTTTTCTAGAATTGCCTGTTGTCTCGCATATTCTTCATTATATATTTCAGCATTTCTCACATACTCCTCCTGAGCGGCTAACTGTTGTGCGACTGTCTCTTGACGTAATTTCTCGGTTTTGGAGACCGAATAATAGCGCGACCCAAAAAAACTAGCACCAACAATAATAGCTGCAATCAAAACGGCAACATGACTAGCCCCAATTTTTTTCCCAAGTTCAAGTTGCATTTAATGTGAGTGACTGAATGTTCCCCAACCATGGCAATGTTTTGTCCCACCTGAGCCCAATAGTCCATAATGACAATAAGGACTGAAGCCATTTGTCGGGGCCCAGAAATATATGTATATTAGGCCAACAGAAACGATGGCCAAAGCAATTAAAAGTATTTTTTTCATATGCGGGCCCACTAGGAATCGAACCTAGAACTTCTCTTTTGGAGAGAGAAATTATACCATTTAACTATGGACCCTACGACACTATCCTAACACTTTATTTTCTCTACGGCCAAGCGATCCCCGACAAAGCAAATACCCCTCTCGCAGGGCAAGGGCCCGAGAGAGCCAGCCGCCTCAGGGCGGATATGAGCGAGGGGTTTTGTTTGTCGGGGCGAGCGGCTTATTTCTTGCCTTGCTTGTGCACGGTGTGAGCTTTGCACCAACGGCAATATTTCTTGAGCTCTACCTTTCTATCGATGCCCTTTTTATTTTTCTTATTTTTGCTGGACCAGTAGTTAATGCGTTTGCATTTGCTACAGGCGAGTTTGATTAAATGTGGTTGTGGCATAGGACAGGTGTTAGGTAATAGGTGCTAGGTTAACAGAGAATTAAAGAAAGGGCAACTATGCTGGGAGCAGGATTCGAACCTGCGAAGCCGCATGGGCAAGGGATTTACAGTCCCTCCTCGTTGACCACTTGAGTATCCCAGCTTAGTGACGATGATATCAAACTCTGACAGATTGTTCCAGACTCTGTGGTCGGTTGCGTCGTTTGTTATTCTTTTTCAGGCTGACTACCAAATCCTTTTTGTCTGCGGCAAGATCTACAAAAACAGTACCACCGTCTTCCACCCTACCCGAGATCATTGCACTCGACACTGGATTGAGTACTTTGTCTTGGATCAAACGTTTGAGTGGTCGGGCGCCAAAATTAGGATCGTAGCCATTCTCGGCTAGATAATTAACAGCCTGCTCGCTCACTTCCATGCTAATACCCTTGTGCTCTAATCTCTCTTTAACTAGATCAATCTGGATGCCAACAATACTCTTGACCACAGGCCTCGAGAGCACATTGAACATGATAATCTCATCTAATCTGTTCAAGAATTCGGGTCTGAAGTGATCCTTGAGACTCTCCCTAATTTTATCCTTCATTCTATCTTGATCGAAACCTTCAGTCTCTTTATCAACAGAGAAGCCGATGCCGTGCATCCT
Organism: Patescibacteria group bacterium; assembly: GCA_038062165.1. Lineage (GTDB taxonomy): Bacteria > Patescibacteriota > Minisyncoccia > Phycocordibacterales > DATDSR01 > DATDSR01. The sequence continues at coordinate 28,830 of JBBTXQ010000044.1, forward strand.
ACCTAGATATTCAGCCCCCACATTTGATGTGAGAATAATTATTGTGTTCTTGAAATTCACCACTCTACCCTTGCTATCCGTCAATCTACCATTGTCTAGCACTTGCAAAAGAATATTGAAGACTTCCGGGTGAGCCTTCTCAATTTCGTCAAACAAGATAACTGAATAAGGCCTATGTCTAACTGTCTCGGTCAGACCACCACCTTCGTCATAGCCAACATAACCTGGCGGCGAACCTATGAGCTTGCTCACAGAGTGTCGTTCCATGTATTCGCTCATATCTATGCGCACTAGAGATTTCTCATCGTTGAACATAAATTCTGACAACGCACGAGCCAACTCTGTCTTACCCACACCAGTGGGGCCTAAGAACATAAACGAACCAATGGGTCGCTCTGTATCAGAGATACCCGCGCGCGATCTGCGCACAGCATTGGCAATCTTCTCGATCGCTTCATCTTGACCAAGGACGCGCTTGCGCAATTCATCTTCCATGCGCACAAGTTTCTCAACTTCTTCTTCGAGCATGCGAAAGACAGGTATACCCGTCCAACGTGAGACTACTCCGGCGATATCCTGCTCCGTCACTTCCTCACGCAAGATCCTGCGCGACTTTTGCAATTTAGCCAAGCGTGTTTCTGCCAACTCCAATTCTTTTTCTTTAGTTGGAATTTTGACATACCTGATTTCGGCGGCTGTGGTTAAGTCAGCTCGCGCTTCTGCACGGCCCGCCTCAAGGCGCAAGCTCTCTAACTCTTTTTTGCTGGCACGCACGGCGGCGATTGTCTCCTTTTCGTTTTGCCATTTTAATTCGAGTTCTTTGGTATCTTCTCTCAAATCTGCCACATCTTTTTCAATTTCTTTGAGACGCGATCTATGCATCTTTTCATCGCCAGTGTTATCACCCAACTCCTTTTTAAGTGCCTCCTGTTCGATCGACAGGCGCATTATCTTTCTATGCGCGTCTTCGAGAGCGGCTGGCTTATTTTCCAATTGCAGGCGCAATGCGCTGGCCGCCTCGTCTATTAAATCAATTGCCTTATCCGGTAAGAATCTATCGCTAATATAGCGACTTGAGAGATTAACAGCCGCTTGAATTGCATTATCAGTAATGCGCACACCATGATGCAACTCATATTTTTCTTTCAACCCACGCAAGATAGCCATAGTATCTTCGAGCGTTGGTTCGGCCACATGCACAGGTTGGAATCTGCGGGCCAGGGCCTGATCACGTTCAATATACTTCTGATATTCCTTGAGAGTAGTCGAGCCGATAGCGCGCAGTTCACCACGGGCAAGCGCGGGCTTGAGCATATTAGCCGCATCTACCGATCCTTCGGCCGAGCCAGCTCCAACAATAGTGTGAATCTCGTCCACGAAGAGCACGATCTTACCTTCTGATTTCTCTATCTCTTTAATTATATTTTTAAGTCGCTCTTCAAATTCGCCTCTGTACTTGGTGCCGGCAAGAAGTGTGCCCAAATCAAGCGAGACTATTCGCTTATCGCGCAAGTATTCCGGCACGTCTTGTTTGGCAATACGCACAGCCAGACCCTCGGCAATAGCTGTCTTGCCCACACCGGGCTCGCCAATTAAAATGGGATTGTTTTTTGTTCGTCGCGAGAGAATCTCGATCACTCGTCTAATTTCGTTATCGCGGCCGATGACCGGATCAAGCTTATCGTGCATAGCCAGTTCCGTCAGGTCGCGCGTATATCTCTCCAGGAATTTGAGCTTCTTGCCCATCGTTTGAGTGTTGGAACCGGAAGACGGTTGAGCTCGCCATTCCTCGATGACCTTGAAAACTTCTTCTCGACTAATCTTGAATCGCACAAGTATGTCTCGAGCAATCGAAGGCACTTCAAGTATCGCCAGAAAGATGTGCTCGGTGGAGATGAATTCGTCGCGCAAGATCGCGGCCATACGCCCAGACTCATCCAGCACTTTCACCAATTCTGGGGTAAAGTAAATTTGGTATGAAGGTGCCGCCACGGATCCACCTTCTGTACCTTCCATATTCTCAAGCAATTGATCAGTTAGAAGGATAGTGTCAACACCCAACTTGTCTAGCACACTCATAACCACGCTCTCTTCTTGGATAATAAGCGCGGCAAGCAAATGGATGGGTTTGACAGAATTCTGTCCGCGCTCGATCACCAATTCGTGTGCCTTACGTACGGCCTCGCGCGCTTTAGTTGTGAAATTATTGAACGGAATCACTTATATTTAATGTTTAAATTTGCAATTTTCAACGTGTAAACATGATACAAGATAAAATCAGTAGAGTCAAGGGGCACTGGCACCGGCCACATCACCAGCTTCTTTGACTATCGCTATCTTTAATGCGCTACTAATATCATCCTCTGTTATTGCAATATTCTGACCGTCAACCAAGCCAATATATGCACCTACAAGTGTCCCGGAGAGATCCAGCATGGGCATGGCCCTTATTACGTCTTCGTCCTCGATGCTAGTTATAAGAACAGGGCTTGATGATGCAGTTTCTTGTTTAATTCCCACGATACTGCCGCTACGCAAAACAGGTCCGATTGCCTTGTCCACACCCATCACAAGCACTCTCTCCCCCAATGAAACACTACCCTCACCCAATTTTAAAAACGGATATTTGATCACATTTGTGCCAGTCAAAAAAGAGAATGGGCCTGATTTGTCGCTCGAATTTATATCCGGAACTATTCTAAGTAGCGCAATCCCCTTAGCGTAATCTGCACGCACAAGTTTGGCAGAAAGTGGTGTGCTTGTTGCCTTCTCGTAAACCACAAAAGTGACCGCGTAATTACCTTCGGGAAATAATCCATTACTGCGCGTCACAATCAAACCGTCACTTGAAATAGAGAATCCTCCTCTTAAAGAAATATCTGTGCCACTCACCTGCACAAGTGAATGTTTGGCCTCACTTGCCACTGCAACTATCAAATCACTCTCTGTCTGACTTGGCCCCGGCTCGCGTATGCGCTCAACTATTTTTGTTTCTCCGGGCACAATCTTCTCCACTACCCGTTCAACCTGCGTGTTAATTGTCCGCACCACATCCGTGGGCGCTTGATTAACAAGCGTGACCGTCACAATCCCTGTGGCAATAGATGTAACGAAACTCACGAAGAGTGTGAGCAAGATTATCTGCGATTTAGTAAGCTCTTCCAGATTCATCCCATTAGAAGCATAAATTTATAATACCCCAAATTAGAACAGACCTCGAAAAGTCGCTATGATAACTTCTAACGGGATTCATATAATCATTATATCAGCACCGTCAAATATACAAAATAAGTAGAACTCGCGAAGGCGAGGCCTTCGGGAGTCTTGCTACGGTCAGTTTTAGAACTTCAAGTCGCGGACTTTCAAGTACATTTCTTCTGCCCTAGCCCAGTTGAAAGTCTTCCAGTATGTCTCTATGTAACTCTTGCGATCAGCACCAAAATCTATGAAGTACGCATGCTCATATACATCAAGCACAATAATAGGAATACAGCCCCAGATGCCACCTTGGTTATGAGCGTCTGCGTTGTAGTGTTTTAGCTTGCCAATTTTTGTATCCCAGCCTAGTACGGTCCATCCTCTTGCCGCCATGCCACAAGCAGTCATGAAGTTAATAGCCTCATCCCAACTCCCAAATTTTTCAATTATTGCTTTTTTTAACTCTGGGGCTTTTTCAGAGTCACCATCACCTTCTAAAACATCGAAATACCACTCATGCAGATAAACCCCGTTGACAGCAAAAGTTTCTGCGTCTTTTAGCGCCCGTAATTCGCTGTATGTTGCATTACCCTCATATTTTTTTGACTCGTGAAGAGCTATTAGTTTATCTGTAACCTCTTTAGCCTTGTTGACATAGCCTGCGTAAAGTTTGTCTTTGTGAATTTGCTTTGTTTTTTCACTTATTTCCATAAATTAGTATGTTTATTTATAACTTTTTTTAATATTTTCACTACATAATCCAGATCTGATTTGGACGTTAAACGTCCAAGTGAGAATCTGACGCTTCTACTGGCCTCACTCTTACTTTTACCCAGAGCAATAATAACATGACTACCGTCTTCACACTCTCCAGATGAACAGGCTGCACCCGAACTTGCCGCTATGCCATATCTATCTAATTCGAGCACAGCGAGTTCAGAATCAATA
>JBBTXQ010000045.1:0-14879 GCA_038062165.1 Patescibacteria group bacterium
TCTGCGCGTGGCCACGGCCACTGGCCAATCTTGCCGATAGACTCATCATCTATTGCAATGATTACAATCTCATCAGTAGTGCCAATGGGGTTAATAAGCTGATCACCCAAGAAGTACTCAAACCCGACGAAGAGGCCCGCGCTACTGGCACCGATAGCAACAGCCGCTACGCCAGAAGCTAGAATAACTGGGGCGAACCTTGCCCAGATTTTCCTCATAACCTCATTCTATCATTTCTCCATCGCATATGGCACAAAATGCTAAACCCCCGGCCCCTTAAGATTTGTATTGATCTTTTTCATAGTTCTAATTCTACCTCTTCTACTCCAACTTGTTTAAGAATAGTGTGCAGGGTTCCTTTCGGCAATGGTTTGTTATGTATCGATATCGAAGTGCAACGTCCACCCCGTTCTATAAAAACATGGCTTCCTTTTTGACGTTTGATGGTAAACCCATGTTTTAGGAGAACACCAAGAAGGTCTTTTGGTTTGACCTGTTTTGGTTTCATTGAGCTAATAGGTGCGCCTTGCTGGGTAAAGGTATATTGATTGATGTGATAACACTTGTAAAATCACGCTCGAAGGGGATGGGTCGGTCTAGTTGTTCCAATGTTTCAATATGGAATTGAATGAGTTTTTTAATATTAACGATAGCCTCGTCTAGGGTACTTCCGAAATCAGCCAAACCGAGTGTTGGGCATGAGGCATTGTAGGCAATCTTTTTGCCGATTTTTTCTTGATCAATGTGAATTCTATAATTTAAGATTTTACGTTCCATTGACATACAATACCATAATATTTGTTCCAGATCAATTCGCCGCGCATACTTGACTAGCCGCGTTCGTCTATTGGGGTAACTGCGCCTATTACAGTTATTATTTCACTTTTACCAGAGAATTCTTTACCAGATTCGGATTTGTAGCTGGCTGTCACGGCACCGAAGGCTGTGCCAATTTCAGATACGTCAGCCCCCAATGCCGCTTGGAAGATGCCGGGCTTGATAAGCTTGCCGATAGATCCCACTACTTGCCAAGAAACCAGATCAGTTACTATTTTCTTTGTGCCGTCACTTAATACTGCTATCGCTTCGAATTCTATCGTTGTGCCTTCTGTCACTTTCAGGCCCAGGGCCCGAGTTCTCACTTCAAGTGAAATAACTGCGGGTTTGGGGGTTACGTCCGTTTGGGTTGTCTCTATTGTTCCTGTGCGCATTTCAAGTTTTGTTTCAATTCGTGTGTCCAGTTCTTGTCTAATCTCATCTTCAGGCAAACCGGTCTTTTCAGAAATCTCTTCTACGCGGGCCTGGAATTCCGGCTCTAATTCTGTCTTAATCACTTCACGCAATTCTTCACGCAGAGCGGGACCTTCTAATCCTTCGGCTTTCAATTCTTCTATCCTCTCTCTAATTAACCCATCGTGCTCTTCGTTGCGCTCTATCCAGCCGCGCAAGGGGTGATCTTCTCCGCGCAACTGCCTTGCCAATAGTCTTGTGACCTTCTCTTTACGCTCCTCTGGTGTTAGGTTTTTAATTTGTTCAACTATTTCTTTGCGGATAGCCAGAGTCTCTTTTTCGCCCACCGTCACTTTCGCATCCGCCAATTCCTCGCCCGTTTCTTCGTCAATGGGCGTCACAAACACATCATGTTCGGAACCTATTATTTCAGTTTGCCCGTCTGCCGTCACTTCCGTGCCGAAGGCCGAGCCACGAACAGTCGCGACTGCCGTGCCCGTGCGCACCTCCCAGAGACTGTCGGGCGTGGCTAAGGCTGTGATCTTAGACCAAACCTTACCCACCGATAGCGCCACTCTAACCTTTAAACTTCCTGAATCATCATCAAATTCTGCTTCTGTAATCTTGACCGTAGTATTGGGATCAATTCGAAGATTAGAACCGTCAGAAAAATAAACCGTACCTGCTCCTGTCGCGTCAGTCTTGATTATCATGCCGGAATCCAGTAAGTCTCCACTCTTAAACATGCCCAGTACAGATCCCTGTTCGTCAACCTTGTTTACATTATTGTTATCTACCTCTATCCAGGGTTTGCTACCCACGGTAACAGTTTCCTCAACCTTCGACGAAAGAGCGAAATAACCTATGAATATAACTGCTAATATAACTATAAATGCGATTATCTTTTTCATGATAACCGCATTATAGCACAAACTAATTTGTGTCGAAAATAGCCTAGATAGAATTCAATTTGGCGCGCGTCATTGGACCTACGAGGCCGATAGCTTCAATGCCGTATTTAGCCTGGAATTTCATGACTGCTTTCTCTGTAAGAGAGCCAAAATAATCTGTCTCCATCCCAGCTGAACCTACCCCCTCGCTCGCTACGGCAGTTTCTGGATCTTTATTTAAGATCTGTTGGAGGATTTTGACTTGGGCGTGAGTCATCCCCCTTTTGAGCATTACTGTGATTGAACCGGATGAGATGACAGCAGAACCACTTGTGGTGAGCGAAGTCGAACCATAAACGCTCACGAACTTAGCTCGCGTGGTGGGACCGAAAACTCCATAGCCCTGGCTGCCCACAGATGCAATACTGTGACGCTCTTGGAATCTCTGTACAGCCTTTTGGGTAAGTCTACCAAAGTAGCCACTCAAATTGGCTTCGGGATAGAGAGTAGGATCGAGAGCAAGCACACGTTGCAATTCTTTAACGTCCGTACCCGATAGACCAAGATAAAGAGAGCGAGTGAAAGTGAAAGAAGTAACAGCACTCGATGTTTGAATGGAAACTGGTGTGGGTGTCTGGCCTGTTAGGGCTATCAAGGAAGTGGCTACTAAAAGCGAATTCGTAGTGGTTGTCGCCGGATTGGTTGGCGTTACTGCAGGAATATAACCGCCTCCCCCGCCACCACCTATAATTCCACCTCCCCCGCCACCACCGCCAGTTGAGCTTGTACCGCAAGTATCGGAAGCGATCGCGATCGTGACTGTCACGCTACCAGCGTCGTTATTGGTAAGAGTAAGCACCGAGCGATCAGCCGTACAATCATTTGTAACAGTCAGAGTATTGGCTGTGGTTGAGTGAGTGATACGACGCAAACTGGCCGCGTTGGCCACTATAGTGGAACCTGTGGGCATCGTTACTTCGAAGTCGTTGGCGTTGACTGTAACAGCAGAGGCCTGTGAGCCACTTACTGTCAAAGTCACACTGTCTATGCTAATTTCTGTGCCGGAATTCAATACAACATCGTTGTTAGCCGCCAAAACCGGCGTGGCAAGTAGTAGTCCCAACGTCACCGCAACTATTATGCGCTTATTCATAATCTTATTAATTTAAATTACGAATTAGCGCGTAGCCCAGAAGAAGAGCGTGGCTGGGCCGGCAGTTGTGTCGTTAACGCCTAACCCTGTGTTGAAGAGCCTAATGTTGATACTTTCTGTTGCTGAAGATGATGCGGCTTGGATCATGAAGTTCTGTTCAAGGCCGCTTGTAGCCGTCAAGAATATTCTATCTCCCGCGCGTACTCCTGTGGCGCTAGTACAATCAACGTGACCCGTAGATGAAGCGGCAATGGTGCGCTGAACGAAGCTACAGGTACCGCTAACTAGTGCGGCTAGAGTTGTCTCGCTACCCACTACTAAGTTGGTGGTGCTGGCTGTACCAACTACCTCAAATGCCGTGTTTGGAGCGGCGGTTAGAATGCCTACTCTATTTGAATTAGGGTCTATAACGAAGGTGCTGGAGTCAAAGTTAAGACCAGCTGTGGCAAAACCGACAGTACTAGTGGCTGACTCGCTGAACCACACATCGCCCGCTAAGGTAGTGCTAGCCGAATGAGTGACTGCCCCAGTGAGAGTACTTGCGCCTGTCACAGAGAGTGTGCCTCCCGTACTTATATCGGTGCTAATAGTCGTTGCCGCTGAAACAAACCCTACTACCGAAAGACATATTGCAATGGCCCCGGCGTATTTGAATACTTCATTCTTATTCATGTTTTATAATACAAAAATTACTAGAGCTAATAATCTAGTCTATAAGTGTACTCTTGAATGCAAGTACTTGACAGTTACTAGTGTGGATAAACTTCTAAATCAGGAATCAAGTATACCCCTAAGAACTTCCTCAACCCCTTTTTCTTCTTCGGCTCCAAGATGATTTTCAAGAGTGAGACTAGCGAAAGCAGGTATAGTTTTCACTCTGTTATCATCAAAAGTAATCTCAAAATCACCGTTTTGATTAAGGCGCAAGCGAGAATCGGCAATTTTGGCAACAAATTCTTGGGCCTTTTCCGGGGTCAAGTGTGATTCTGCGTCTAATTCTGGACTTGAACCTGTTTCTTTTAGCATATTTAGTATATATGATAACAAGTTAACCACCGAAGAGCAAAGAAGTTATCAAGGCGAAACACATACCCAAAATTGCAAAAATTTTCCCAAGAAAACCTTTAATAATAGGGAGTAAAAATAGATAAATAATAAACAAAACGGCTAGAGTCTCGAGCACGATGACTCTGATGTCCTTCAAGGTTAGCGCCAAAGCTTTGCCAAACTTCTTAACAGTCTTTTTACTCATAAAATAAATTTAAGCAGGCTTAGTATCTCCCCCTTCACCCCCTCTTACTGACAAGAGGGGGTTGAGAGAAGTGCTGACTGATTTGTTTGATAACATTTTCAACATTCTCTATAACCTCTTTGTTCCAGAAACGTATTGTTTTTATGTCTAAAGCAAGTAGATACGAATCGCGATCACTATCATACAACTTCTCCGTAGCATCAGCATGTTGATCACCATCCAATTCCACGGCAAGTCTTACTCTTGGTGCATAGAAATCTAATATGTACGGCCCGACACTATATTGTCTCCAAAAACGAACACCCAACTTTTTGTTTCTCAAAAACTCCCACACTATTCCCTCCACTTTTGTTTGATTGCTTCTAAGCTCTCGCCTGCGATCTTTATATACGGGATGATTGTAAGTAATTCTCATGTTGTTTTTTTGTTCTCCCCCCCTCTTTGAGAAAGAGGGGGTAGGGGGAGATACTCAAAACCTAACCGGTATCTCAAAAGCATCGTCATGTTCGGGCAGACCTGATGGATTCTCTTTCTGGAAAATAATCGCGCCACGATCGTATGGGGTGTCTGTTGCATATGTGAATTCTATTTTACCTTCGAAGGGTACGTAGTCTTCTGTCATCCAATTATCTTGGGCTTGAGCATACCCTTCTCCAATTATTAACCCATCCCAATTTACGATTGTAATTGGGAATGAAGCCTCGAAGTACCAAGTGCCTCTCGCTTCGCCCCGCACTATCACAGGACTTGAAATGGTATCGCCTGCCCTTGGTGATTCTAGTCTAATCAAGTCTTTATAAACCGTGCTCTCTTTGTCTAAACCCCCATACGCAATACCCGCTAGAATAATTAGGACTAGTGCTATTAATATTGTTTTATTTGTCTTCATTTACTTGTACTTGTATAATACCCACATGGAACGCGAACCGCAATTTGAACCGGAAGGCGATAATGAGATCGAGAATATTACCCTAGATCTTCCCGAGTATAAGCGACTGGAAGAACCTCTAGACAGACCGGATTACACGGCCGAGGATTTGAGCGAAATGCAAACCAGAGTGGTAGAGGGCGAGAATTTTCCCAAAGGCGCGCCCAAACTGGAAATAACAGCAGATGATATCCCCGAAGAAACAATTCTCGAACATAAACAAGAACAGATTGAACAGGCGCAGAGGATAAATAAAAAGAACAGTCGCCTTCTGAACCTCTGGTCGCGTATCTGGCGTAAATAAGTTATCTAACTATTTATCTCACTAACCCAGTGACGAGATTAGCGAAAGGCTTGAGGAAAATGAGGAAAATAATAGTCGAGAGAATATTGAATATAAAGTGCGCGTTGGCCACTTGCAGAGCCGTGCTCCCGCCCAGAGATTGAACGAAGTCGGAGAAGATTGAGAGGAAGGGTAGTATTATGATCATGCCAATTAAGTTAAATAAAAAGTGAGCCACGGCCGTGCGCCGCGCCCCGGTGCCCATGACGAACATCACAATGAGCGCGGTAGAGGTTGTGCCCACATTGGCACCCAAGACAATCCCTAGTGCCTGATCGAACGTGAGCAAACCTTGGCCGGCGAGAATAATAGCGAGTCCGGAAGTAATGCTCGATGATTGGAAAGCAATCGTAATTAGAGCACCCACAAGTATGGCTACGTACATACTATCTATGTGAGAGAGGAGATTTAAAATTGTGGGGTTAGTTTGCAGTGGCTCGATATATAGCGAGATAAGCGAGAGACAGAAAAAGATTAAGCCGAAATAGAAAATGGCCTTGCCGAACTTCTGATACCTAATTTTGAGATGATCAAGCAGAAAACCGGCCAGAACGACATAACCCGCTATAAATGTGAGTTTAAAAGCAATTAGTTGCGATGTAAGAGTTGTTCCAATATTGGCTCCGAAAACTACACCCAGACTTGACGTGAAAGATAAGAGACCTGCGTCAACTAAAGACTGTGTTGTAACAATGGTGGCAGTGCTCGATTGGATAAGTGCAGTAAAAAGTGTGCCCAGGACTACTCCCCTAACTGGCGTACTGGTGAGAGTGGCGAGTATAGACTTGAACTTCTCCCCGGCCGCGTGCTCGACAGAGCGGGCGAACTTGTGAACAGCAAAAAGGAATAGGGTGATAGTGGCGAAAACCGTAACAATAGTATTGATAATTCCCATCAAAGACCAAAGATGCTTTTTAGAGCTTTTTTAATATTTTTCATCTGCCCAGACTCGATAATACCTAGCTCGCCCAGAACAATTTTCTTATCCAGTGTTGCCATTTTGGAACATTTTATAAATGAGTTTATCTTTAATCCGTTTCTTTCACTAGCTTTAATCTTAACATCAAACTTTCCCGCTCCCGATTTAGAAGTAATAAAAACTACAACCACGTCATCGCCAGGCAAGTTTTGTGAAATAATGACAGCTGGCCTAATTTTCGACCCAGTCAAATCAGTAAATGGAAATGGCACTAAGACTATGACACCATTTTTATACATATCGCTTTTTTAAGTCACTCACAGAATAGATATCGGGTTCATTTTCAAGAAAATCAAAACTACTTGAATAAGCATTCACATTTGTAATATCAGATAGTCTAGAGTTAAACTTGGAAGGAAACTTCATCATCAAAACTTCTATTTCAGAGCGTCTACCTATGGCGATTACTTCACCCGTTTCTCTAACCTCATCTATAAGATCGCTTATATACTTTCGTACATTTGTTGTTGAAATAGTTTTCATATCGAGAATTGTACACTTTGTACAAATCAAGTCAAGCCAACTTTCTTAGAAACTTTCCAAATTACTTCGAACTGTGCTTTTTGCAAATTAGTGAAATCTTGTGATTGGACGATGAAAGCAAATTGCTCTTTGCGCGATGAAATAAATGCTACTTTGTCGCCGTATATTGCGTAGCCCATTTGCCAAGTCATATTCTTGGGCGCGAATTTAACTTTTTCGTCTGGATATGACTTCTTGGGTGAAAAGTGCGGGTGAATAGATCTGACTCTGATTCCCTCTTGCACCCTACGATTTGTAAAATCTTGCAAGTATTCTTCGCCAATCAAATCTGTCATTTCCCCATACGGCCAGAGGAACAGCGCTTCCCCCGTTTCAGATCTTATGATGTCTGCCAGTACCACAATAAATCCTTCACTTCCAGAATAAAATTTAATTCTTGGTTCACTACTTCCCAAACTCTTTACTAAATCAGGTAAGGCCTTTTGAAATTCTTTCTTTCCAGTCTCAAGTTCCCGAATTCTCTTTTCTAAAAGCGCTTTTATATTGCGCGGATCGTCTGGCCGGAAAACTTTTTTATTATTCACATCAAGCTCTACAACCAAGCCCATTTTACTCAACTCGCTCAAATAATCGTAAACGCTAGTTCTAGGTAAGCCTGACAGTAGAGCCAAGCGTTTAGCAGAAGCCTCTTTCTGTGTAATCAAACTCGCATAAACCCGAATAGCTCCGCCAGATAGACCTAATTTAGATAAAGTTTCTTCAATCCCCATTCCAAAATACTAGCATATCGGTTAGATAATATTCTTAAGTAACTGGGTTAGCTCATGACTGTCAGCATGCTTGGCCACACCCAAATATGAATTGATATTTTTCTCATTTACTTTTTTGATCATTCGCTCTTTGGTCTTAGTACGCACTAGGACCGCCCATGGTTTGTGAACATACCCCACGAAGTCAATCCCTTGTCGCCAGCTTCTGACCACAACCTTTTTAGGATGTAGCTCAAGTTTGAGCGCGTCCTTCAAAAAGTTGCGCAACTTTGGAACGAGATTCAGAAGTTTGGCTCGATCGTGGCTTAAAATAATAAAGTCATCACAATAGCGTAAGTAGTACTTTTCTCTTAGTTCGTGCTTTATAAAACGATCCAATTCATTGAGATAAACGTTTGCAAACAACTGACTTGATAGGTTCCCCAGAGGAATGCCCCTGCCAGGTGTCTTTTCGAAACTTTTAATTATGTGCTCGATTATTTGCAGAACTCCAGGGCTGATTATCCGTCGTTTGAGTAATCGCAAGAGAATCTCGTGATTTATAGTATCGAAGAACTTCCTAACATCACATTTCAAACCATACACGCTCCGTGTGTTACTCCTGCTTGCTTTCTGTAACAATCGCCGTAGGCGATATGAGGCCTTATGTATCCCTTTGCCTATCCTACATGCGTAACTATCGTATATATAGCAAGTTTCAAAAGTGAACTTTATTACGTTATCCAAAGCTTGATGAACTACGCGGTCGCAAACTGGAGCCGCACTGATGACACGCTCCTTAGGGTCACGAATTAATCGTGTATCGTATAACGAGTGCTTATAAGTGCCTGTTTTTATCTTTTCCTGTAATTCGAAAAGGTTGCGTTCTAAATTACGCTCGAAAATCATTACATCTGATTTCTTGCGTTTGCCACCCCTAATAAACTTCTGCCAAGCTAGAAAAATATTCTCCATGGAGACCAGTTGCTCAAAGGGTGCGTCAATGATAAGCTCTTGCTCATGCAACAAATTAGAACACAAGATATTCCTAGAGTGCCCCCCCCCCGACGTTCCGATCGTCCAAGTTACCTACGATGTCTACCGACTTTGGCATAAACGTATTATAAAGTTTCCAAAAGCAGAGCGCTATTCCCTCGGTGCAGTGACAGGTCAAACCATCCTCGACCTACTCAAGCAAATCCTAATAGCCACTGCCACTCGAGACAAGGTTACAAAGCTCAGACATTTACAGAACGCTAGCGCCCTACTAGATCTGGCAAAACTTTTGGTAAGATTATCAAAAGATTGTGATTGTCTTGTGAACGAGCATTATCTTGAACTAGAATCTCAATTACATACAGCGGGTAACATGCTGGGAGGGTGGATCAGGTCACTCTCATAAGAAAACACTCCTTCAAAAGGAGTGTTTTCTGCAGTGAGCGTTCCCGGAACGCCGGCGAGGCATAGTTCCTGTTGCGATTGTCGACATGCTTGCCGTTCAACTGCAACTTGCGGTTGTCGCGATCGTAGTTCACGATCGGGGCGATCGACCACGGATCATAACCGGACACATTCCTGCGTTCTGTCCATCCACTTATAGAGCGCGGGCGCACCCACGCTTTGATTATTTTGCGGGATGCAGTCTGCTAAGTAGTTGAGCTGACTCATCCCAAGACGGAACACGGAGTGCTCACCAGCAATGACTGCACGCTCCCGAAAACTTTACAAGAATAGTCGGGACTCTGGCAGTTCTGCCATTGTGGCGAAGATTTCGGCGACGCACGAATCTAAAACTTCCAAACGTGTACGTTCATGAGCCTACTCTCATTATCAGTATAGCAAACGAAAAGCCCTTGGTCCCCGATCCGAAGACCAGAAACCAAGGGCCGAAACCAAAAACCAACAGGACCGAGCACTCAGTACCTAGCCCTACTGGCACTCCCGGAACGCCGGCGAGGCACAGCACCTGCTGCGACCGTCGACACGCCCGCCGTCCAACCGCAACCCGCGGCGGGCGCGAACGTAGTACACGACCGGGGCGAACGACCACGGCCCATAACCGGACACATTGGCTTCGAGGCCAGCGAGATCGAGGTACGGCATCTTGCCACCGTTTACGACTCCACCGTCCATGGCCTGACCAAGTGCGGGAGCGAGAGCCATGAGGGCGAGGATCTCCACGCCCGGCATGGGCGCGTTCTCCTTCGTCCGATTCTCCTCGACCGTCGTACCGTCCTTCGGATCGCAGTGGGCCAGGAGGTCGAGACCGACCATGCGCACTGTCCCAGCTGGCCACTCGAACTTCTTCTCGTTCGGTGACCAAACCCGCAGAGAGTTGGGTCCGAAACCGAGCTCGGGCCAACGCCAGAAGGCCGGGTAGCGTCGCTTCAGCACCTCGACGTAGTATTCCACGGTGCGCTTCAGGTTCTCCATGTAAGCGACCGGGAGAACGACTGGGAAGTTGCCCACCAGCGGGCGCGAGATAGTGAGCGAGTCGAACTGCTCGACTTCGAAGCCACGCTCACCGGCGAGCTGGCCCCGCAAGTCAGCAATCATGTGCGCGACCGGTGGCACGAGCCGGGCGAGGTCCATACTAACGGGGACCACATGCTCCGCCTTCCCGTCGATCGCGAACTGTGCTACCCGCGCGAGGTAGGCCGCGTCGGTGTTGATGCGCTTGGCCACCACGTCGGCCTGATCGCCGATCGCAGGCCAAAACCGCTTGTTGGCTCCATCGATGATGCCTGCGGGGACTTCCGTCCATTCGGGCATGTATTCCTCCTTGCCGCTGGTCCCTCTCGGAACGATTGGCTATTGGGTTAGGGGTTTTCAGTTTGGCGCACTTTCGCGCACCGCTTATCTGGGGTCAATTATATCATAGTTTGGCAGAGAATGCAAGCTTTTGGTTAAAACCGTCTCAACTGGGTTGTGAATATTTTTGAATGATCAGCTTGAGTGCAGGGATATCAACTGCCGCTGTTTGCCAAACTTCTTCAAGATCCACTCCAAAGTACTCGTGGATTAGCATGTCGCGCATACCGGTTATATCCTGCCATGGCACATCTTTATTTTGCTCCCGTAACTCAACTGACAAATTTTTGGTGGCTTCACCCACAATCTCAATTTGTCTTATGATGGCACTTTGGATAAGTTTATCTGAAATAAATTTATCGTGATTAATGCCCCGCAAAAATTCCTCAATGTTGGCAATAGCCTCCAAAATATGTTCGATATATAAACTATCTTTGGCCATAGATAGGTTGTACTTCTTTTAGTATTTCATCTTTTATGTGGGGACTTAATGAACGTTCTGTAACTAGATCAACTGGTATGCCCAGTCCTGCGGAGATCTGCCTCTGAAATGAAGCTAGCCGCAATAACCCTTGTGGTCGCTTGAATCTTACAAGTAAGTCCAGGTCACTCCCGACGTGGGCCTCTCCGCGCGCCCTGGAACCGAAAATGCCCGCAAACTCGAGCTCGCTGTTTGACTGAAGAATACCCAATATGGTGGTTACGTCTGTATCTTGCATGCCCTGATTATAGCATGTTTCTGATTACCAACATCAGTTTGATTGTAATGACAGGCTGTCGCAGTGCGTGTTGTCGGTTGTCGACGACATTTTTACTACTTTACACTAATGCAATACTCTATGGCAAGAAGGTAACAGGTCGATTTCGACAGGTTGCCATGCACACTCACATTGTAGATCGAGGCAGATTTAAGGAACCCGATCAAGAAGGGTAGACAACTCATGCCTACGCCCTGCACCGTCACTCCCACTCCTCGCATCACAGTCCCCTCTGATCTCGAAGGGGCCGACAAGCTCCTGGGGATCTTGCGTGAGGCCCAGGCTCGCATCGATCGCGAGGCTGCCTTCACGGAGGAAGATATCGCTCGGGCAAACGAACATCTGCGTGAGGTCACAGCAGAAGATCGCGAGATCGTCTCGAAAGTGGTGGACAAGCTCCAGAAGTTCGCAATCGCAAAGCGCTCGCTCATCGATACGGGTGAGGGCAAGTCGGTTGTGATGGGCAACGGTTCGCTCGCCTTGCGCGATTGCCCTCCTGCCACCAACTGCCGTGACGACGAGAAGGTCATCGAGGTGCTCCATGAGATGGGCCTATCGCGCTACGTGCGTACTCGCGAAGAGCTCGATCGCGAATCACTGCTCGCTCGGCGCGAGGATCTGCCTCGCATCGAAGGCCTCTCGTTCGTTCAGCGGGAAGTGCTCACCATCTCCCCTACGGGAGCGAAGGTCATCACCAAGACTCGCACCATCAAGCTGTAAGTCCCGGACAGTTCGTCGAGATTGTAGACCCCACGCAACCCCCACTCGGAAACGAGTTGGGGTTGTTTTTTATATCTTAGCTTTCCTTAGAAGTAACGCGTTAATTGCCACAATGACAGTGGATAACGACATGAGGATTGCGGCCACAGCGGGCTTGAGTATGATGCCCTTCGTGGCCAAAACACCGGCCGCCAAAGGCAGAGCCACGATGTTATAACCGGCGGCCCACCAAAGATTTTGTATCATTTTGGAATATGTCATACGCGATAAGTGGATAATCTTGGGAATATCGCGAGGATCAGATCGCATCAAAATGATACCAGCCGACTCGATGGCTACGTTCGTCCCGGCGCCGATGGCAATGCCGACATCAGCTTGCATGAGTGCAGGCGCGTCGTTGATCCCATCGCCGACAACCCCGACGTAAAGTCGGGGCCCCGACCGCAGCGTCGGGGACGCATTCCTATTTTGGTACTTTTTCACAATTTCCGCTTTTTGTCCCGGCATCACACGAGCATGATACGTATCAATGCCCAGTTCTTGCGATACTTGTTTTGCCACTTCTTCGGAATCTCCAGTAACCATGGCAAGTTTTAATCCCATTTCTTTGAGTTGCGCGAGCGCTTCTTTTGCTTCAGGGCGAATTTTATCAGCACATTGAATGGTGCCGATTTGTTTACCATCAACTTCTATTATGATATCCGCTCCCCCACGATGACCGACGAAAACTTTTCTATTGTTGACTTCCGCTTCGCCCCCGATGCCGGGGATGCGTCTAAAGTTTTTTGATTCTTGAATTTCTAAATTTCTTTTTTTAGCTTCAGAGACAATCCCGCGAGCAATCGGATGCTCTGAATGTGCGTCTACCGAAGCGGCGAGTGTGAGTGCCTCTTCTGATGAAAATGATGTGACACCGAAGGCTCCTTCCGTGAGTGTGCCGGTTTTGTCAAAGAGCACTACGTCTATGTTACGCGCAGCTTCGAGTGCAAGGCGCTGTTTAACAAGAAAGCCATTTTTGGCCGCCTTGGTAGTTGAGATCGAGGCCACAAGTGGCACGGCAAGTCCGAGGGCATGCGGACAGGCGATAACGAGCACCGCCACGACAAAAGACATAATAGTAGCGACGGTGGCGCCGGCAATTGCCCAAGCAATCGCAGTAATTATGGCAGCTCCAACAGCAACAAACGTCAGATACAGAGCCGCGCGATCAGAGAGCATCTGCAAACGCGACTTGCTCGCTTGTGCCTCACGCACCAAGCGCATCACGCCCGCCAGGAACGTGTGCTCCCCCACCTCGGTGATCTTCACTTTAAGCGACCCGTCGCCATTGATGGATCCCGCGATGACTTTTGCACCGGGCTGTTTGGCTACCGGCACAGACTCTCCCGTTATCATGGACTCATTGATCTCAGATTGTCCTTCCAAAACCAGCCCGTCACCCGGCACTCTGCCTCCCGGTTTGATCATCACTACATCTCCTTCGCTGACTTTTTCATCGGGTAAAAGTTTTGAAAGTTCTTTGAGAGCGCCCTGTGCTCCCGAAACCGCCCGCATTTCGATCCAATGACCCAGAAGCATAATAGTGATGAGCGTAGTGAGCTCCCAATAGAGTGGCATCTCTCCCGACCCACTCAAAGTGACGTAAACGCTATAGCTATATGCTGAAATAATAGCGAGAGCTATGAGTGTCATCATGCCAGGCAATCGCGCGCGCAGTTCCCGCCAAGCACTTGCCAAAAACACCCAACCGCAATACCAAAAAACAATAGACCCAAGCACAAACGTAATCCATCTTTCATCTCTCCAAATCACTACCGGCACGGTGAGCACCAAACTAATCCAAAATTTCTTCAAAAAATCTTCGGTGTGATGCCCGGCATGCTTATCATGTTCTGCGTTCTTCTGCGTGTGTTCCGCATCGTTCCGCGCTCGCACGAGACTCATCCCGCACTCCGGGCACATGCCGGGCGTCTCCTGCTTAATATTCGGATGCATGGGGCAAATGTAGGTCATGGTTGGTTTTGAATAACGTGTTTTGAGGTCCTACTCACCAAGTAGTACATGACACCGAGCCAAGCATATCGAAGGAAAAAGTGGAATGACAAACCAAACGATTTCCATATCAATGAAAAAAGAAGTGTAGTCAACAGTAAACCACATGCAAGCACAATTAAAACGCGACGCATAAAGCGATGCACAGACGATGCCTGTGGTTTGATCAGAAGAATAAGGGCGGATATTCCGAGAATCAGAAAGGCAATTGCGTACAATCCCCAAGAGAAATTTGAATCCACCACCAAAGTCTTGCCTATATTCGTCAACCCACCCCACCCGACATTGTAATAATTTTCAATTCCCCATGCGTAAAAAACAAAATTCGCCAGACTAAATACTACAGTGATAATTGACAGCACAAGTATGATGGTAGCTCCTGTTCGTATCATGATGTTTTAAGTTCGAGAGATGGAATAGATTGGATGAGGCGAAGCATTGTCTCGGTATCGGCCACATCAGTAAGGCGCATTTTTCCGTCTGGAGCAAGCATTTTCAAACCGTGACATTTTGTCACGGTTTCATTTCCGC
>JBBTXQ010000046.1:0-10829 GCA_038062165.1 Patescibacteria group bacterium
GCCCAAATCAGACAAGAACAAAACCCACAAAGTAAAAGTCAAATCCAGCCAGAATCAATAAATAATTTGTGCCGGGGGGCGGGATCGAACCGCCGACCCTCGCTTCTTCAGAGCGATGCTCTACCAACTGAGCTACCCCGGCATGCGGGTAATCTTAGCACGACTCCATATGGTTCTCAATTATGTCGGTGAAAAAGCTCCGTTGATCACCAGCTTGATCCTAGAAATTACTGATCTTGCCTATCCCCTCTTGAATCTTATTATAACTCTCGAGCAACGTCTTGAGATACGGCTCAAGGAAGTGATATGTTGCCACGGCAATGCCACCAAGAACTACCCAATATAGGATGACGAAGAGGGTATGCCATCTCTGGCGGGCACGCATACTCTTGAGCAAGGCGTGATTCTCCCGTTCAAGTTTAAGTACTTCTTCTATTTTCTCATTCTGATCTACGATCATAAGTATGTGCTATTATAACACGCGAGGCTGCCGTCGTTCAATGGATAGGACGAGAGTTTCCTAAACTCTAAATGGAGGTTCGATTCCTCCCGGTGGCATATTAACCCACTAATGATTTGATAAACAAGCCAACTAGGTAGGCAATTACAGCGGCCGCTCCCCCCACTATCAAAACTTCGAGACCAGAGGTAACGAAATGCTTCTTGGTGTAGTGACTGCGCAAAGCGCCGATAATGAATAGCCCCACGCCCGTTGCGATAGCGGCAACGATGAGCGCGGTATTGCTCTCAAGAGTAAATAGGAAGGGAATAAGCGGCACGAGTCCAGCAATAACAAACGAAAAGAATGTGTAAGAAGCGGAGCGCCACAAGTGAGCTGGGTCACACTCTATTACATTCCCTTCTTTGGCCTCGCATTCGCTCTTGGTGCCGAGATAGTCAGACACGGCCATAGAGAAACCGTCGGCAAGCAGATTGGCGAAACCAACAATGAGTATCACAGTAGAAGGCAAACTAGCCCCTACTACGCCAGCGATAACAGCAAAAGTAGTAACCATGCCGTCGTTGGCACCGTAAACTATATCCTTAATGTATCGCTTGAATTGCATCCCAATTGTCGTTATCAGCCGCTTTATTTTTCTTAATTGTACCACATTTAACACACTTATGCATAATGCTCGATCCCGAACTTGAATACAGATATGAGACAGGCTCCATTAGACCATTGCAATTATTCGCCCTATCACCCGGTTCATTATCTAAGTGCAAACTCCAAAGGCATCTGGGACAGTGATTAGTATAGCCGTCGCCCTCCACCTCTGCGCCACAATATTCACAAGCAAAATCTTCTATAACTCTTTTGAACATATATGTATGCGGGTAGCGAGAATCGAACTCGCGTCTAATGCTTGGGAAGCACTCGTTCTGCCACTGAACTATACCCGCTTACTTAAATAATCTCTCAACCTTCTCTTTGCGTACCCCCGACCAAACCCGGTCTTTAACTCAAGCTCCCTTCTTCTTGCATCTGTTTCCGACAAGCATGCTTCATAATATACTAACTTAATACTCTTGAATCGACGAGTAGTTTGAGTTGCCCCGCTTCTGTGTTTACGCACCCTCTCATTGAGATCGGCAGTGTACCCAACGTAAAAGCAATTCTTATCAAAATTGTCCGTACACGAGAGTATGTATGTATAGTGCATTTGAATTTAGCCCACCCTAATGCCCAGAGGGCTTTAGGCGGGCTACTCTACTATTATTATCACACCCTCGCCGGGCTTGGCTACTTGGAAATTATTGCGCACCTCCTCCTCCCAACCTCGTTCTGTTTTGAGCTTGGCCACACTTTCCTTAAGATTCTCTTTGCGAGTAATCTCTTCCTGGTTGCGTTCTCTCACTTGACTAAGGGCCTGTCGCGCTTCTGACCATCTGCTATACACCCGCCATGTAGCCCTTCCTGCCATAATCATAAACAAAGAAGTCAAAAAGATGACAGGGATAGAATAGGCTACTCGTCGCCAGCCATGATAGATCTTGCCTCGTGCTTGATGTGTCTTCACTATTTTATTATACTCACTATAATGCTTTTCGAAAAGAAAAATCAAAAAAGACTAAAGGCCTTCTGGGCCATCATGGCCATTATTCTAGTAATCGGAATGGTCGTACTATATATACCCTCCCTACTGAGTTAGCTTTTGGTCATTTTCAAGTACACTTCATGCGGGATCTGGACAGTGCCGCGGGCTTGCATTTTTTTCTTGCCTTTTTTCTGCTTTTCTCGCAATTTCATTTTTCGAGTTATGTCACCGCCATATAAATAATCTGTCACGTCTTTACGCAAGGCCGATTTGCGTCTGGCCGCTATAATTCTGCCTAGTGCTTTGGCCTGAATTTTAACCTCAATCATTTGCTTGGGTATAAACTCTTCAAGCTTGTCTACTGCTGAATTGGCTTCGGTTTCTATCCTACGACGCGATACTACGCGCGAGAATGCCGCGATTCGCTCGTCGTTGACTAACATATCTAGCCGCGCAATTTCAGCCGGACGTAATTCGATTAGTTTGTATGAGAGAGAGCCGTAACCACTGGTGAGACTCTTGAGCTCGTCGAAGAAGCCGCGCATGAGTTCGCGCAGGGGCATCTCGGCCTCTATACTCACTCTCTCGCCAGACCAGTTCTCTACGTTGGTTTGCATAACTTCGTGTTCGTGGAAGAGCACCTGAAGCGCGCCTGCATGGGTTGTGGGTGTGATAATGCGTACGCTCACCCACGGCTCGTATACATATTTATAACTTCCTTCGTCTGGGAAATGGGTGGCTGAATAAACTTTTTTTCTCACTCCTTTCAAGTCTTCTATTTCATATGTGATGGTGGGTGAGGCAACAATCAAAGATAAATTAAATTCACGCTTCAATCTTTCGGTAATAATCTCCATGTGAAGCATGCCCAAGAATCCGCACCTGAATCCTCTTCCCAGTGTTCCCGAACTCTCTTCTTCGAATGACAGTGAGGAATCAGAAAGTGACAGACGCTCGAGGGCCTGACGCAAGAGTACGAAGTCGCCCTGATCTTCTGGGTAGACACTTGCCCACACAACCGGGTCTGGCTTACCAAATCCGGGCAAGCTAACGGCGGGCGACTTGACACTTGTGACCGTATCGCCAATACGCGCCACCCCAGGCTCTTTAAGCCCTGTGACTACGTAACCGATTTCGCCTGATTCTAGTTTGCCAGTGATAAGCTCGTCTGGTTTGAAAACGCCCACTTCTATTGCTCCGAATTCTTTGCCAGATGAGACAAACTTCAATTTATCTAATCTTTCTATTTGTCCGTCAAAAATACGCAAAAACAAAATAATTCCCCTATGCGTATCATAGGCAAAATCAAAAATTAAAGCCTGCAGATTTCCGGTTACCGGGTAACCGGAAATCTTAGCTGGTGATTTGGGTGAAGGAATCTGTTCTACTATCGCGGCTAATAATTCTTTCACCCCTTCACCAGTCTTACCGGAGACAGAAAGAATCTCTTCTTTTTTGCAATTAAGTAGATTAACTATTTCGTCTTTTACAGATTCTGGGTCGGCATGTGGCAGATCTATTTTGTTTATCACGGGGATTATGACAAGATTTTGCGCCCGGGCAAGTTCTAGGACGGACAAGGTTTGTGCCTGAACACCCTGCGAGGCGTCTATTAGCAGGATAGCACCCTCAACTGCAGTGAGGGCGCGCGAAACCTCGTATGAGAAATCGATGTGCCCGGGAGTATCTATCAAATTCAAAATAAAGTTTTGCCATTCCATTCGGACTGGTTGCATCTTGATAGTGATACCACGCTCGCGCTCGAGATCCATTCTATCCAAGACTTGATCGCGCATTTTGCGCTTCTCGATAGTGCCGGTAAGTTCCAACATTCTATCGGCAAGTGTGGACTTGCCGTGATCAATGTGGGCGATGATAGAAAAGTTACGTATATTCATCTTGCTTCTTCAGGGCCTGGGATCACTGGTTGCGCTTTCCAGAACTTTCTTTTGAGAGAAACTGCTAACTCTTCTATTTCTTCATTCTTTAGAATTCTTAAGAGTAAAATTCCAGCAATAATACCGATAATGCCAGAGAGCAGACCCTGCATGAATATTCCAGGCAGAGTCTCTAGATTAAACAAATTATCAAAGATAGCAAGGCACTCATAAGACACAAACCCCATTAGGACTGACGAGTAAAATGTATGTCGAAAGGTGCGAAAAAAACTACTTACTTCCTTGGGATAATTCTTCACAAAAAGCAAACAATAGACTAGAGCGTTGCCGATTGCTCCAATCGAAAAGGCAAGTGGCAACATAAGCACCTCGGTACCAGAGAGACCTTCTACTCGAAAAAGAGTTTCAAAAAAATATCTAAACATCTGACTTTCGTTGAAAACAAATTTCAAGCAAAAGGCAAAAATAATAATTGCTATGCCGAAAAACACGTTAACGAGAAGTGGGACTCGAGTATTACCAGAGGCGTAGTATCCCCTGACGAAAAGGAAGGAGAGTCCTTGGGCAAGAGCCGAGAGGGCGAAAATCGCAAGTGAGGCGGCCACCAAACGAGTACTAGTCCAATCAAAGGCACCCGTGCCCAGGATAGTTCTGACGATCTGAGCCCGGAGAACAATGAAAAGGGCCGTGACCGGTAGTGACCAAAAAATTATGTTTCGCGCGGCCAGACCAATCTGGGCGGCAAAAGCAGTACGTTCCCCACTTATAAATAATCTGGATAGTGTAGGGAAGGCCGACATTGAATAAGAGACGCCAATAACCGCAAGTGGAACAGATTGCAGATTTAAAGCAAGATTAAATACAGTTATAGACCCTATGGCAAAAAAAGAAGCCATAGAGGTAATCATAATTAAAACGAGTTGGTTAACCCCGAGTGTAATAGTGCGTGGGATTGAAACAAGGAAAACTTCTCTCACTCTCGACCAAGCGATCCTGCGAATTAATTTAGGGAAAAATCCAACATTTATGACCACTGGCAATTGTATAACAAGATGGAAAAGTGCTCCCAGTACAACACCCCAAACAAGTCCCTTTAAACCAAAGATTGGATAAAGCAATAGTGCACCAAGAATTATCCCGAGATTATAGAATATAGGGCAAAGGGCTGAAACCAAGAAATGTCTAAATGTATGCACGATACTCGATACATATCCAGACAAGCCTAGAAAAAGAGTGGCAAGTAGTAAAATACGCGAAAGTTCTATCATCTCCCCTCTCGCAAACAGGCTAAATCCTGGAGTAACCAGTGGAGCGATATAGGGCATAAATAAAAAAGCCAAAAGACTCAAGATAGTGATCAGGCTAAAGAAAACAGTGAAAATAGAATCTAGAAATTCGTGAGCCCTGTGCGCGTCTCTCTCTATCTCCCGAGTGAAATATGGAATTAAAACTGAAACAGAAACTAAAGAGGCAACGGTAGTGAAAAGTAAATCTGGGATCTTAAATGCGGCATAATAAGTATCGAGGGCAGTGCCTGCTCCAAAGATGTGGGCAAATATTCTATCTCGTAGGAGTGCTAGAATTTGGGAAGCTATAGCAGAGATAGCAAGCACAAGGGCCGCGTCGTGCAAATTCTCTAACGGCATTTGAAAAATTCTTTTTAAGCGCTCGACCACAAATAATTACTGGGCTATGGGGGGCAAACCGGCCTTTAAGTTAGCAATGGCATCCATAATATCTTTATTATTCGGATTAGTTGAAAGAATGTTTTCAAATAGCACCCCGGCTTGATTAGGATCGCCTAATTCGTAATAGGTGAGAGCCAAAAAATATTTGGCGTTGGCGTAGTCTGGATTAATAATGATCGCTTGTTCTAGGTAAAGGCGCGCCTGCGTATAATTACCCTCTTTGTATTCTAGATAACCCAGTTGGAAAAGTGTCGGGCTTGCTTCAAGATAATTGCTCCTCAAGGCAAGAGCCTCACTCAAATACTTTAAGGCATTCTCTCTGTCGTCCATTTGTAAATAAACTCGCGCGAGCTCAAGCCTTAGTGCTGGGCTAGTGGGATTAAGTTCAATCGCTTTTGCATAAGAATCAGTTGCATAACTTGAAGCGTCCGAAACACCAACACTAAGTGCAGCCTGGTAAACCCGACCCAACATAATCCAGTTATTATAATTAGTACCATCGAGTTCCGTAGCCTTCTTAGCCGCTTCGACCGCAAAGTTAAATTGGTTGGAGAATTCTTCTTGTAATTTCGCCTTATCGTCTTCGCTTGTGTCGGCCACTATGGCCTCGAGATCTGTCATATATCTCTCCGAAACAAGTCGCTGGTATGTGTCAGAATTATCAATTGTTAAGGCTTTTTGCACATCACCTCTGCTCGAGTACGCCCACGCGCGGTATTTCTGGAAAAATAGATAAAAAACAGAAATAGCGCCTATGGCCAGGATTACAAAAAGTGTCTGAATCAAAAGTTTTGATTTGGGAAAACTAATATAAGGTATTATAGTTGTGCTTGTCCGTCCTACTAATATACCGCAGGCTATCGTGGCTCCGCTTAAGATAGCGGTAAAAATTATAATCGGCAATGATGGCACATACAGAATGCTGATTACCCAGAGATACATACTGCCAACAGCGGTAGAAATTATATAAACGCTATTTGGCTCTACTAGCGATTTGACTTTTTTTAGATTTGCGAAATTTTCAAAAACTAGTGAAATAATTAACGCAAGCCATGCCAAGAATCCGATCAGGCCGACGGTTATTAAACTTGATGGAATATAACCCACGCCATGATTAAAGTCGGTGGCAAAATATGGACTCTGATTAACGGACGCGGGTTTATACTTTACCCATTGTCTCTGGAAAAGGTTTGGTCCCACTCCCAGCAATGGATTGTCTTTCAATGACTGGATCGCCACTTCAGCCGTGCCTTGCCATGAAGGACGTACATCAAGTGGAGCAGGTGTCACTCGATCAACCAAGTTCCCCAGCAATCTCCCTTGCCCACCAAAAATAATAAAAGCGAGCGCAAGCACAAAAGTTATGCAAGGTAATATCGGCACACTCTTATTCCCCATCGTTAAACTGACAATACCTAGACTAAGTGCGAAGATAGCTACCAGAATCCAAGCCAAAATGAAATTAGTAAAAATAAGCGCGACTCCAGAAATTAAAAAAGTTACTATGCTTGCCCACTTGAAAAAGGTGACCCGCGGGGCGAACTGCCAGGAGGCAAGCGCAAGAGAGGTAGTGAGACCAAAAAAGATTCCCAAGTCATACCAACTGCCAAAAAGATTACTACCACTCCCAAACATCATACTCACTACTTGAGTAATGAACAAAATGAGGGATGAGGCAAATAGAGAGATAAATAACATAGCTAAACGACCGAGGGAGTTAAAGGCCATACTTACCAGATATATACTCATCACGAGAAATAGGATGACCCAAAAAGTTTCTGTATCAAATATAGTCCCTACGAACGAGGCGCTGGAATTAAGAGAAAAAATAGAAGCAACTAAGTAAACGAGCAGAAGTAAAACAGAAATGTAAAACGCGATCGAACGTGGCAAGATAATAATCCCCTCTCGTAATCTACTGATCACAAAGGCAAAAAAGCTAACCAGAACAATTGTAGAAAAAAGAATTAGCTTGTCGGCATAGGCAGAACCTGAAACTCCGAAGGTTACAAAAAAGGACAGGATGAAAGTAAGTAGGGAGAAAGCCCAATATATTAACTTGTGGGCGGGTTTCGGGGCGGGACTAGTAATATTCTCTGCTTCCATATAAAATCATTTTAACATATGGTCCCGTTAGAAGCCTAGCGCCATAATGTCAATACACTATGCTAAACCAATTACAAACAAACGTAAGTAGCTTCTAACGGGATGACAAGCGGCTTGGTAACTATCAAATCTGCGGCTGAAATTCTTAGGGTCTCTGTAGAGACCCTGCGTAATTGGGACAAGGCTGGCAGGCTTAAGGCACGGCGCAACAAGAATGGCTACAGGGTCTATAACATCTCCGAACTTGAAAACTTCGCCCAGAAAGAAGGCCTAAAAAGGCCTAAAAGAGGTCTTAGATTGATTTTGTAGTAGGATATGATATAATTTGAATGTGCGTGTTGGATGCCCGCTCTACGGAGAGGAAAGTCCGGACACATGGCCTTTCGTTAGGCACAGGTAGTGGGTAACGCCCACCTGGAGTAATCCAAGAGTTGAGAACAGAAACGACCCGGTTAAGTCCGGCTGAAACGGTCCCGATTTCGTAAACGAAATCGAGGACTCCGTACTCCAGCGCAAGCTGGCGTCGGAGCAAAATACTTACCCGTGTGCAAGAGTCGTGCCCCGCCCTAATTTTATAAATTATGGCGGGGAGTGCTCGCAAAGAGTCTCGGTGGCAACACTGGACCAAGACAAATGGGCGTCAAAACAGAATCCGGCTTATAGACCCGCACAAACAAATCAAAACAGACTGCGCAAGCAGTCTGTTTTGCTATGCTTTGACTTCTTTCACAAGATCAGACATCGAGACGCCTGCCTGACCGGTAGGCAGGTCTACTTCGCAGACTCCGGATACGCACGCTAGTTCTTTGGCGCCTTGGTTGGCATTGGCATCGTCGTATTCATAGAGTACAAGTTTGGCGAAGTCAATCTCAGGGAACTTCTTGACCAGTTCATCGTACTGTTCGCGCGTGATCTCTTCGTAGGGCGCTAGACGATAGACATGATTAGAACGCGGCAAGAACGAGAGGCCTCCTACCATATCCCAATTGGCATAGATCCAGTTTGCTACCTGCAACCACTCACCATCTCCTACCGAAATTGTAGTAGACGGATTATGCTCGGTGAAATTCTCTTTGACCATTTTCCAATATTCGAGCTGTTCGATAGCCGTCATGTCATCTTTGAAAACAGACTTGTCGGGCGCCTTGATTGGGAACTCGAGCACGAAGGTTGTGGCTGTGTCAACATTCTGGCCCACTTCTGGGAAATAGGGCACGCCTGCTTCTTTAAGCATCCTGAAGATTGGATTATGTCCCTCAATCCTCACACGTCTTATATAGTAAGGTGCGTGTCTCGGGTGCATGCCGGAACTGGAATTAAATAATTGGGATGTGTTGCCGGATGGCTTGACACATGTTATTGCGGCACTTGGTCTGATTCCAAAACGGGCTGCATACTCACGGTTAGTCTCGATGGCCACTTCTTTTAATTTTCTGAAAGTGTTGGGGTTACGCAAAGCCGGGCAGTCCCATTGGCCAGTGATAGACACGCCCAAAAGAGCTTCTTCCTCGCAATTCTTTTTCCATTCAGGCGAAAGGTATCCAAAATTAGTGAGTGTTGCTTGATAAGTACCCAAGATCGCGCCAATTCTCACCTTCTCCATGAGCGTCTCTTCTGTGTCTTCTTTGCGAGCGCAAACTTCTGTAAGATTACAAAATTCTTTTGACTTGAGAACTATTTCACCACAAGGATTGACCCCAGAGCGCCACATATCACGCTCGAATAGCTTCCAACGCCTAACTGGTAACTGCTTCTTGAGCGACCCGCGATTCCAGATCCCCCGCTCACCAGAGCCAGATTTGACCAAATTATTCCATTCGTCTAAGAATACCTCGACCGAAGGCTTCTCGTTATAAGCGGCCGAATTGTTGGCCATGGCTCTTTGCTGATTCTGTAGGTAGAATTGGCCATTTTTGGCATTGCGCATTTCCACATCATCAAGATCAGAGATAGAAATAAGAGCCGAACGGCGAACGCCACCAGCTACCACAATCTCCCCTTCCATGCAAACAAGATCGTGCACATCGAGACTAGTCAGACGCCTACCCTGCCTGGCAAGCAATCTCTCGCGGGCAAAGGCAAGTAATCTGCGTAATGGATCCGGTCCAGACGATCGCCCACCCATAGTCACAAGGCGCGAACCCGCTGGGCGAAGTTTGGAATAATCGAAATCAACGTCAAGACCTTTAGCCCAGGTTCCGAGCCCGTGCACAAGAGAATCAGCCCAACCTTCGCGACTATCCTCGATTACATAAGTTGGCAACTTCTTACCACTTTGACGTTCGATCATTGGCAATAGTCCCACAGTTTGTTGTTCAACCGAGAAGCCCAAGCCCGTGCCACACATGGATATGTACATGATCTCGCCGAAATCTTGCCAACACGATGGCGCAATGAACGAGCAATTATATGCACAAACATTACTCCTGCGCGCGGCAGGCCCCGCCGACCAGAGCAAGCGCATCGAGCCCATCGAACGCATCGAGAGCATCGAGGCTCTGACTTCAGCGTACTCATCTTCGCGCAACTTCTCGCCCAAATTCTCACGCATGAAGTTCATGTATCGATCAACTGTTTCGATCCAGGTCTCTCGTCTACCTTCTTCCGGCATCCACTTCGAGTATGTAGTGTAATAGACTAGTTCTGAAAGTTTGTTTGAGAAATATTTGGAACTCTCGTTCGCAAGTTCTCTAACTTTCTCCGGCACTTCGCGACCCATAGCACGCATCTCGGCATGCTTCTGTCTATATAATATGTATGCTTTGGCCGTAGCTGGGAATTTGTTCAAAATAAGCTGTTTCTCAACGTTATCTTGCACTGTCTCAACCGTGGGAACGAAATTGGGTGTTGAAACATGCACCTTTTGCAACTCCATGATCACTCCGTCACGCACAATTTCGGGCGCTCCGGAACGTAATTCTCCGGCCGCCAGCATCGCTTTAGTCACTGCGGCCACAATCCGCTCCTGATCAAAAGGCACCACTCGCCCATCGCGCTTAACTATCTCCTTGGGCCACTTAACTTTCTTAGCCCTTCCGACTTTTTTCGAATCTGCGCGATTTGTGATGTGTGCCATTTCTTAATAAATTATTTTTAAA
>JBBTXQ010000047.1:0-2136 GCA_038062165.1 Patescibacteria group bacterium
GGCTTTGCTTTTCATTGCCAATGTTTTTAACAGTTACATTAAGCAAGCAGAATTGACCCTGTGCAGTTTTAGTAAGGTATGGGTTATCACCAACCGAGGCGACACCGCATTGCACACTGCTAACCACAAACTCAAACTTGCCGTCACGGGCAGCTCCGCCAATCTTAGCCATTTGAGGCTTATTATCAGATTTTGCTGTATTTGAAGATGAGCTACTACTGGTCGTAGAATTGGTAGCTTTATTGCCGCCGCCAGCTGCACTACCGATTACACCCAACACAATTAGAGCCAGTATTACAGTAAGCACCTTGTGTCGTGCAAACCAATTCTTATTTTTATCAGCCATAGAATGTCCTTTCCTGTGATTACATTTGTCATCAGTATATAACATTTGATGACATTTGTAAGTGGTTACTTACTTTTGTAATCAATACTCTAAAAGCGTGAATAAAACATCCGCTGACCATATTTATGCTGAATTAGGCAAGCGAATTGTAAAAGCCCGTAATTCTAAGGGTATGAGCCAAGAAAAACTTGCTACCGAAAGCGGTATTGACCGCTCGCATATGGGTTTTATAGAGCAAGGACGCCGCAAGCCGACATTATCAACGCTCTTTAAGATTGCTCAATCGCTTGGTATATCACTGGAACAGCTGTTCAAGGGGCTATAAGCTAACCCGCTAAACAGTGGCAGCAGTAAGCAAAGTACGCCGTAACCCTAGTCGTTTGGCCAAATCCCGAAGGTAATTGCTATCAACTTGATACTCCAAAGATAGGTTGCTGATTGAGTTGTGTAGGGGGAGCCAAAATAAGGCCCTCTTGAAAAGGGGGTTTTATTTTTGGCTTTGGAGCGGGTCGGCCAGCGACAGCACGACAAAGTCGGACGTGGTCGCTGGTTCGGTCATCCAGCTCGCTCGCAGTCCGCTGTCTGGCCTCCGGAGCCAAGGCAATTGTGTTATCATAAATTTACGTTAACAAATTAATAGCTGGAAGCCTGTGAAATTCAGGCACTGTGCCGCAACGGTAATCCAGTTCTTTTCTAAGGAAAAGAGCAGCCCAAGCGTCGGATTCATTCCGCGCCTGGCGCGATGAGAAAAACGTAGTTTGTCTCATGGTAAGTCCGATACAGCAAAGCCTTTGGTTAGGCAATCTCGAGCAAGATAGAATGTAGTGCACTCACATCCTCTTTTGTCCGAAAATAACCGGGCAAGGAGGATTTTTTATGGGCCGAGCTAGCTTACTCACAAAAACAAAACTATTATCGATCGCCATACCACTGTTGGTTGTCGGGACTGGCGTAATTGGGGCACTTACTTCACAGGATGCCGTACCAAAAGCAACCATCAGCACCCTAAATTCACAAACCACAGATGTCAAATACAAAGGCATCGAGGGTCAAAATGCTCTTGATTTGCTAAAGAAATACGCAACCGTCCAGACAAAACACTATTCATTCGGTGATCTGGTCACCGCCATCAATGGCACAGAGGGCAATGGACCTAAGTACTGGTCGTTTTACCTCAACGGTAAACTCGCAGACATTGGCGCCGGAGCTTATACCACTCACACCGGCGACATCATTGAGTGGAAGCTTCAATAATGAAAAAATCTACCGCCGACACATTGCTTGCAATTTGTCTGGTTCTGATTGTAGTTAGCCTACGTTTACTACCTCATCCGGCTAACTTTGCGCCAGTGGCTGCGGCTGCAATATTTGGCGGGGCTCTTTTACCCAGGCGGTATGCGCTTTTAGTACCTTTAGGGGCCATGATGATCTCTGATCTAATAATCGGTTTACATCCGTTAGTACCAGTAACTTGGAGTGTTTTTGGTTTGATTGCTCTTGCCAGTAATCGCTGGCTGAAGAATGGCAACATAGCCAAGGGAGCTTTATTAACGCTCAGTGGCTCGATCTTCTTCTTCGTCGTAACCAATTTTGCCGTCTGGCTAACGAGCGGTATGTACGCACATACCTGGAGCGGTCTGGCTCGTTGTTACACACTGGCGTTGCCCTTTTTCCGTAACACTTTGCTCGGAGACGCTGTCTATACCGCTGCACTATTCTCGATCTATGCCTTGGCAACTGCACTAAGCGTCAGAGCCCTAAATGCCTACCGTATTTCCAGGGTCTAGGTT
>JBBTXQ010000048.1:0-5236 GCA_038062165.1 Patescibacteria group bacterium
AGGGTTGGAAGTTTTTAGATAAAGGTGGCAAGGATAAGCCACTTACACATGATGTTTTCGAGATGCACACTAATTGGGATTTTGGCCATGGCTATAATCCATTATTTGATGAGCTCATGAGTCGAGCTCAAGTTATTGATGGCGTTACCTTCGCTTCTCTCACTGATGTGCGCACTTGGAAAGTTGCTTGCAATCGCCCGAAGGATCTCGAAGACATTGTCATGATTGATAATTACCTTTTGACATGATAATGATGCTAGTGAATGTAGCGATCGGCCAGCTTAGCTGGCCGATCTTGCGTTAGTCGGCACGCTTCTGGTACCGTTGTCGGATGCGAAGACAAGGAATCATTCTCCGTTTCCGTCCGCGATGACCCGGGAGCTTGATGACATGTGCCCGCCCACCAAGATCACGGAATGATCTCGCGGCTCTGGCGGTAACGAGCATGGTCATTCCGCCGAGAATCCCGTACGGCATGCCGTCGAAGTTCTCGGCTGTGAAGAAGAGTTCGAGTGCTCGTCTTACGTCCTTCATCGACGAGAACTGCAGTATGCGCAGTTCATTTTTCCGATAAGCATTCCCGTCTCGCCAACGCGTTCTTTTTCCAGCTACACTCATGCGACCTCCCTTCCAGCGCTATTATATCACTGAAGGTGCTCGATAGACGCTAGGGTTGCAGTGGGTGTATACTTTTGTGGATTACTTGATGGTTAATGTTAAAATTAAACAAGAGGGCTAGATCATGAATAAAGAAAATAAAGAGGGCCAAGAATCAGATCACGACTTTGTACGATTGCGAGAGTTACGAGGTAGGCTCGAACTACTCGAGGCTCTGATCATGAAGCCCGAACAAGCAGGCGAGAACAAAGGCCTCATGGCTGAACTCACTAATGAGTACAAACGAGTTTCAGCTGAACTTGTAGCCCTTGAAGATAAGCTAGCGAGTGGCGCAGTGCCGAACATGCCACAAGCGTAATAAAAGAGCGGTCTCACCCTGATGGGTGGGACCGCTAGATCTTGTGAGGAGTGGGGAAAAGTTCAGTGATCGAGATGACGACCTTAATTAGTTGATCGTCGAGCTCGTCGCATTGCTCACTCTCGTCATATAGTGCCTTGAGCGCATCGAGCTTGTCCCCATCCTCTGCAGGCGAAAGGAGAATATCGAGAAGGTAGCGCCATGCGTCAGTGCGATCTGGCTCACAGACCCCACCTAGACAGACCTTTTCGACAATCATCCCCAAGTTGTCACGGACTTTTTGTCGAAAAGTACTGTCAATGATTAACATGTCGCTTAGGTCGAAGTCACTACTTTCCATAGCCCGCATGAGCGAGTCGGTTTTTGACATCTCTCGTGCGACTTCCGCAGGCGTGAGTACTGCGGGCTCGGGCGGCTTCTCGTGGGGTTCCTTCGGGTGCTTTGTCCACGATAAACCCTTCTTGATATGCAAGCCGCAGTGGAAGCAAGTGATGTGCTTGAGGCAGATCTTGTTGCCAGACTTGTCAATGAGAGCGTCTGGGTGGTCGCAAATTTGGTCGTCAAAGCGCACTTTGTTCACCTCCTCTCGTGATGTAGAGAACCACTAATTAAATACTATACTCCCCAACCAGAAATGCAATACTTGGGTTATACTGTCATTATATGTGCGCTGTAAATGGCTTTAATTGGGAGGATCATAGGATGGGCGATAAGATGAACTTGGCTACTGCTCATCGCGGTCCGGATGGTACTAATACTTTTGCAGGAGAGGGGATTACGCTTGGTCACAATCGCTTGAGCATTATTGATCTTGATTCGCGTTCAAGTCAGCCCATGAGTAGTCACGACGGGAATTTAGTCATTGTTTATAATGGCGAGCTCTATAACTATAAAGGTATAAAGCGAGAGTTGAGCGATTACCCGTACAAGACAGAGAGTGATACGGAAGTTATTCTGGCTGCATATCAAAAGTGGGGGAGTGAGTGTTTGAAAAGATTTAATGGCATTTTCGCTTTTGCTATTTGGGATAGCGTTAAGAAAGAATTATTTCTGGCTCGTGATCAAATGGGAGTTAAGCCTTTATATTATTATCACGAGAATGGAAAGTTTATTTTTTCTTCAGAAATTAAGGGGATTCTAGAGCATAACATTCCGCGCACTCTTGATAGTGATGCATATAAACATTATATGAATCTACTTTTTACTCCCGAACCCCTCACTTTGTTCAAGGATATAAAAAAATTCCCAAAGGCAAACTATGCGCTATTAAGAAACGGCAAGCTGACATTTACACGTTACTGGAACTTAGACTTGGGAGCTAAGCTCCCAAGTGGAGAGAGAGTTAGAAATTTGAATAGTATTATCGAGAAAGCAGTGGAGAGACAACTTGTTTCTGACAGACCACTTGGTTTGTACTTATCGGGCGGGATTGACTCGAGCGTTGTACTTGCTTGTATGCGCAAATTCAGAAATGATGTCGATACTTTTTCTGTTGGTTTTGAATTGAGCGAAGATGAACAGAGTGAGAAGTTTAACGCAGATTTCGAATTAGCCCGTCGCACTAGCAAATTTTTTAACACTAGTCATCATGAAGTATTTCTGTCTAGTAACTGTTTGATAGAAAAACTTGAGAAGGCGATTTGGCATTTGGATGAGCCACTTGGTAATGCCACAGTTATCCCACAAATTGTTCTTGCCCAATTCACAAAACCATTTGCGACAGTAGCTCTGACAGGAGATGGAGGGGATGAGTTGTTTGGCGGCTATCCGAGATATCAAAAGTCTCGCTTGCTAGATTTCACTCCTTTCTATCGCAGTCCAGTGTCTCGTTTTGCCAAGTTTATGATCCAGAAAGATTCGCCCATCTCATCCGAAAACACACGCAAGTTCTTGGAGACACTGTTTCCAAAAGGGAACAGGATTTCTGGAAATGCAACAGAAGAACTCATGCGCATGGATCGTGAGACATGGCTAGTGGACGAAGCGCTCTTGCGCACAGACAAAATGAATATGGCAAGTAGCGTGGAGGCACGCGTGCCTCTGCTTGATTTAGAAGTGGTCAAATTTGCCGCAACTATTCCGGTTAAAGAGAAATTGAAAATGGGTGGCAAGGGTATTTTGAAAGAGGCATTCATGAATGATTTGCCACAATACTTATTTAGTGAGCCAAAGCGCGGCTTCTTTTCCCCGGTGGCCAAGTGGCTACGTAGGCCTGAATTTGTAGAATTGTGCCGAGATCTTTTCAAAAACAAACCAGAATTTGGTAAACTTTTAAGTGAACATATAGAAAAGAAAGCCTACCACGCTCCCATCCTCTGGGCGGCTCTCTCATTTGAGCTTTGGGTAAAAAGGTATAGAGTATCGCAATGACCATTCGACAGGCTCATGGCAAGAAAAGACTTTTAATTACAGGAGGGGCTGGTTTTATTGGTATTAATGCCGCAGAGCACTTTATCAAAAAGGGCTGGTTTGTGATTATTCTCGATAACTACTCACGTATCGGCGCAAAAGATAATATTGCCTGGTTGACTGGCAATTACAAAGGAAAATTCGAAGTAATTGTCTGTGACATAACTCGTGACCTGGGAAAGCTCAAAAATGCCGTAACTCGAGTTTCTGCTGTTCTGCATTTAGCCGGCCAAGTTGCAGTGACCACTTCTGTAGAGAATCCTCGCGACGACTTCGAGCGCAATGCCCTGGGTGCATTCAATGTGCTTGAGGCGATCCGCAATTCCAAGAATAGGCCTACATTGCTATATTCATCAACCAATAAAGTTTACGGAGGTCTAGAACACGAAGCAGTAGTTGAAGAGAAAAGTAGATATTCATTCAAAAGTCTTAAATTTGGCGTGGACGAAACTGCGCCTCTTGATTTCCACTCACCCTACGGTTGTTCTAAAGGTACAGCTGATCAGTATATTCGTGACTATGCGCGTATCTACGATCTCGATACTGTTGTCTTGCGTCAGTCGTGTATCTACGGACCGCATCAATTCGGAATTGAAGATCAAGGTTGGGTGGCATGGTTCACAATTGCTTCGCTCATGGACAGGCCGGTAAAAATTTATGGCAATGGCAAGCAAGTGCGCGACGTGCTATTTGTATCTGACTTGACTAACTTATATGACTTATGTTTGAGAAATATTAAAAAAGTTCGTGGCGAAGTGTTCAATGTTGGCGGAGGACAGAAAAATACAATGTCCCTAATAGAATTTATGCCCAAATTAGAGAAGATAACAGACAAAAAGTTATCATGGAAGTTTGGCAAAGTGCGTCCCGGCGACCAGCCAATTTTCGTAGCAGACACAAGAAAAGCAAAAAAGTTATTGGGTTGGGAACCAAGAGTGAATATTGATGCGGGATTAGATAAATTGGCACAATGGGTGAAAGACAATCAAAAAGTTCTAAAAAAGTACTTGTAGTAACGCCCCGCTTCCCAGTGCCGCCACCGGGCGCCTGCGAGAAGGATCGCTATTACAACTTGTTGCAATTGCGCGATCTTGGTTATCAAGTAACTGTTTTGTCTAAAGTGCATCCTAATTATGATCTTTCTCTTGCACGCAAATTTGAAGAAAAAGAGGGAATAAAAGTGATAACCATGCCTTATGCCTTCATGCAGAGGAAGGGGATTATTTTCTGGCTAAAGCATTTATTGCCCTGGAACTGGGACGGGGCCGCTTATGAATACGCGCACAAGTCAACAAAAGATATTTTTGAAAACTTACTAAATGAAGTCAGCCCAGATCTTGTTTGGTTTGATTACACTTATCTTTGGCCACTTTATAAACTAGTGAGATCGAGAAAGATTCCGGTAATTACGCGTTCAATAAATTTCGAAGCCAGGCATTTTTTGCAAGAAGATGGCTATACACTAATAAATCTAGTTAGATTCTTGCCCAAGTTCGTGAGTGAGCTAATTACCATTAGACTAAGTGATTGGCTCTTTGCAATTACGCCTGACGAGCAGAAAATTTATGAGCGTTGGGGCGGGAGAGGCAAAACTAGCACTTTGCCCTTGCGAGGTTTGGCCAAGGTTCTAGATAAGCAAGTGCAAGTGAAAGAGCGCGATGTCTTGAAAGTTTTCTTCATGGGCTCTACATATAACGTGCATCATAATAAATCTGCACTCCTGTATGTTATCAAGGATATTGCGCCTATAGTAGAGAAGCGAGCTCCGGGCAAGTTTGTTTTTCATATTTTGGGTAAGCAGATTCCAAATGATTTACAGCAGTACATTAGGGGCAATGTAAAATATGTAGG
>JBBTXQ010000049.1:0-5652 GCA_038062165.1 Patescibacteria group bacterium
TTTACTGGACATTCCATTTATTTAGATTTAGTTAATAAGAGCTAGGAACCGATTATTATTTATTATAGCGTATGGGCGATGTTAAAAGTACTCAAGAGAATTCAGTTTCGCTCGAGTTTTTGGCCCTATTAAGCCATATCCTGCGTCCCCTTCCTTGGCAACGCCGTACTTTTTCTGGAATCGCTTGACCGCAGACTCGGTAAGGCCTCCGAAGTAACCACTCACAATCTTTTCGGGGTAGAGGCTTCCATCTTGAGCGAGAAACTGCTGCAACGCCTTTACTTGAGCATTTTGAGAGCCTTTTTGAAGCGCAACTGAAAAAGTTATGGTTCTCAAAACTTTAATTGACTGTGCTGTTCCTGTAGGCGAGCTTGTTTGACTTGGAAAGACAGATACGCTGGCCATTGTAATGCTTGAAGCAGGCGGGATGATAAGGGAGAGTGCTTTTGACCTGGTAGCGTCATATGTCCCGTCGGCATTTTGCGGAAGAAGAGAGACGGAAAGACTTTGCGAATAGGTGCTCTGGTTTGAGAAAGAAATCGACGTAGTTCCAATGGATGAGAGTGCTTGCGTGAGTGCAGGAGTGTTGCAGGGAAGCTGCATTATTGTTGTCGTACCGGCAAGAAGGGATGCGGTGAGATAAGAACCGCATTGAATCTGGAGATTGACTCCGGCAGTGTTTGAAGAGACCCACGAGAAGTCATAATTGACTGCGCTTCCCGGCGTTACACTTGTTTGAATGCCGGTGAAACTTCCAACAGAAGGTACGAGAGTTGCCGCTTTTCCCAACACAGTGAAAGCGGTTGATAAACTATGCGTCGCATCGTACGTAGCGGATGCAATTGCCGGAAGTATTCGGACGTTGATGTCTGCCGAGGAGAAAGAACTGTTTGTGAAAAAAACATCTACTGATCCGGATGAAGCTAAGTCGCTTAAAAATGCTGGGGTGGCGCACGGAAGTGTGCCACCACTTTGGCTCGGGGATGTCATGGTAACTCCGCTTACACAATCAAACTGAAAGTTTACTCCAGGGATATCGGGACCTATCCAAGAAAACGTCACTGATTGTCCGGGAGAGATACTGGTGGCGGAAAGGGTAAAACTTGTGACAGGTTGAGGCGAGGTGCCGACATAAACAGTCGCACTTTTGCTTCCCCCATCGTACTCACTGCTGCCACTATCTTTTGGTATGACCTGCACCTGGAGCGATTTGGTTGTCCCGCTCACATTGGAAACTATGAAGCCCGCGGAGCCTGAGGCAAAAGAACCCGTTGATTGGCGGGTATTGCATGGAAAGTTTGTTCCATCATCTCTCTTTACAGTTACTCCCACGGGGCAGGTGAAAAGAAGCGAGTGCCCCCCACCGTCAACAATCGTCCATGAGACTGATAGTGAATAGCCGTGATTTATAGAGGATGGGTTGACCGCAAGCGAACTTACGCTCGGAGTGGCTGCTGAAGCGAGTGTTGCAGAAAACATAAGGACGAGAAACAACAGTAAAGCGTGTATTTTTTTGAAGTACATATTGTATATGAAGACTATTAAGTCTCTTTATTATACTTCAACAAAAAAACATCACACACCTTCGCCTCCGTCAGCTGACGGAGGCGAAGAGTTTTTTAATGTTAGGAGAAAATATCTTTAGCGAATGACGCAGATTGCTACGCTTCCTGTAACTGCGGGCTCAGCTGCATTTGGTGCACATATCATAAAACGACCAGCAGTCGTGGTTGATATTTCATACCCGGTAACTGCGTCTGTTCCATTACTTGGATCTTGAGGAATACTACTTGCGATATATGTTGGAGCAAGACATCCCAAGTCTTTTCCTGAAGTCCCAATACTGCTGGTTGCTGCTGAAAAATAAACAGAACCGCATGTCCATATGCCTTTATTGTCAGCTACATTCTGACCAATAGCATTCAGTATGGTATTGACATTACTCACACGCTGCGAGTTGCGGGCTTGCGCGAATTGGCGAGCAGGGTTGATAGCAATGATAACAACCGATGCCAAAATCGCGATGATGCCGATGACGACCAGAATTTCAATCAATGTAAAACCCCTGTTTTGAGCGGTTCTTTTCATATATAAGACTTACTTATTAATTAACAATAGATTATCAAATACGCCTACCAACCTACCACAGAAGTTATGTCTTGTGAAGTTCTTCTCTACATAATATTAAAAATGAGCCACTTCTTGCCAGTCATGTATCACAATACTGCTCGGACTTTGAGTGATTGTTACTTGCACGTTGGTATAGGATTTTTCACTACCGCTAGCAGGATAGAGTGCTTGAGTGTTAATGATGCGTGGTGAAGTCAGGGGTGTTATAGAGACTATCATGCAGTTATGTGTCCCTACGGACACTATTTCATCAGTAGGGTTGTATGCTGGATCGTTAATTAATTTTAGTAGAGCAGCATCTACGCAACCTTCTGCCAGATTGCTGCTTATATTTTTGTATTCTGAATGTAAGACATTAAACCGAGCGAAGAAAGCGGTCATGCTCAAGGTAAAAGTTATTACAATTAACAACATAGAGATAATAATTGCAGACATAAGAGCAATAAAACCAGACTGATTTTGATACTTTGTACTCATTTTCGCAAGTATTTGGTCTGGCTAAAAGTCTGGTTGTGCCCATAATTATCAACAAGAACAAATGTGGTAACAACAGACTCCGGTTTACCCCCACCTCCTGCCACATGCGCAAAAAAGAGACTGTCTATAGTGACATTGGCATTATTCAAATCTAAAAATGCTCCAGCACCCTTTTTTATTTGTAATTTGTTTCCATTTAACTGAAACTCTATAGTGCCGATAGATTTAGTTAGTTCTAGACCTGTCCCGCTTGATCCAACCATTGGAAGAGTGATGCTACTGCTACCGGTTATAGCCCAATCTAGTTTACGGAGCATAAAGTTGGCTTCCTCTTGCAAAACTACTTGTGCTTGTGTTTTGTCACTGTTTTCAATGATGCTGTAAGCCGTAATCATCGACCCTCCTATGATAATAGAAAAAAGCGCAAGATAAATCATAGTTTCTATTAAGGTGAAGCCGGATTGTTTCCTCATGGTGTGTATAAAATTCTTAACGCATCATTGCCTTGGCTGATAACATAGATATATGGATATTCGTACACTACGCCGTTATTGACAAGATTTGGAAAATTAAAAGAAACAGTATTTACTTTTGTAAGTGTTTGGTCCGGGTCAGATGTCCAAACTTGAAATTCCTCATTTGCTTTCGATGTAGCTAGAAATGAGTATGGCCCAGCCACAACGACACCGAGGACACTCGTGTTAATATTTTGCTCCTGTTTTATGGTCAATCCTCCTTGAGGACTGTGAGCATCAAAAATATAAAAATCACTGCCGCCTGGCGCAGAATTTCTGCCAAAATATAAATAACCATTCAAATAATGCGCGGTGGCACCATCCTGATTCCCCGGCAAATTTTGGTCCGGAGCAGTTATTTCATTAAATGTGTATGTGGCGGCAGTCGGATAGACGATATCAAATACGCTTACTTCAGCACTATTTTTATCAGCGGCAGTAAAAATAAAATAATGGTCAGTTCCCGAAATATTTTTCTTAGTGACTGCTAAACTCTCAACGGTTCTACCCAAGTCAGTGCCAGAACCAATCTCAACCGGACTAGTTGGCGTGCTTACATCGAATATATGCAGTTCTGGTCCAGCGGTAAATCGGGCTACTACATAGACTTTGTTACTGTAATAAAATAATCTCCATCCTTCTGGGCTTGCTCCGGCCACACCCGCTAAAGAAAGCTTAGCTACAGATACTGGATTTAGGAAATCATCAACATCTATAATTTCAAACTGGTCTGTGCTGGTGTCGCGCGCTACCATGGCGTATATTTTTCCGTCAGATAATCGAGTGACTTTTATATCATTGAGTTGAGTACCGTCGTCAAAACTATTAGCAAATGTCACGAACAGTCCGCTGCTCTGTCCCAGAGTAGCAGTACGGGTATCAGCGATATGAAGATATGGGCTGTGATCAGAGGTCATGTATACAATGCGATTCAAAATATCCAGGCCCGTAGGCTTACCGGGATTGAAATTACTAGAAGCAAAAGTTGCAGGCGGGTTCCAACCAGAAGGTGGTGGTGTACCGGAACAATGCCCCACGGCAAAAGCAGTAACAAAGTCTGTAAGATGGGTCTTAAATTGCATGTGTAAATTCCGATTGCCATCACCTTTCCATGACACCGTGCTGTAGACATCTTTACCACACTGAGTTACTGACGCTTGGTCAATAACTGTTTGTTTTGTATACACACCGTCTACTACAGGACTCGTAGTGACAACCGAACTGTAGTCGAGCAGGGACTGCGCCCGAGCATCCTCTATTATTGCTTGGGATTTTATAAGCGCTTCATTATTTGTCACAATATCAGCAGAAACCGATTGATTACCGAAGACAACCAGTATGACAGCAGAAATGCTTATAGTAATAAGAGCGAGAGCGATAAGCATTTCTAGAGTACTTATTCCGGATTCTTTATTAATTTGTCCAATCAATTTGTCCCTCATCGTTTATAGAAATTATTGACTGACTACTGCCTTGGTCCAAAATCAAAGCACCGAGAGTGACATGCGCGTTGCCACTCAACTGGTCAAACAGCACTTCCGTCATACCGCTATGATTAACAGAAGGATTAGCT
Organism: Patescibacteria group bacterium; assembly: GCA_038062165.1. Taxonomy (GTDB): domain Bacteria; phylum Patescibacteriota; class Minisyncoccia; order Phycocordibacterales; family DATDSR01; genus DATDSR01. Next base: position 4,696 of record JBBTXQ010000049.1, read on the forward strand.
TGATGAATTTCATTGTTTGGGTCACCAGGAGTATATACACCTCCCTCAAAAATTACATATTGATATGGCTCTATATGCACGCCATGAGCAATTTGATTTATATTTGATAGAGATTGTGAACGGGCTTTTTGCAGTATTCCTACTACAAGATTGCGTTCAGAACGGAATGAATAGCTTCTCCAGAAATCCATGCTCGCCAATAGAGAAAATGTGGCGATTATGGCGAAAATTCCCAGAGTTATGCTTATCTCTACTAAAGTGAATCCCTGCTGATTTCTATGCGAAACTATCATAATAAATGGTTTACGGAGATTGCAAATGCTGGGTGATGCCATACATCGGGGTAATAATTGAAATCGCGATAAAGCCGACGACAATACCCATGACAATCATAAGGACAGGTTCAATTAATGTTGTTAGGTTTTTGGTGAGGTCGTTGATTTCTTCTTCATACATGTCGGAGAGATACGTCAGAGATGTAGGAAGATTACCTGTTTGCTCGCCCACAATAATCATCTGCGCAAAAATCGGCGGAAAAAGCTTTGGATTATGTGTTAGTTGGAGAGACAACTTCTGCCCTTTCGTCACTTCATTGGCAATACGCTCAAGTGCTTCTCTGTAAACTAAATTGCGCGAGCTTTTCGTTACGATTCTGAAAGCGCTCACAATACCCATATCGCTTCGCAGTAAGAGTCCCATCGTACGCGAAGTATTTGCGAGATTGTAGTACTGCGAGAGCCTCCCAAAAAGTGGTAAACGTAAAAGTATCCTGTCAACAAAAAGATGGAACACATGTACGCGCAAAAGAAAGAAATAGAGAACAGAGGCAATGACAAGCCCGAGCAAAAGCCATCCTCCGTTATGAATAAGAAAATTTGATGTGGCGATAAGAATACGCGTCGGGAGCGGCAACTGTGTTTTAAAACTTTGAAAAATAGGAGTGATTTTCGGGAAAAT
>JBBTXQ010000050.1:0-1292 GCA_038062165.1 Patescibacteria group bacterium
ATTGTTCCAGTTCCCTCGCAAGAATCAGGAGCTGAAGCGGCAGGTTTTGATTCGGGAGCAGTTGGAGCAACAGGACGAGTATTTAAACTGTAAAGCCAGAATGCACTTCCGATAGCAATCCCAGCCAAGAGTATTGTGAGAATCACCAAAACTACTGCTTTCTTGTTTAATGGCTTATTCATTGGTCATTTATCATTTAGCATTTGTAATTTCTTAGTATCTTGCCCTAAATATTAGAGTTGATGCTCCTGCCGGAATATCATGCTGTTTGCAAGGCTCGCCCCCGGGGCCCGTGTCTCCCGCAAATTCCCAATTATCTGTTCCGTCAAATGCAACTTCCGGTCTTCCTCCGGTTCCAGAGACAACCAAACAAACTTTTACAGGATCCCCTCCAGCAAGCTTTCCACCAAACGGAGCCTTGACTTCATTGCTTGTGTTGTATGGATGTTTATAAATCTTAACCCCAGTACATTGATTTGCTGCAGTTGCACCACTGCTGCCTGCAAGTTCTGTGTTGTGTGCGTTAACCCAAGCTTGGCAGCCTCCTGCTCCAAGCCCCAGGTATTGGGCTACAACACCCGCATCTTGGGTAATAATATTCTGTCCATCTTTTGCTGCCGGAACACTGCTGTTGCATACTCTTTCTGCTGCCCAGGCGCGTCCTGCATATTCATTATATTTATCAACAAATTGCTTTACTGTCTCGCAATTAGCATATTGCTGATTACCAAGATTAACCCCTTCTGCCCCCGCATGTACCAATGCCCCGGCTCTTTCAATCCCAGAGCACGCACTTGTGTCTGCATCTGCGTCAGTTCCCTCATCGGGACCGCCTCCACCAACTGAAGGGCAAGCGTATGGATCACCTTCATAAGTTGTGCAGTCTTCCCTTTGATGAACATTGCGTGTACAACCATTTTTGTCTTTTGTCTGCCCTACAGCTCTATCCTTTTCGCATTTGGCTGTGGAAGGACAGTCGTAAGCTGCACCGTTATATTTGCTGCAGTCTTCCCTTGTATGAACATTACGAGTACAGCCGTTGGAATCTATAGTCGTATCTATTACAGCATCCTTTGTGCACGAACCACCGCCTCCGTCGTCCAATGCAGCCTTCTCTCTAAGTTCCGTACTCTGCCCAATTACAAAAACTGCCAACGGGATTGAAACAACTAACAGCAAAACCGCGGCCAATCCGGCAATAAGTTTTCCCCGAGACTTTTTCTTCGGCGGCTCCATAACGGGGGGGAGGATGGAGTCGGACGACGGTGGAGCCGGCGGGACAAGTGGGATCG
>JBBTXQ010000051.1:0-1923 GCA_038062165.1 Patescibacteria group bacterium
GCTCCCATATTTTCTCCTTCGGAATGTATGGTGATATCGCCATGATGGGCTTTTAATATGGCTTTTGATAATTCTCCACACTACCTAGCTAGTTCGCTTGACAAGATGGGTCGTTGGTATATTCTTAATAGTAGATTTTGTGGTTTGTAATTGTTGTTTTACAACAATGCCACAATGCCACAATGTCCTTTACAATCAAGACACATGAGTAAAAGTACTACTCCAGAAGAGGGTAGAATCGCTCTGTGTGGAGTGCAAGGGTGTTGCCCCACAGTCGATTTTACGAAACCTGCCACTGTTTTCATCCGTGATGATTTCGGTGGCAATGTCCAGCTCACTCGCGAACAGTGGGAGGATCTCAAGAAGAAGTTCGCCGTCAAGCCTGAATAAGGCTGAGCAACAGCTTCGGCTGAAATAGCTCTTAGCCTTCGTGGTTGGGAGTTATTTTTCTAGAAGCAAAATACGAAAGAATGTATATATGATTTCGAAATATCTTCAGGTTAGAGAAAAGGACGATCAAGTTGTCGTATTTCACGAACTTCATCCTGATCCGATATATTGTTCTCTGCAAAAATGGGAACAATTCGTATCAAATCAAAAAGGTGATGATGTTTTTGTGGAAGGCCTAAAGAAACGTAAACTGATAGTTGATCAAGATATTGATGATCAAGCTGAGTATGGTGCGGTGTCTGCTCGGCTTCAGAGAAAGCATAGCCAAGCAGGAACTCTGTATCTGATGACCTCACAAGGTTGCAATTTCAATTGCAGGTACTGCTTTGTTCCAGAACTCGCCCGTAAGTTTGGAGAATCTATGTTAACCGAAGAGAATGCTATTACCGGAATCAACCTCTGGTATGAACATCTCAAAGAGACACATGATCCAAATATGGAATATTTCGTGATCTTCTATGGTGGAGAGCCTTTGTTGAATAAGACAGTTATTGAAAAGTCACTCCCGTACTTGAGGAAAATAAGAAGCATTATAGGATTACCAGACCGGCTTAGCTTGATGATAGTGACGAACGGGTTACTCATTGATGATTCAATCGTCTCGATGTGCAAGGAACATGGCATAATGGTCGTTGTCAGTTTTGATGGTTCGAAGCCCGTACATGATTCTTTGAGAGTCGACATACTCGGTAACGGGACTTATGAAGCGGTAATAATCGCTATCAAAAAGCTCGTTAAAAGCGGGATCAGAACATTTGGTTCAGTTACCATTACGCCACAGAATATCAACCAACTTGAAGGAGTGTCAGATTATCTTACCAAACTGGGAATCGAAAAAATCGGCTTCAATTTCATAAAAGGCAAAAAGCTGATTGAACTGGTTGGTAAAGACGGAGTCGGTCAGTATTGTGAGCAAGCGGCGAAGGCTGTTCTCGGATACTCTCATAGTCACAAGTTTGGATCTGAATATCAGTTAGAGAAGAAGGTTCGTGCTTTCAATGAGCAGGATTTCTTCCCTCATGACTGTACCTGTTATGGTAGTCAACTTGTGATACAACCAGATGGTCAGATATCAAATTGCCCATTCTTCAAGGCAGGTATTGGACATGTCAAGGAAGTGGGCAAGGATTTCAGAATTTGGAATCAACCCTTGGTTCGTGAGTGGCGCAAAAGACTACCGCTCTATAATCAAGGATTTAAGAATAATGACGCGAAGGCGTTATGTGGGGCAGGGTGTGCTTGGAGTTCGGAAGAACTTTACGGTGATATCCTTGCTGTCGATCAAATCAGTCGCATCTTTGGAGAGGAGGTATTCAATGAACTCATATGGTCAAAACAGTAATAAACCAAAGATTGGGATTATTGGAGGCACTGGCATGGAAGCATTTCCAGAGCTCAAGATAGTCTCGAGTACTAGAGAACCGAATCGGTACGGCATGCCTTCTGGGGACGTACTTATCTGTGATTATCACG
>JBBTXQ010000052.1:0-44901 GCA_038062165.1 Patescibacteria group bacterium
TTGTGCCGGCGTCGCATTCGTCATTTCTAAGATAGTCGTCGCTATCGATGGTACGGTTGCCATTCATCAGCGCTGGATTAACTCTGAAGCGCAAGATAAGCAAGCCAGATGGACTGTACTCAATTTGCTCAAAATTTTGAAAGAATGTGCCTTTTGTTGTGAGGGTGCCAGTGCAATCAGGGGAGGCGGCGCTGGCTGGTGTAACTTGTAACACGTAAATCGTAACTAGCAGAGCTATAATGATAAATTTGCGCATAATAATCACGCTGGCTGTTTAATTGATCTGGGCTTGATTCTAATCGGGTGTGGTACATGTTCTTTCTGATGCTGTTTGTCTATCAAGTGTTTAATTTCTTGCATTATATTCTGGGCGGCTAGGCGATAGCGTTTTTCTTCAGGCACATTTTTTACATCAATATCATTGAAATAGAGAGGCTTGCCAAACGAAATGGTGACTCTTCTCTGGAAAGTTAAGAACTGCCACCAACGCATATTTTCCTCACCCATAATTGCTATTGGGATAATTGGTGCGCTTGTTTCTTTGGCCAAATAAGCCACTCCCCCTCTTGCCTCACCAAGCTCGTGCCCGAGCACAATCCCGCCTTCTGGATAAATCATGACTGTTTTGCCTTGCTTGACTAGCTCAATATGTTTTGAAAGTGTGACAGAATAATCTCGCAAACCGTATTTAATAGAATAAGCTCCCAAAAGTGAGAACAACGGCCCGCCATAGAAATATTTCCCAATAGGAAATCTGACGTACTCTTTTTGATCTAAAGAGACGAAATAAATTGGCAAATGCTTCGAAAATAGTGGTAACGAACAGGCTATCGCGATGCTATCTATCTGACTGTGATGATTTGAGGCCAAAATTATGCCCTTACTCTCATCTAATCTAGATACATTATCCAGCCCCTCAATCTTGAGGTTAATAAAAATAGCCAGAGCTAGTCTGAACGGCAGTGAAACTATAAATTGTGTAATGCGAACTATTATCTCTGGCATTGGGATATTATATACCCTCTCCTTTCAAGTTTTCTATCAAACTTTTTGCTTTATCGGATAACTTAGTTGGCATCTTAAGTGCAATTCTAACCAGAATACTGCCACGCTTGCCTGCACGACCGGGCACACCCTTATCTTTAATCTGTAGAACAACACGATCATTTGCCCCAGCTGGTATCTTGATAGTGGTGTTACCTTCTAGTGTAGGAATCGTGTAGGTTGCACCCAAAATGGCATCTGTTATTTTGACAGGCAATTCCATCAACAAGTCTAGACCCTCACGTCTGAATACTGGATGTGGATCTACGTGCACGCGCACATACAGGTCACCGGGTGTGCCACCGCGCAGAGCTTCGCCCAGGCCAGTCATGCGTATCATCTCGCCATTCTCGATGCCAGCTGGAATGCTAATTTCAATTTCTTCAGACTTGCGCACGATACCCGCACCCCTGCAGACTTCGCAGATCTCTTTCGGCTTCTTGCCTTTACCATCACAGTCCCGACATGCTCCTTCCATAGTGAAGCTACCAAACATCGTCCCACGCGATTCGCGCACAGTTCCTCGGCCATCACAGGTTTTGCATTTATCAAGACTTGTGCCCTTGCGAGCTCCTGAACCAGAACACTCACTGCAATTAGAATGCTTAGTAATAATCACTGTGCGTTCGACGCCGAAAATTGAATCAGTGAAAGGGATCTGCACATCTATCGAGATGTCTTTACCCCTGCGTGTTCCAGATCTCCTGCTTTGACCGAAAAAATCAGAGAATATATCGCCAAGATCAAACTCTACGCCCGATCCGTCAGTATTCATCCCACTGAACCCACGCATGTCGAAGCCATTGAAGCCGCTAAACCCAGCTCCGCCCATGCCCCCAGCGCCAGCCCCAGAAAAAGTTTGCCCATATGTGTCATATTCTGCTCTCTTCTGATCATTTGATAGCACTTGATAAGCCTCGTTTACTTCTTTGAACTTACTCTCGTTGCCGCCTCTATCTGGATGATGCTCACCGGCAAGTTTACGAAAAGCCTTTTTAATATCTTCTTTTGAAGCATTCTTTTCTATCCCCAGAACTTTGTAATAATCTTTTCGCATTATTTTTGATCAGGTTGAGATACCTGGCCTTTATTCATTTCCGGTCCAATTTTCTGAATCTCGACTGCTAACTCGTCAGATGCTTTTTTAATTTCCTCTTGTGTACCGATGTCCTTAACTTTTCTCAAATTTGCAATTTTCTCATCTATCGCAGTTTTAAGTTCGGCGTTAATTTTATCTCCTGCATCTTTCACTGCCCGCTCGGCTGTCACAATTAGTGCATCTGCCATGTTGCGGGTGTCTATTAATTCCTTCTTTTTCTTGTCTTCTTCAGCATGTACTTCAGCGTCATGCTTCATACGCTCGACCTCTTCCTTCGACAATCCCGTTGAACCTTCTATTCTGATTGATTGCTCCTTTCCGGATGTCTTGTCTTTTGCCTTCACGCTCAAGATCCCGTTCGCATCTATGTCAAATGTTACTTCAATTTGTGGTTGACCGCGGCCGGCCGGAGGGATGCCTTCGAGCGTGAATCTGCCTAGAGTTTTATTATCATTTGCAAGCTCGCGCTCACCTTGCACTACGTGGATCTCGACAGAAGTTTGATTATCCGCGGCAGTTGAAAAGACTTGAGAGCGAGCAGTCGGAATAGTAGTATTTTTCTCTATCAATTTTGTGGCCACTCCCCCCAAAGTTTCAATCCCAAGCGATAGTGGTGTGACATCGAGTAAGAGAACGTCTTTGACATCACCTTGCATAATACCAGCCTGGATAGCCGCGCCTATTGCTACAACTTCATCTGGATTGATAGAACGATTTGGCTCCTTGCCCTCAAAAAGTTTTTTAACCTCTTCCTGAATTTTCGGCATTCGAGTTTGACCCCCCACTAACACCACCTCAGCAATCTCACTCATTTTGAAACCAGAAGCGTCAAGAGCGCGCTTGGTAATTTGAATGGAGCGATCAATATAAGTCTGGCATAAACCCTCTAATTTTGCCCGTGTCATTTTGAGTAACAAATGCTTAGGGCCAGAGGCGTCTGATGTGATAAAGGGTATGTTAATTTCTGTTTCAAGAGAAGTAGAGAGCTCATGCTTAGCTTTCTCTGCCGCTTCTTTTAATCTCTGGAGCGCGAGCGAATCTGTGCGCACGTCAATACCTGATTCTTTTTTAAACTCACTTGCGATCCAGTCTACAATCTCACGATCAATATCCTCGCCGCCCATGTGCGAATCGCCGTCCGTACTCTTGACCTCGATCACATCACCACCAACCTCAAGCACGGATACATCAAATGTGCCGCCACCAAAATCAAATACAACTATTTTTTCGTCCTTGCGCTTATTGAAGCCGTAGGCAAGAGCCGCGGCTGTGGGCTCATTAATTATCCTCTTTACGTCAAATCCCGCGATTGTTCCAGCCGCCTTGGTGGCATTACGCTGGGCATCGTTAAAATATGCCGGCACAGTAATCACTGCTTCTGTTATCTTTGTGCCCAATTTAGCTTCTGCGTCGGCTTTGAGCTTAGAGAGGATCATCGCGGATATTTCTTCTGGTCTATGATCTCGCTCTCCCATGTGCACCGTTACGCCATCACCCGACTTATTAATTTTGAAAGCAACCGATTTGGCATCTTTGGTAATCTCCTCATCCTCAAACTTGTGTCCCATCAAGCGCTTCACCCCATAGATAGTATTGCTGGGGTTAGTGACAGACTGACGCTTAGCAACCAAACCCACTAGCTTTTCTCCTGTTTTAGATATTGCTACAACAGACGGAGTAGTGCGATTGCCTTCACTATTTTCAATTATTTTAGGCTCCCCCCCCTCAATAACGGCCATAGCCGAATTTGTAGTGCCTAGATCAATTCCTAGAATTTTTCCCATTATCTTATTACTTATTATTTATATTTACCGACCTTAACTCGGGCTGGTTTCAATATTCTCTCGCCCAACCTATAACCCTTCGAGACTATTTCTACTATTATATTGTCATTTTCTGTTTCTGCAACTTCAATTATTCCCACTGATTCATATAGTCTCGGATCAAAAACCTCTCCCGCCTCGCCATAAATATCCAAACCATTAGTTTCTAGTATTTTTAAAAACTGCTTTTCAATGGGCTCAAGATCCTTGATGTGAGTCCGAGCGTGATCCATGCTCTCAAGCACCGGTAGCAACTCCTCAATTATTCTTCTGGTTGCAAAAATTGCCAAATCCTTCTCGCGTTCTACAATCTCACGCTTAAAATTAGCATAATCAGCCTTACTGCGTTGCCAGCCATCCAGATACTCTCCCCGCTCACTTTCGCATGCCTTTAATTTCTCCTTAATTTTGCCGAATTTAACTAGGCAAGCATCCTCACCATTTTCAACACCTTCTACATCTGTATCTAAAACATTTTCGTCATCACTCATAGTGCCCAATTGTACTCCCTTTTACAAAAAAATCAACCCCTTTCATAACCCATGCAATAAAAGTACATCTATGACGGCCGTCCAGATCGTACAAACAAAACTCGTCAAACAAGGACCTTGTCTTTGTAAGACTAGCGTTTAGTCCACCTAGTGCCAGTTTTGATTACAAAACATTGGCACTTGTCAAAGCATCGGAGTAAAAAAGATAAGCAGTTATCTTTTACTCCACTGGGGGGCTTTGCGGGCTTTTTTGAGGCCGAATTTGCGGCGTTCTTTTATGCGGGAATTGCGAGTTAGGAGGCCGGCTTTTTTTATTGCTGGTCGCAATGATGTGTCGAACTTATTGAGAGCACGAGCTATGCCTAGTGATATTGCTTCAGCTTGAGCATGAATACCACCACCTTTTACCTTAACTGTAATATTAAATTTTTGAGTTAGAGCTGAGACTACCAATGCTTGTCTTGCAATTTTGTTTAGCTCCTCGCCGGGCAAATAGCTCTCAGCTGATTTGCCGTTTATTGTGATTGCGCCCTTTGACGCAGGTGTAATACGCACGCGAGCCACGGCTGATTTTCGCTTACCGACTGCTTCTGTGTATTTTTCCATTATTTCTCGATTATTAAATTCTTCATGATTACCGGTCGTAATTTATTATTCGGAATCATACCGTATACGGCTAACTTAAGAGGTTCTTCAATACCCTTCTTCTCAATCATCTCCTCAAGAGTGCGACTACGCAATCCGCCTGGGTAGCCAGTATAACGCACATATGATTTGCCCTTACGTTTGCCCTCTGGTATGTGCATGCCAGCCACGTTCACAATTTTAACTTTTACATCTGGCGCAACATTACGTTCAAAGCTCGCGCTACTTTTGCCACGTAAGGCAACGGCCGCTTCACTTGCCACTCTACCCAAAGTTTTATCTTTTGCGTCAATTGTAAAAATCTGTGTTGACATTTATTTTTCGGCAATTATTTCAATTTGCGCCATTTTGCTACCATCACTCTTACGCTGGCCCAGTTTAATTATGCGCGTATATCCACCTCCAGTTCTCTTGTTATCCTTATCACCCGTCATGAGCTTTTCGACAAACGGTCGTAATTCCTTTGCTTTAGCTTCAGTTGTTTTAATTTTTTTGTGAGCCAGTAGAGATTTAGCGAGCGAATTCATCAGCGCTTCACGCTGTTTCTTTTCTCGCCCAAACTTTCTATTTTTGTCGTGATGTCTCATGCTTTAATCTTAAGGCCATGTTTAGCTAGGGCATCAATAATCTCATCAAGCGCCTTGGTCCCAAGTCCTTCAACACCCAAGAGATCGTCGTGCGATTTGCGCGAGAGACCGCCAACTGTGCGTATGCCTGCTCTGGTAAGAGCATTTGTTGCTCTGGCAGAAAGGTCAAGCTCCTCAATTTTCATCTTAACTACATCTTCGGATTTAGTATTACCAGAAGCTGAATCGGCATCATCTAGACCCGAATTATCAGCATCGAGTCTTGGTTCTTCTTGAAAGCCTATGATAGCTCGCAACTGATTAATCATAATACTAATTGACATCTCGAGTGCTCCTCTTGGAGTCATCACGCCATCAGTTTCAATGTTAATGCGTAGCTTGTTGAAGTCGGTCCGATCGCCTACTCGCATATTCTCTACCTCGTAATTAACCTTTCGAACTGAAGTGAATGTTGCGTCAAGGGCGATAGCGCCTATCTCAACTTTATCTCGATGTAGGACTTCTTTCGGGGCGTAACCTATGCCCTTTTCTACCGTCATTTCAATATCCAGTTTTGTACCCTTGGCTGTTATGTCTGCGATATGCAATTTCTTGTCTACAACCTCTACTTGTCCCGGTGTCTCAATATCACCTGATGTAAGCTTCTTTGGTCCAGTTGCCTTGATGTATATTTTTTGGGGCTCATCCGTGGTTAGTCTGAAGCGAACTTTTTTCAGGTGAAGTAGCATAGTGATCACATCTTCTTTTATCCCCTCGATAGTAGAGAACTCGTGCGAGACACCATCGATTTTGACAGATGTGATAGCTCCGCCAGGTAGGGATGACAAAATAATACGTCTTAGTGAATTGCCCAGAGTGTAGCCGTATCCGGGGTAGAGATTTTCGATTTCGTACACACCAGTATTATCCTTTTCAGAGATAATCCTTGGCTTCGATGGTAGGATAACGTTTATATTTGGCATAAGTTATATTTAAAATTTAAATATTTAAATCGCTAATAATTTTTACACTCGACTATAGAACTGCACTACTACTGGGAAATTCAAATTAGTCTCGTAATCACCCATTTTGGGCCAGCCCATTACCTTAGCTTCTATCTTTTCAGGGTCAAGCACTAGCCAGCTTGGAGACTTGTACTCCTTGAGGATTTCTAGCTTATTTCTAAATATTCCACTTTCTCTTTTTGATGGATTGATGCCTATTACGTCAGATACTTTAACATGATATGAGGGAATGCTTACTTTTTTACCATTCACGAATATATGTCCGTGACCCACAATCTGTCGGCCGAATTGCCTTGTGGGCACAAAGCCCAATTTGTATACTACATTATCGAGACGTGTCTCAAGACTCTTGAAAACCTCGCCGGCAACATTTCCCTTCGTTTGCGATTTGGCTGTTTTTACTAAGTTACGTAATTGCTTTTCTGTTACACCGTATGTATAACGCACCTTTTGTTTTTCTAGGAACTGCTGACCATATTCCGTAACCGAGCTTCGATGTTTCCTCTTTTTTGAAAGGCTCGCCTTTTTTTTACTCTCAACCATAGCGAAACGTTCTTTTTGAGTTTTAGGGAAAATGGCATCACCCAGTCTTCTCGCAATTTTGTACTTAGGTCCAATTCTCATACACGTCTTGCTCTGGGAGCTCTCGGTCCATTATGAGGTACAGGTGTTATGTCACTAACTGATATTAAGCCTATGCCTTTTGATAAGAACGCTCGCAAGGCCGCCTCTCGTCCTGAACCGACCCCGTTTATAGCCACCGCCACCTCTTTAATACCAAATTCTGTTGCCTTATCTGCAAGCAATTCACCAATCTTACTTGCCGCAAACGGCGTACCTTTTTTGGCTCCCTTGAAACCAAGTGATCCGGAGGATGACCATGCCAGGGCATTGCCATTTGGATCAGCCAGCATCATTTTAGTATTATTGTAGGTTGATTGAATGTGAACCATACCAGTTGAATGTCGTTTCTTGCTATTTCTGGTCGCACTCTTAACTGGCTCATTCTTGCCTGTTTCGCCTCCTTCAGTTGTTACTATCCTTTTTTTCCCCATGATTATTTATAGTGAGCTTGTTGAACTATTTCTTTTCCAGCTTGCGCTTACCGCTACCCATCGTCTTCCTGATCCGACCCTGTGCACCGCGCGCGGTGCGCGAGTTCGACTTGGTGCGCTGGCCCTTAGTGGGTAAGTTGCGCGCATGCCTAATGCCTCGATAGCTCTTGATATCCTTCAATCTCTTTATGTTGCTACTAACTTCACGCTTCAGATCTCCTTCTATTTTTTTTGACTCCACACTTTTCCTGATTTTTGCCTCCTCTTCTGACGTGAGTTTGTTTGCTTTTTTTGAATAAGCCACTTTTGCTTCGTCTAAAATAGTGTGAGCCAAATTACGTCCGATGCCATAGATAGCAGTTAGAGCAATTTCTATACGCTTTCCTTCCGGAATTGTAATACCCGCTATACGCATATTTATTATCCTTGCTTTTGCTTATGTCTCTTCTTGGTACAAATTACATACAAACGACCAGAACGTCTGACGATCTTGCATCTCGGACACCTCTTCTTAATTGACGATCTAACTCGCATTATGTATTTATAATCTTTTTACTATCCTCCCTCGCTTACCGTATTGATCTAATTCAACACTTACGCTATCTCCCACTAGTACTCTAATGCGATGCAGACGCATTTTCCCGCCAAGATATGCTAACACTTCTGTTCCGTCTGCAAGCTGGACTTTAAAATTTGTGTCCGGGAGGGCTTCAATAATGATGCCGCTAACCCCTGACTCCTTGCGACCGCCATTTTGCATGTTTGATGATTCTAGCAATATAGGCCTTATCCGTCAAGGGCTATAGTTACCTTTATTCTCTCTGGGCTACTGGGGAAGGTCTTTCTCCAAAAGGGCTTAATTTTAATCTCTGCCTTGTTTATACCGGGATAATCAAGAAGGACTCTGGAGTAGTCGGCCTTGGGTATACCGGCGAGACTATCTCTTAAGCCGCTTTCGTTGAAGAGCCAGACAAAGTTGGCATCTCCGGTAATTCTAATTGTTAATTCTGCAACAACGTCCAGATTATCGTAGTGAGTTAGGTCCATAGAGATCGCCTCCCAGTTACTTATATCAACTTCTTCTTCACCAACTCCAGAGAGTTCTCTTCTGGCAATGGATGTTGCGAGGGCCTTTTTATCAAATATCACCGCGGACATGTTACCCGAAAGTGTCACCTTTTGAGTTTTACTATCTGTGTCAAGATTCTCGCTATTATCATTTTCTGCAAACTCGTTAAATACAAATTTGATACTGTATGAATCCCGGAAGAATATATTTCCTTCTCCAATATTCTTTTGAATCTGCTCAAGAAGTTTGGTAGTAAGTGCTATCTCAAGTTTAGCCTTTACCTTGCTCAAGTCTTCGTCAGAGACGACATTGACATCACCCTTAAAACCTCCCGTCATATTACCAGCTGACTTTCCGGAAATCTTTGTATACATAGCACCACCAACGAGACCGGGCAGAGTAAAGTCGCTCGGACCAATATTGTATGTTTCACCCGGAGCGTCTGCGATTACAGAGATCTCGATACTGCCATTGCCCGGGATAACTACGCTGTTATATGATCTAAAAACTTTTCCATCCGTACTTTTGAAACGAGTGTTGGCCACGAATCTAACAACGCTTGAGCTGTAATTATTATAAACTGTAATTTTGCCTGTTGCCTTGCGCTCCACATACTTTATTCCTGTTGATGGCACAATATCACTCTCCTCATCAGCCACCTCAATGAGGTTATATCCTAGTAGATGCGGCGCTTCGGGGCTCTTGTACGCCTTGAGCGTTGTATCTAGCCTTGTGCTCTTTTGTGTGGGTGTCACGGCAATAGTGGCACTTGCAAAATTATTGGCTAACAGTATTCCCGCTGTGAGCACTAAAACTATTCCGGCAAGCCATAAAAGTTTATTTTTATTAGTACTAGATCTCACCGGCGGTGGATCAACAGGCTCTCGCATATAGGTCCTAAGTTCATCCCGTCTCTCCCTAGACAGGAATGCCGGTCGTGAGATTGGCTCTCTGGGGATGTTTTGAATTACATCGTTGAGAATTTTTTTATCCTTCTTTTCCATCTATTTAGATTAAGTGTATGCTAGTCAAAATAATTTATCAAGGGTAAAAATTTCCACAGCGAGAAAGACATCGAGCTTCGCCACGCCGTCTCGCGCTTTTAATTTTTTTAAAAAAACCTCAGAATCCGGAGTAAGCACATTAACATCAGTTAGGCTCATGGTTAATTGTGAGATGTCCGGCTGTTCGAAAATACTTTTGAGCTCAAGGACTGTTTCTTTGTTGCCTATCAACACTATCGTACGTGACAATATGTATTCGGTTGCAAATTTCTGCAATATCCCACTTATATATGTAGTCCACTTAACCCGCACATCGGAGAGCACGGATTCAATTTTCATTGCTACGGCCGATGTGACGCTCTTATCTCGAAAGGCCTTGTAGAGTGATTCGGCCTCGATGAGACTTGTGGCAAATTTTTTGGCAACATCTCTAATTATACTGTGAGCACCAAGCGGAAATGAGATTGACTCAATGCCGGCGCCATTTTTAATAAATGATGCGTCAGAGATCTCGCCTCCAAGATCTATCAGGAGATAAGAGCTTTCATTTTCAGACAGTATGTTGTTGCAAGCCACGAGAGCAAGCAGTGGAAAGGTGTGGAAGGTTATTTCTCGATGAGCATAAACAGAACCAATTTGCTTAAGCAGTGCCTCTTTGAAATGAATTGGTGTGGCAGATAAATAAAATGAAATATCAAGCTCCTTGGCTTTCTTCCCAAGTGGAGAACCAATCAGATAACCATTGAGATAAACTGCGAGAATCTTGCGCTCAATAGTGGAAAAATTAGTATCTGGGAAAAACTGTTCTTTAAATGCGATCTCTTCTCTTTCGAAAACTCCGTTTACAAAATCGTTATCATATCTAACGTCAACATCGCTCTTGTGAGTCACTGATCTTGTCTGGCAGACATGCCAAGGCGAACCAAGAGTCACGTGGATCCTCGACGGATTACTTCCTCTTGCATGCTTGCGTAGAGTCTCGATAACATCTCTTACTCCTTGTAAGGCCATGCCGCTAACTCTGTCCGCGTCAAACTTCTCCTGTATTGGTACTCGTACGCGAGTTGCAAACAATACTTCGGCTTGTGTAGTTCCACTCGCAATTATCGCTCCGCCCACAGAACCACTGCGTACATCTAAGAAGAACTCAAATTTAGCATTACTAAACACAATACTATTCTAGCACCGCTTTAATCCTCCGTATGCCACTACTCACAGCCTCCTCTTTCAAAATGCGGAATCGCATTTTGACCCCGACCTTACTAGCGTCGGGGTTATTAGCTAGTTCTCTGGTATTCCCAACATGCGGTCCCCCGCAGAATTCGAGTGAGAAGTCTCCAATCTTGAACACCCGTACTTTATCGTTGTATTTCTCCTCAAACAAACCAATCGCACCCATTTTCTGAGCTTCATCAAGAGGTAAATCTTGATATGTAACAGGTAATGCTAGCCTGATCTGCTCATTTACTAGCTCTTCAACTTGTTTCTTCTCTTCATCAGTCATTTTCTGTGTGTGCGAGAAGTCGAAGCGTAGGCGTTCTGGTGTAATATTACTGCCCTTTTGCACTACATGCTTCCCAAGCACTGTGCGTAGTGCTTGCTGGAGCAAATGCGTAGCTGTGTGATACTTGACCGACATGTCAGAAGTATCTGCCAATCCGCCCTTGAACTTGCCCTCGCTCCCCGCCCGAGATTTCTCCCGATGCTCTTCTATTTGTTCATGCAATCTCTTATCGTCAACATCCATAATCTCTTTAAGCACCTCCACTGGTAAACCGTAGCTTGTAGCTAATTTGAAAACATCAGTCTCGCCCCTCTCAATCTCGCGCATGCCGCGCTTAAGTGTCTCACGAAATCTCATTTCCTCCTCGTTAGCAACTTCATTCTCAAATAATTGTCCTTGTGGAATGCCTAGTTTGTCTGCATGCACAATCGCTCGCCTAATTAGTCTGCGTAAAACATAACCTTGCTCTGTATTTGAGGGCCGCACGCCATCTTCGATGAGAGCGTGCGCGGCGCGCACATGATCCATCACAATCCTAAATGATCGGGTGTACAATCCTTCACCATATTTTTTACCACTTGTTTGTTCCAGAAGTTTCCTGAAGGGTTCGAAAATATCAATCATGAATATATCTGGATTTTTGATAGACCCGGCCGTGATGCGCTCTAGCCCCCCACCGAAATCTACGTTTCGCCTAGGCAATTTGACGAAATTATCTGACGACTCGCGCTTGTACTCCATGAAGACAGAATTGCCAATCTCCATGAAGCGCCCACAACCGCAATTAGGATGACAGGTCTCGTTCTTCCACTCGCTCTGCTCGTGCAAACCAGGCTCGATTCCGAAATCATAGAAAACTTCGGAGTCTGGCCCGGCCGGATCACCCACGGGAGTGTTCTCCGGCGGTCCACCGCGGCTCCACCAATTCTTCTTACCTCCATAGAAAAATATTCTCTCCTCTGGTACGCCCAAACTCTTCCAGATCTCAAACGATTCATTATCACGAGGCAGGCCGAATTTCTCATCACCCTCGAAGCAAGTCACACTCAATCGCTCCTTGTCTATTTCTATAATTTCTGTCACGAATTCGTAGAACCAACTCAACTGCTCTTTCTTGAAGTAACCTGCGCCGGCCGTAGCGTCGGCGTCGCCGAACGACCAGTTACCCAGCATTTCAAAATAAGTAGTGTGACGATTGTCTCCCACTTCCTCAATATCTTGCGCACGAAATGAGCGCTGTGAGTTAGCAATGCGCACGCCCGCCGGATGCTCTCGTCCAAGTAGATACGGCACAAGGGGCTGCATGCCTGAACTTGTAAAAAGTGTAGTGGGATCATTCTCTGGCACAAGCGATGCCCCAGACACGATAGTGTGCCCCTTCGACTTCATAAACTCCAAATATTTCTCTCGCACTTCAGAAACTTTCATGATCACTATTCTACCACGCCACCACCAAGACAGATATTGCTGTCATAAAACACAATTGACTGGCCGGGGGCTACAAGAACTGGCTGTTTGAATGTGACAGTGTTCCCACTTACTGTGCAGGGTAGCTTCTCGCCGTGGTAGCGGACCTGACAGGTACTAGGTACTAGGTCATAGGTATTAGGTTGAGAACCGGAGATCCAGTTTATATCTTTGAGTTTTATATCCCTCCTTTGCCCTCCCTTATTATAAGGGAGGGTCGGGGTGAGATGATTCTTTGTCACAATGAGTAGATTTTTCTCAACATCTTTACCCACCACATACTGTCCCAATATTTTCTCACCTAAGGTGTAAAACAGCGCTCCTTCATGTTCACCAATCACTTTTGTTCGAGCCCCGGCCTCGAACACTTTACCGGGCTTTGTTTTTATGTAATGTGATAGGAATTCTTTCATATCTACGTCGCCCAAAAAGCATATCCCTTGCGAATCTTTCTTGCTTGCGACCGGCAGCCGCAGCTGCCTCGCAAGCTCCCTAACTTCACTTTTCAATAAGTGCCCCACTGGGAAAATATTTTTTGATAGTTGATCTTGTGTGAGTGTCCACAAGAAATAACTCTGATCTTTAGCAGGATCAACTCCACGAAGTAGCTGTATCTCTCCCCTGCCCTCCCTTAACATAAGGGAGGGTGAGGGTGGGATAATCTGCGCATAATGCCCCGTGGCAATCGCATCAGCACCCATCTCGAGCGCTTTACGCAGAAATGCGCCGAACTTAATCTCTTTATTGCACATCACATCCGGGTTGGGCGTGCGACCGGACTTATATTCACTAATCATGTAATCCACCACACTCTCTTTATATTCTTTTTCTAGGTCTATTGTTACAAAGGGAATGTCTAAATGTGCCGCCACGCGCATGGCATCACGTCGCTCATTTCTCCAAGCGCAGCTTGCTCCGCGAAGCCCTGCCTTGCCGGCAGGCAGGTTTAGCGAAGCAGGAGGCGTCCATGTCTTAATAAAAGCACCCAAAACTTGAGCGCCTGCGCGTTTTAATAGTGCCGCTGACACAGCACTATCGACTCCGCCAGATAGGCCAATCATAACTCTCATGCCCTACAGTCTATATCAAAAAAGCCACTTTACGCATCAGAATTTATTTCTACGTTCATAAGCTTCTGATATACCGACAGACACGCCCGTGCGTCCGATAGGGCAGTATGGGCGTTATTGTTGGTAATGTCATAATATTGACATAGGCTCCGGAGAGCATACGATTCAAGCATCACGTCTCCCCCGAGCACCTTCTTAGAGATTGAGTATGTGTCTAACGAATGTCGCGGACTCCATGTAAAGCCGTGTCGAGCGAAGAATGCAGCAAGCATAAGTATGTCGAAATGCACTACATGTCCGGCTACCACTACAGAGTTCATTTTTGGATCTTCGTTTAGAGGCTTATAGAGAATGGATAGCAGTGTCTGGTAGGCTTCCTGTGGCGACAGGGCTCTAGTCCAATCATCCGGTGTATATTTGTTAATACGGAATGCTATCGGATCGGCAAGTTCTGGGTGATCAGGCTTAATTTTTATTTCAAGTTCGCGTAACAACTTGTGAGTAAGTTGTTTGCCGCTGCGAGTTTCCTTAACTTCCACGATTCCTACAGATATGATCTCGTGCCGACGATGATCTAACCCTGTGGTCTCGGTGTCGATAAAGTGAATAATATAATCAGATGCCATATTTTTTTCTGTTCGCGTTATGCTCCTCGAATGTAACTGCGTAATGCGTTACGCCTGATTCATCTGATAAATAGTATAAGTATTTTGAGGCTGTGGGAAACCTGACTACATTTATTGCATCGAGTCCCGGATTAACTATGGGTCTCTCTGGTAAACCAATTATGTCATAAGTTTCTGGTGCAACGTCAACCTGTAGTGGCATGCTTAATTTTAATCGCTTTTGAAGTATTCCGGCAATCAATTTTCTATCAATACGACTACTTGCTTCTTCCTCAACAATAGATGCCAAAATAAGATCTCGATAATCTATTTCCCCAACCTTAGTTTTGAAATTAGATATCATCGTGTCTATAATTTCATCAAGAGTAAAGAATTGATCGAAAAAATATGTATCTGGAAACAAGTAGCCCTGAAAATCCTTGCCAATTTCCATTCCGATTATTTCACTGATCTGCGCATTACTCGATCCCTCCGGGATAGTTATTCTACGTATGATTGTCCCATAATCACCATTGTGTACACGCAAGAGAACTGCTAGTAGGTCAGCGCGGTGCTCGAAAACATAACGTCCTGCTTTTAGATCGTCACTTAGACCAGTAACTCTAGAGATAATTTTGAACAAAGCTACAGATCTAATTACTTTTTGATCCTTCAACTCACCTGCTACATCAGCGCCCTTTCTTATTTCAACTTTTTGATTGATTGGGAAGTCGCTAGGCGCGCTAACTGAACCAAACATTAATACCAGTACAAGTATGAAAAAGACCCATCTCATCAGACAGGCAGACCTACCTGTCCGGTAGGCAGGTTAGCGGGGGCTTCGGATTTTTTAGATTCGATTCTTGGAAGACCTCCAGAGGTAATTACACCACCGGGGAAATGAAAAATAGTGGCTAATTCTTCAGTATTAAGCACAAATGGTTTGAATTTGTACGGCGGATAGAAATAGCTGCGCGTTCTATACGCATCAAGCATCATATACTTGAGCCAGCGCATTTTCTTTTTTGTAATTCCCAACCAACCCTGTATAACAGCATCGTCACTCGTGCTCAAATCACTCTTAAAACCGTTGAGATTAAGCGTTGCGTATTGCGCAAACAAGTTGATTAGAGAGAGCTGGTGTGAAAGTTGATATTTATCTTTGGGCGCGGCATATATCATGCGTATTCCGCAATCGAAGCCAATCTTTGAGATGCTCCTCTCAATTGCTTTTACAACATCCTGCTCACCCGGTGAAAGTTTAAGTTGTCCCAATTCAATCTTGATTGCTCCATCTTTATCCTTTTTTGTAGTCTCACCTTTCTTGTCCATAAGTTTTTTAACCAGATCTGCCCCTTCGTCTTTCCAGCCTTTCTTCTTTTTCCAGAAGCCGGGTACCGGCACTCTATCCTTGGCCGCCTGCACAAG
This sequence comes from Patescibacteria group bacterium, assembly GCA_038062165.1. GTDB lineage: Bacteria > Patescibacteriota > Minisyncoccia > Phycocordibacterales > DATDSR01 > DATDSR01. The sequence continues at coordinate 15,896 of JBBTXQ010000052.1, forward strand.
TATCTGAATACCGGCGTACTCGCCAGCTCCAAGTGATCCAAGATACTCGATAGTAGGCGTGAGTGGATCAGTTTTCATTTCCTCCTTGAGCGACATATTATCCAAGCCGTAATCCACATAAGTCTTAATTGGGTACGGGTCCGGCATGGCCAGCTTGAGCTGTGCGCCGTAGAAGCTCCAACCCTCACTTTCGCTTGATTTGATCAAATGTACATAATCCTCTGCTTCGCGAACCTCGATATCTCCATACTGCGCATATATCTGCGACTCTATTAAATGTTTGAAAAGTTTGAGAGTGCGGATATAGAAATGCATTCTGCCTTCAATGCTCACCATCTCCAGAGTGAACCATGTGCGAAGTGAGCCTTCAACGAGTCTAGTCCACCATGTGCCCGAATAACCTTGAGCAAATGCGCCGAAGATAATCTCCATAGATTGTGGAGATTTGAAAATTTCTTTCGGAAGTATAACTTCAAGCAGTACCCAGGGTTTACCGTGGAAAATATTTTTCATTTGGACAAAACGTTTCCAAACAATCCACAGTACTACGCAAATAACCGGGACTAATATAAACGGCAGGACATAAACAAGATAAGGTAAAAGAATATCAAGAACACTCATAGTGAAATAATACCACAGATTATCCTACCAGTGAGTATTTGCCTTTTACGTCTTTTCTGAAATAGCGAGGATTCTGAAGGTTGACGTAGATTGTGTTCTCCTTTACCTGACGTTGTTTGAGTACCTCCTTTATCAAATCTTCTTTACTAAGTGCATTCTTTTCCTTAAGAATACTCTTGATCACATCGCGGACAACACCGTTTGTGTAGCCCCATTCTGATAGAGCGTACAGACCACGTCCAACTAGCACGAATCTGTCGTCCTTTATTAGTTCGTTGTGGGTAGTAGCTTTGTGGGCGCTCTTACCGAACCACTTTTCGATCTGCTCGGCCACTTCTGTGAAGTGGAGTGGCTTGCCATGCTTACGCAAAACAAGATATGAATAGTCGCGAATACCTCGAGTGCGTATGCTTGGCGAATCTGCAAGCCCCCACTCGCCCAAAACATTCGCGCCAATATTCTTCGAGAGCTCTAGCCATTTACGGGCTTGCTCTTCACTCACATATTTTTCTAAATCAGCCTTTAGGTGTTCCGCGAAGCGCTCAATCATTTCAGCTTCAGCGATTAAATCATCCTTGTTCAAGCCCTCATGAAGTGCTGTAAGGGCGCTGTGCACTTTTTCTGCCTCATCTTCATCCAATGTCCAACGATGATGGAAATTATCATCTTCCTTCAAACGCACGAACGAATCACCCAATTCAAGCATGAATGCAATTTGATTCTTGGTAACCTGATCCTTACCTAATTCATTCAAAATTATTTCTTCCTTCGCTAGGCCCCCATGGCCGGTAAGATAATCTTCAAGCTCCTCGAACACGGGAGTAGCCTTGTTATACTCATCGGATTTGCGAATTGTTTCCATTGCGAAGTTCTCGATCTGCCTAACGCGTTCACGTGTGATATTGTAGATCTCACCAATCGCCTCGAGGGTCATTGGTTCACCAGTTTTGCCAGCAAGTCCATATCTGCGTTCAATCACATCGCGAGCACGTTCAGGCAAACTAGTAAGGAGTGACCTAGTCACCTGTCCTGCCTTAAAATTAGGTTTAACTCCCATGTCCTAGTTTTATCATTATATACTAATTTGTCAAGACGTTAAGCACTATCCCCGGCTTATATACAACCCGAAGAACCTGCTTACCTTCAAGCCTCTTGGCTATAATAGGGCTAGACAGAGCCACTGTTTTAACCTCCTCCTCGCTTGAGTCACTGGACACAAATATGCTCCCGCCAATCCTGCTATTGATCTGAACTCGCAGATTTATCACATTTCCCTCTACTCCCGTTAGTTCACTCACTTGTGGCCATTTTTGTATATGGATAGAGTCAGTATGACCCAATTGGTGCCATAATTCTTCGCAAATATGGGGTGCGAAAGGGGCAAGTAATTTTAAAAAAGTTTCTAGGTTATAGGTATTAGGTACTAGGTTTTCTAATTCCCGAGAAAGAATCATCAGCTTGCTGACAGCAGTATTGAATTTGAAGTTCTCTATATCAGAACTTATCCCTCTGATGTATTTACTTATTTTCAGATCTACGCTTTGGTTTTGAGTTTTGCGTTTTGAGTTTTGCGTTACCATCTTCCACACTCTCTCCAAGAATCTTCTGGGCCCAATTATCGCCTCATCATTCCACGCCACAGAATCTGCAAAGGGCCCCAGAAACATTTCGTACAATCTGAAGGTATCAGCTCCCCAACGCTCGATCACCTCATCAGGGTTAGCCACATTGCCCCAGCGCTTACTCATTTTGCGACCATCACTTGCGTGTATTAAACCAGTGCCGATTCTCTTTGAGAATGGCTCTATCGTACTCACTGCCCCAATATCATAGAGAAACTTATGCCAGAAACGGGCATAGATTAAGTGCCTGGTCACATGTTCTGCGCCTCCCACGTACACATCAACCCCCGCCCAATATTTCTCAATTTTTTTGTCCACCAATACACCCTCGTTATGGGGATCCACAAAGCGCAAGTAATACCATGAACTACCGGCCCATTGGGGCATCGTGTTAGTCTCACGCCTGCCCTTGCCACCGCACTTGGGGCACTTCACGTTCACCCATTCTGGGATATCAGCGAGCGGTGACTCGCCTGTGCCAGTGGGCTCATAATGTTTAACCTCCGGCAACTTAACAGGAAGCTCACTCTCTGGAACTGCCACTACTCCACATCCGCCAGTTGGCGGACTTCCCTTACCATCACAATGAATTAAGGGAATGGGCTCGCCCCAATATCTCTGTCGAGAGAAGACCCAATCACGCAACCTATACATCGTCACTCGTTTGGCCCATTTGTTTTCAATCACATATTCTGCGATCAGGTCGCGCAACTCTGCACCTGTTTTGCCAGATAAATTAAGTGGCTCGAGAAGGATGCCATTTTTCATATCTGAATAACACACTTCAAAATTTTCTACCCTCTTTTTTAACTCCTGATCTTGTGGGACTAAAACAATCTTAATGGGTATATTATATTTTTTCGCAAATGCGAAATCTTGCTCGTCATGCGCAGAACACTTAATCACACCTGTCCCGTAATCTGTAACGGCAAAGTTCGCCACCCAGATTGGCAAATGGCCGTTACCAAGCGGATCGTCTAGGAATCGCCCAGTGAACACTCCTTCCAACTCTCCTGTTTTGTATTTATCTTGTAAGCGCTTGATATTTATTTCCTCTACCTTATTTCTTATTTCTTTTTCTCCTTCTACTCCCTTTATCAAATCATCTAATAATGCGTGATCTGGAGCAATCACAACAAATGTGTCGGCGTAACAGGCCTCGTAGTGCGCGCTGAATGTCTCAAGTTCTATTTTAGTACCTGCCTTGCCGTCAGGCAGGTCTTTAACTCTGGCCTTGAAAAGTAATCCATCCGATTTGCCAATCCACTGTCTCTGACCTTCTTTGATAAACTCCGGCCAATTAAGTGCTTCCAAATCATCCAGTAATCTATCTGCGTATTTTGTTATTTTTAGGACCCACTGTCGCATGGGCTTCTTGACCACCTGTGAGCCGCATCTCTCGCATTTCCCATTTTCAAGATCCTCATTGGCAAGTCCTGTCTGACATGACGGGCACCAGTTGATAGGCTCGTTACTCTCGTATGCCAGACCCTTTTTAAACATCTGTAAGAAGATCCACTGCGTCCATTTATAGTAATCCGGATCAGTTGTATTGATCTCGCGCGACCAGTCGTAATCAGGACCAATCAAGTTTAGTTGCGATTTGAATCTGGCAATATTCTGCTCTACTGCTTCTCTGGGATGGATCTTGTGTTTGATAGCATAATTCTCGGCAGGCAAACCAAATGCATCCCAGCCCATCGGATGCAAAACAGAATACCCCTGCATCCGCTTCATTCGGGCGTATATATCAGTGGCTATGTGCCCTTTTAGGTGACCAACGTGCAGACCCTCACCCGAAGGATAAGGGAACTCATTCAGAACGTAAAATTTGGGTCTGTCTTGATCTTCGCTAGACTTGTATATTCCCGACTCTGCCCAAATCTTCTGCCACTTTGCCTCTATCTTTTTTGGATCATACTCGCTCATCTCTAATTACTATCAATCGCGTATTTTTTTAATTCCCAGCCAAATCAATGCTATGAAGCCAATAAGCAAAACTCCAAAACGTAATTTATCGTCCATGTTTGACCAATATCTAATAGCGCCCACAATCATCGAGATCACGCCCCCCAAGGATAAACCAAGTGAGACTGCTTCGGTGGCTATGAACTTGAAACTAGCAATAATTGCAATTATGCCGAGTACAACTAAAACAATGAATGCATTGCGATTGTATATCTTGGTTGCGCTCTCATATTCGCGCTGGCAAGTATAATTAACATCGCAGTAACCCTTTGTCTGATCCACTCCGACTCTAATTTCCGGTGAATATGCTGGAATAGTTTTGTCGTAATTTGGATTTGTATTCCAAGCACCTCCCGCACTCACACACTCTTCCTGTGTCTCTGGAATCTTGTTCACTTGTTCGATTTTGCAAAAATCATCCCACATTGGCGTAGGTTTATAAAAGGTGCGTAGGCCGTAGTTAAATAGCAAGTTCATAACAATCACAATACCTAGAGCCAATATCCACTTCAAAAACCAGCTCTTCTGTATCGGTTTAGCAATATTTTGTTCCATATTTTAAAGAATTAAAACTTTCTAACATAGAATGATTTTACCACACTTCTACAAAAAGAAAACGTGGGTATTTCAAATCCTGAATTCGATTACGTCTCCGTCTTTGACTATGTATTCTTTGCCTTCGGTACGCACTAGGCCCAATTCTCGCGCTTTGGCATAACTACCGCTTTTCATTAAATCATCATACGCCACTACTTCTGCGCGAATGAATTTGTCGCGAAAATCTGTGTGGATGGCCGCGCCCGCTTCGGGCGCAGTACTGCCCGCTGGGATAGTCCATGCTCGCGTCTCATCCTCACCAGTAGTAAAGTAGCTAATTAAGCCTAGCAATTCGTAACTTGCTTTTATCAGCTTATCCAGATCCTCGCCAGAAGTGGCATCAACATGGACAGAAACCTGATTTCCATTTTTACTTAGGATCCCGGATCCCGAGTTAGGTAGTACGTTATCTCCGACATGAGTGACATTTAATACATACAGAACAGGTTTAGTGGCGAGCAAGTTCAGCTTCTCTTCTTCTTTACCCTTCTCCTTCATTTTAGCTTTGTGTTTTTCGACTACATCAAGATCAGCGAGCTCCAACTCTGTCTTGATCACACCAATATCACTTTCGGGATCAAGTTTATTATCTACATGAATAATAGTAGAGTCGTCGAAGCAACGCACGACGTGAGCAATAGCATCTACCTCGCGAATGTGTGACAAGAATTGATTGCCCAGGCCTTCGCCCTTGCTCGCGCCCCTCACAAGTCCGGCGATATCTACGAACTCGATCGCCGCCGGAACAATTTTGCGGGATGAACTAAACTCTGCGAGTTTAGCAACCCGCGTATCTGGAACTGCCACGACCCCAACAGATGGATCAATCGTGCAAAAAGGATAATTCTCCATGGGCACCCCCTTCTTGGTAAGCGCGTTGAAAAGCGTCGACTTTCCCACATTCGGCAGACCCACAATTCCTATCTTAAGCATAGGTTGACAATTTAACACATGAGAGTAGTTTTGCGAATGGGAGGAACACAAAATGGCATGGCTACTGAAAAGTGACAAAAAACACATGCACAAGCATGCAGAGATGAATGAGGAGAAGAATGGCTGGCAGTGCAAGAAGACCAAAAAGCCGATCAACACAGTGCGCACGGGCCGGAGCATCCACGTGGCCGGCTTCTCGGGCGGATTCGGTGAGGTACGGCAGGTTGACCACCTTTGGTGCACCGGCTGCGACACACAGCCCGAGATCCGCTACGGCGAGCCGATCCAGGAGAACGAGCTCGTCGAGATCTAACTCGAGCATTACCGGAAGGACGGTCCTTCCGGTTTTTTTATAACTTTTTTATGTCGGCTCCGAGTTTGGTTAGTTTGCCTACGATGTCTTCGTAGCCACGAGCTATGTGATCTTTAGGATCTCTGATCACACTCTCACCTTTTGCAAATAACGCGGCAAGTAGCACATCAATGCCGGCTCTCACGTCATGAGAATTCAATTCTGCGGGTTTAAGTTCTGTGGGGCCAAATATGCGAGCGGCATGCGGTTCAGTACTTTCGAATTCACTTTGATTGAAATTATACCCGGAAGGATCATCGTCTTCTGGCCGGTAGAGCTCGTAGTGCACGCCCATCTTACCTAGTTCACGAAGGCAACTCCAACGCTTCTCGAAGATGCGCTCGTGTATTGTGGACACACCCTCACCCACCACTGCCGCAAGCAAAGCCATAAGTGGTTGCCAGTCAGTCATAAATCCAGGATGCACATCAGTCACAATATCCACTTTTTTATTTTTTTTGAATTCATTTAATTTTTCTGTAAAAGCTGTCAAGAATTGTGGCTCGATATTCCTAACCTCGATCGTATCACCGGCAAGTTCATTCAAGACAAGCGCCGTAGCCGCTTCAAGTCTGTCATACATCGACTTAGTCGCCTTGCCACTAAGTAACTTTTTCACTCCAGTAATCCTAATGTGCCTATCATCCTCACGTGCAATTTTTGCGCCCATAGAATTAAGTGTGTCGATCAAGTTATCTACTTCTGGCTCAAGCGCGCAGTTCTCAAGCAGCACTTCGCTCGGATTAAAAACTGCGGCTAGTATCAAGCTCTCTGTTCCCGTATGTGTATTCTTCTCAAACCTGTACCGACTCTGTCCCGAAGACCAGGTCTTCGCGAAGACCTGGTCTTCGTGGGAGTCTTCGTGCGTGCGTGCAAGAGTTATGTCTGTGTAGACTCCGTCTTGTTTGATCTCGCCACCAAGTGCCTCAATACCGGCAAGTAATCTATCAATTGGCCGTTTACCAATCACGTCACCGCCCAAGAGTGGCATTCTTACCCTGCCCATGCGAGCAAGCATCGCGCCAATGAAGAGCACAGACTGCCGCGCACTCATTGCGCTCTCGGGTATCTCAATTTGTTTAATGTCCAGACATGTAATTCTCCATGAATGCGCGTCTAATTGCTCTACTTCGCCACCAAGAATCTCGATAGCCTCAGCAATCTTGCGAGTATCTGGAGAGTCAGGAATATTCTTGAAAGAGCAAGACTGATCGGTAAGGAGTGCGCTAATTAGCAATTTAGGTCCAGCATTTTTAGCCCCAGAAACTTCATAAACCCCGCTTAACTTTTTTCCACCATTGACTAGATATGTTGACATCCATTTTATTTAGTGGACCGTACCGGACTTGAACCGGTGACCTCTCGCATGCCATGCGAACGCTCTACCAGCTGAGCTAACGGCCCTTTCAAAATTGATATTGGTATTGCTTCTAGTTCCTGTTGTACAAGTGTGCCTCCAGAGGACACAACGCATACACCCTTATAATCCACGTTCTTCGTAATTTTACCGATTGTTCTATGATCGGGCTTGCTATCATAGAATCTATTAATCTTAATACCTGTTATTTGTGACCAGTATTGCTTGAGAGAGCCAATATCCTGATCAGCACGGTAGCAAATGTAACATCCCAATTTAGTCTTGTCTATTCCGTAGCATATCTTTAATAACGATATATACAACAGAATTATATTAGGATCTGAGCTACCGAGTTGTAATCCTCTGTGTGATTTCCATTTAGCACCCTCTCCAAGGTATAAAAACGCAAGAGCAAGCTTCATAAGCAATGGGGTCCAATTAATATTTTCGATCCAACCCTGAATAGTGCGATCTACGGCTCTTCTAATATTAGCTCTATTTTCATTATTCATCGCTATTGCTCTATCTCGGGCAATAACTAGAAATTTATCCTGCCTGCTCTTTAGTCGGCTAATTGCTCTTCGATTTAATTTTGTGCCACTAAGCCATCCGGAAAGCGTACTTTTTGAAACCTTCAACTTAATACTTATTTCTCCATAAGTCATTCCACTTTTGCGAAGCTTAACAGCTGTTAATTTTGTACGAGTTTTCATGCATTAATCGTACTTCAGACGTTAACAATGTGAAAGGAAGTTATCAACAATTATTCATACCAAAATACTGAGTCGACTGCTATAAAAGATAGCACCCCATCGCGCGTTGCGACAGGGTGCTCGAATCTCGCCTTCGGGCGTCACTTGCAAGGCGGTTCTGGCCGCACTGGGCTAAGCAGCCGCCACGGCGGGCACTGTGCGCACTCAACCGACCCGTCCCTGAACACTCGGCACTTGATCGGAGTCGGCCGATTGAGGCAAGTGGCGATGACAAGTGTGTCACTCGTTCGCACTACGTCAGGCAGAGTCCCGCAGTTGAGCCCAGCGCTCATGCCTTCGCGATCCTCCGTGGCCCGCAGGAGTCCTCGTGCTATCTTGCACTCGCCCTCGAAGATTACGGCCTTCTCGGGCGCCATGGCCTTGATCGCCCTGGGCACCGAGGGAATCACAAGAAACACGGCACTAGGACCCAACAGAGCCAGCGCGACCCTGAACTGATTGCTCGTACGCATTGTGAGACCTCCTTCAGATATAATATGAACTACAATATCAAACTTGTCCAGTCAAGACGGCCTTAGTTATGCACCAAATCTGCGTTGGCGATTGCCATAATCTGCTATCGCAAGGGCGAACTGATCAGGAGTGAAATCGGGGAAGTGTAGGGGCGTGAAATAGAGTTCTGCGTATGTACCCTGCCACGGCATCATGCCGGACAATCTCTGCTCGCCAGATGTTCTGATTATCAAATCCGGATCCGGCAAACCAGCTGTGTCTAACTCTTCGCTAATTGTTTGTTCGTTTGTAGGTTTGTTCTGTTTGTTAAGTTTCGAGATCGCTCTTGTGATCTCGTCACGCCCCCCATAATCAAGTGCCATCGAAAAAGTTTTGTCTTTGAACTCTGCTGTGTCTCTCTCAAGTTTGGTGAGGTCAAGAAGTAATCTTGGATCAAGTCTATCCTTCCTGCCAAGATGCCTGAAGGCTGTTTTATTTTTTATCAATTCTTTGCCGAGTTCACTGACTGCTTGAATGAAGGCCTTCATAAGCCAGCCCACCTCATCATCTGGTCGAGACCAGTTCTCGGTAGAGAAACCCCAGAAAGTCATGTGCTTAACACCCATCCCTGACGCCGCCTTGAGTAACTCTTTCGTGCGCTCTATGCCCTCTTTGTGTCCCTGCCAAGATAGGAGTCCCCTCTCGCGGGCCCAGCGCCTATTGCCGTCAGGGATTATCACTACATGCTTCGGACCGTTTATTGGGGCAACAACAGTTTGTTCAACTTCTTTATCAACTCTGTTTAGCACACGTCGGCCAAGATTGGTGAGTGCGTGCACTTGGTCCACGATCAAGCTTCCATCATCACGCGAAATCTGAAAGTTATTAAACTCGCCAGTAGCCGACAACCAATCGAATGAGAGACCATCCACGTTCGCAAGCAGTGATCCTCGATAACACCAGTCAAGCAGTGCCCGCAAACCAGCTTCCCCATCCTCTGCCACAATCTCTACGCGGCCGTCAGGCAAATTGCGAGCAAAACCAGTGAGGCCATGTTGATCTGCCACCCGCTTAGCCGAGGCACGATAAAACACACCCTGCACGCGACCAGAGACAAAAATATGTAATCGTTTATTCATAAATGTTCATAAATGCACCTTCCAGGGATCGAACCTGGGACCTTGCGAATGTGAATCGCACGCTCTAACCAACTGAGCTAAAGGTGCTGGTGCATTCACAATACTATCTGTAACTCGCCGCATTAGCAATTGTGTGCTATAAATTCGTAATAACGGAGTGTCGTACAGTGGCAGTATACGCCCTTCGGGAGGGCGAGACCCGAGTTCAATTCTCGGCACTCCGATTTGGGCCGGTAGTTCAGTCAGTAGAACACTCGATTCGCATTCGAGAGGTCGGCGGTGCAATTCCGCCTCGGTCCACATTTTGGAAAATTGTAGGTTATTTGTTGATTTTTCTTTGTTTTTAAGCTAGTGTCATTGTAGTAAAGTGTTCATTCCAAACTGGAGGTAAAACATGAAAATTGGACTTGATTTCGATGGTGTTATTTCCAACTGCGGAAAACTCAAGTCTGATGGTGCGAAGAAGCTCTACGGAGTTGATATCCCGCCTGCCAAATTCAAGAAGGAAATCGTGGTAGGAGAAAAACATCTCGCGATGGATCAGTATCGCGAGCTTCAGAAAATTATCTACGGAACGCGAGAAATCGGTTTTCTTATGGAACCGGTAGATGGTGTTCTGCATTTCCTTCCTCGGCTCATTGCTGATGGTCACACTGTTCTTGTTGTAACCTCTCGTGGTGAAGTGGAGCTCGAAATCGCCAAAGAGTGGTCTCTGCGACAAGGGCTTCAACTCAACTTCATTGGCGTCGGTTACGGAAACAGCAAAGCGACCGCCGCGAATGGTCTCGACTTGTACATTGACGACGATCTCGACAAGCTTGAGCCACTTATCGGAGTCGTGCCACATCGCTACTTGTTCACGTGGGGCTACAATGCCCATATGAATGTCGGTAAGATCGCCAAGCGTGTCGCTTCGTGGGCAGAACTCATTCGCATCATCCAAAGCCTTGGAGGCGTCCGGTAAAACCGGCCGCCTTTTTTCTTTTTTGATAGCACCTGTCAGATTGTCGCCAACTTCTGTAGCTTTTGCATCGAACGATCGTGAGCTTTCAGGAGTAATAGAAGCGCCACGATCGAGCCGATGAGGCACATGAGCATGTCGCTCTGTGTGTCCCAAATATAACCTTGTGTGCCGAGGAATGCATCGCCCACCTCCCCCGAAACAAGCGCGATCCACCACTCGATGAATTCATAAAAAGCAGATAGTCCCAAGGTCACCATGATAGAGATGAAATAATTCCAGCGCCTTGAAACAATGATCATTTTGCGCCCGAAGAATTCAACAAGCACGAGTACGGGCGTCACACCTTGCATTAAGTGCCCCAGCTTATCGTAGTTATTGCGCGTCCAGCCTAATATTTCCGAAGCCCAGAATCCGATTGGCGTCTCGGCATATGTGTATATGCCCCCGTACATGAGCACGAGCGAATGAAGAAACAACAGAGTGTAAACTAGATTAGAGAACCTAAACTTGCGATAAGTGAGAACCAGAACAATAGTCCCCAAAACAGCCGGAAAAACCTCCAGAGCCCAAATCCCCCACCCCGCCTGGTTGAGTAAGCCCGTCACCACAAGCGCCAGAATCTCCAGGGCAAGAATAAGTTTTGGATAACTAATTTTCATATATGGACCCGAGCGGTTTCGAACCGCTTACCTCCGCATTGCAAATGCGGCGCTCTACCAATTGAGCTACGGGCCCAACGGAAATGTTATAGCACAATTATGCCCTGCTGACGATATGTTTCAGAAACTCGCGCAGAGATGAGCCAACTGCTTTGAGTGAGTTACTCAAGTGATACTCGGGGCCGAGGGGCGGCAAGGGATCGACTTCGAGCACTATCGGACCGCGGCGGGTAAAAATTATGTCTGTGGAGGAGTAGTGTCGCAAGCCGAGAGCTTTGTGGGCAGTAATTGCAATTTCACTTGCCAGATTTCTGTCTTCTCGCGAGAGCATACGGGGTTGAGTGAGACTTAGGTTATCTATGGGCAGGAGTGTGTAATCTCGCTTACCACGGAAGCCTTCGATGAACACAACTTTGACCTCCGGACCCTGAAGGCGCTCCTCGACCAAAACTTTTTTGTAATTAAGGAGACTGCGAACTAGAGTTTCTGCCAGATCTCTTTGCGCTCTAACTATTTCTATTCCTTGCGACATCGTGCCGAAGAGGGGCTTGACTACATACTGCCCGCCCATATTCCGATGCAATTCATCTGTCACATCGTACGGATCTCGTAGCGTATCTACAACAACTCCCATCGGAACAACAAGGCCAGCCCTTGTAAGGATATTTTTGGCAAGATTTTTATTGAAGGTGAGAGATAGAGCTGTTGGTTGTGAGCCGGTATAACGCGCGCCGATCATATCAAGGACTCGCACCGCTTGACCATCCTCTCCGTACGAGCCGTGCAGGGCATTCACAAACACATCCGCTTGATTGAGGAGTCTTATGGGCTGAATCGACAATCCTCCCTTATACCAGAGTCCATCGCGATCTATAAATATGTCAGTGGGATTGTGATCAGCGCGCAAGTTCTCAAGTGCGTGTTGTCCAGACTCAAGAGAAGTCTCATAAGCATCACTCGGTCCACCCCGCAGTACTGCAATCCGCATTACTTAATCCTATCACGAATTAGTATGTGGTAATTAATCGCGAATCTGTGAGCTTCTTGATTGGTTATCAAAATATCGTGATGATAATTCTTCACAATCTGCGCATCTCCGATTATGTGATCTGGCTTATGTTTGTCATTTTTTACTACCGACACAATTTCGGGTTTGCAAATTGCAAATTGCTCCTTGCTCATTGCTAAGCGAGCAATTGCGAGTTGAGCCCTGCCGCCGTCAATGACAATGAGATCCGGCATGCGCCATTCGGTATGCTTGAAGCGTCGCTCTAGCACTTCCTTAAAACTACCTACATCGTTATTTGTGTGAGTACGAATCTTGAAACGCTTGTACTCGTGCCGAGCCAGCACGCCATCCTCCATGACCACCATCGAGCCAACAGTATTCGTGCCAGATATGTGAGCTATATCATAAGCCTCGATCCTAAATCCCCTCTCATTCTCACTTAGTCGCCTTGCCTCTAAGTTGCGCTTATAGAGTACGACGTCGTTGATGTGCTCGAGTGCGAAAATTTTATTGCGCAACTCTGCCGCCTTCTCAAAAATTCTCAATTTAGCTGCCTGCTTCATGTGCTTGCGCAAGCCTCGCAGGATCTCTTGTTTCTTGCCCTGAAAAAATAGACTGATGCTCCTGATAACTTTTGCATACTCTCCTTTTGAGATCTCGCCCGTGCACACTCCCGGGCACAATCCAATCTGGCGATTGAAGCACGGCCTACAGTGGCCTTGCCGCTCACTTAGCGGCAAGGCCACTAAGTCACAGGGTGTACACTTGACATCGCGGAACGGAAAGATCCGGCGGATAATCTTGAGCGCTTCGCGTAGTTCTAGACCATGCGGGAAAGGTCCGAAAGTAGATGCTAGATCATAGGTACTAGTTGCTAGGCTTGATCCCCGAACCACTAATACTCTGGGAAACTCTTCTCTTGTTATCACTACATAATTAAATGTCTTGCCATCTTTCTCATCAGAGTTGCCTATGGGTTGATACTTTTTGATAAGCGCCGCCTCAAGGATGAGCGCCTCGAGCACAGAATCAGTAACTTTAAAGTCTATGCCGGCTGCCTGCTCAAGCATCTTCACGATCTTGGGCCCCCGCGTCTCAAGCAAATCCTTTGCAAAATAACTCTTAACCCGAGAGCGTAAGCTAGTCGCCTTGCCAATATACAAAATTTCACTCCCCTTCTTAAAAATGTAAACTCCCGGCCTATCCGGCAGTCCTTTTACTTTGGCACTTGACATCATATTGGCCATTATACTAACATGGCAATGGGCAGGTCTCGAGAACGGGTATCGGTCCGGGTCCAACTGTTAAGGGCCACGACCTGGCGCGCAGGCACATGAGGGGAGTATTCACTTTTCACCTCTGGCCTGGAGAGTCTCCGGCCGGAGCAAGCGCGCTCGATCACGGGACCTGCCCTTTTCATCAAAATAATATACTTTCTCGCAACACGGGGGCCCAGGAGGTCCCCTTAGTGATTTTAAAGACCTACTTTTTCAGAACTCTGCGTAGATACTTTGCGGTGTGAGATATGTGTGTGGTGGGCAGGAAGGAAATATCCCGAGGTGTGCCTTTGGCTACAATCTTGCCGCCCTCATCGCCGCCTTCGGGACCCATGTCTATTATCCAGTCACATGATTTGATCATATCCATGTTGTGCTCTATTACTATCACTGTATTGCCCCTATTTACCAATTTTTGCAAAATTTCTATAAGCTTTTTTACATCTTCGTAATGCAAGCCTACCGTTGGCTCATCTAAAAGGTAAATAGTTTTTGTAGTAAGAGGTCGGTATAACTCTGAACTAATTTTCACCCTCTGCGCTTCGCCACCAGAAAGAGTTGTGGCACTCTGGCCAAGTTCGAGATAACTAAGACCAACACTATCAAGTGAATTTAGACGATCAGAGATGGCCGGGATATCTTCGAAGAATTTAACTGCCTCCTCTACTGTCATCTTCAGAATCTCGTGAATATTCTTTTTCTTATACGTGACTTCAAGCGTATCTTTATTGAAGCGCTTCCCGCCGCAGACGTCGCAAGGCACATAGACAGTGGGCAGGAAGTGCATCTCGACAGCTATCTCTCCATTCCCTTCACAGGTCTCACAACGGCCACCGTTCTTAACGTTGAATGAAAATCTTGATGGCCCCCAACCTCGAAAGCGTGCCTCTTCCGTTTCGGCGAAAATATCGCGTATATGCGACCAAGCCCCTGTATAAGTGGCTGGGTTGGATCTGGGTGTACGGCCAATGGGGCTCTGGTCTATCAAGATCGCTCGACCCAGATATTCAGTGCCCGAGAATGTGCCCACATTGTAAATTTGATTTGATCTGTAACGACGATCAAATTTGGCTTGCAGATTCTTGTGCAAGATCTCGTAGAGGAAGCTGGACTTGCCCGAACCAGACACGCCAGTAAGAGCGACCAGCCTACCCAATGGCACTTCAATATTTAAATTTTTAATGTTAAATACATTGCCACCTTGAATTTTTATCGCGCCCTTATCTTGCGTACGATACTCATCAGGAAGTTCAACTCTTTGTTCACCGCGCAGATAATCAACTGTTGTTGAGTTAAATGTGTTCTTTTTGGCAGTTAACAAATGCTCTGTCCAGTTGGCCACAACTATCTTACCCCCGTGCACGCCGGCGCCCGGGCCAATATCTACCAAGTAATCGCTCGAAAAAATTGTGTCCTCATCATGTTCTATCACAATAATTGTGTTACCAAGATCGCGCAACTCGTGCAAGGTCTTGATAAGCAAATCATTATCGCGGCTATGCAAGCCAATAGTAGGCTCATCTAGTACGTAGAGCGTACCCACTAAACGTGAGCCCAACTGGGAAGCTAGTCTGATTCTTTGCGCTTCGCCGCCCGAAAGTGTGTTGGCCCTCCGATCGAGAGCTAAATAACCTAGACCAACGTCGTTCATGAATTTAAGCCGTGATTCGATTTCCTTAATTACCACAGCACTAATCCCCTTCTCGCGGACAGTTAACCTAGTCTTGCTGAAAAACTCAATTGCATCGCGAATAGCCAGCGCGCTCACTTGCACTATGTTCTTATTCCCAATGAGCACAGCCAGAGCCTCTTTGCGTAGTCTTACACCGGAACATTCTTCGCATGGTTCTTCGCCAAACATATGCTTGGTGCCCAAGCCATGACAGACCGGGCATGCACCAAATGGAGAGTTGAATGAGAATAACCTTGGCTCAACTTCTGGAAACGAGAAGCCGTCCCGAGGGCACGAGAACTTACTCGACATCAAGAATTCGCTATCTTTCGAGATAATCATCACCACACCGTCCGCTTCATTCAGCGCCTTCTCTACTGATTCTGACAATCTCTGTGTGAATTCCTGCCTGCCGGCAGGCAGGCTTTCCTCACTAGCATCCAGCTCGTCTACTAGTACTTCAATAGAGTGCTTCTTATTTTTATCCAGAATTATCTGCTCGCGTAAGTTTTTAAAAACTCCGTCTACTCGCACTGTTCTGTAGCCTTTGTTAAGTAGATCATAGAGAAGCTGATAGTATTCGCCCTTTCTGCCTCGCACAACCGGCGCAAGTATCTTCACATTTCCCGAAACCGGGTTTCGGGAATCCTTAGAAACCCGGTTTCTGATTGCGTTTATTATCTCTTGGGGCGCGAGCTTCTCGATCTCTTGCCCACACACCAGACAATGCGGCCGGCCAATACGCGCATATAAGACGCGCAAGTAATCATAAATTTCTGTAATCGTGGCGACAGTTGATCTGGGATTATTTGAACGCGACTTCTGGTCAATCGAGATTGCAGGGCTAAGTCCCTCTATCTCGTCTACATCGGGCTTCTGCATTTGCCTAATAAACTGCCTCGCGTACGAGGAGAGCGACTCGACATAGCGCCTCTGACCTTCGGCGAAGATAGTGTCGAAGGCCAAACTTGACTTGCCCGATCCAGAGAGACCTGTGAAGACAACCATCTTGCCCCGTGGCAAGTCCACGTTTACATTCTTAAGATTGTGGGTGCGAGCACCCTTTATTTTGATCCAGTCCTGCAAGTTAGTCTATAGAGCGACGAAGCTTGAGGCAACCATCTTGCCACCTTGCGTAATAGGCACATCTAGGTGGTAATCGAACTGCTTGTCGCCATCGTCGTTGTGAATTACAACAAAATAAGTTTTGCCACTGATTGTATTGCGAAGGACTTCAATCTGACCAGAAGAGTAAGAACCCGGATCGAATCTCTGAGCACCAAGCATCCAACCGGGATTGCCCGACTCATCTGCATCGTGCACCACCGCCCAACCACTCGTGCTAATCGTAATAGCATCTAGATTAACTATATTGCCTGCGGGCTGATTGCTCACGCTCACAGAATTAGCGCCTGTAACATTTGCAGTCACAGTTTGGCTACTTGCATTAGTAACAGTGCCCTGTACCTGACCACCTAAATTCAAACCACCAGTTACGCCTGTTGCCTCTGGGCTAGTCTCATCAGTCCCTGTCTGGTTCGTGTCGCTCGTATTCACATCATCTGTATTTGGAGCTTCTGTTTTTGGTGCGGTAACGTATGAGGCAATAATCCAGATAGCCAAGATTGTGATCACTAAATAAAGCCAATGTTCTTTTCTCATGCCAGTTTTATTAGCACTATTAATCTCCTTGACATTACTATTAAAAGTTTGCGTTCTAGAATCCTTCCCAGGATTCTGTGCTTGGTTTGTATTCATGGCCGCAATATACACCTAATCTGAGTAAATGAAAAGGGGTCCTCTGCTTACGCTTTGGTACCCCCGCGCTTCGGCCCTCGAAAGGGCTTGGCACTTGTGGTCTCAGCTTGCGCCGAGTTTTTTCTCCTCCCACCGTGGAGGGTCGTTTTCCTGTTGGACCCCGAAGGGACAGGAAAGCACGTGATCCGAAGGACACCCCTCGGTGTTAGAGCCTTGCGACTCCAACTGCTACCCGCCGTTGGAACAGCGAGTGCTACCCAGAGGAAATCCTCCAGACTTCCGGTCCGAAGGCCTGAAGCGTGCACGACCTTCCCAAGGTCACCGCGGATTGCCTTGCGACTCTCCGAAGTGCCTTGGGAATCTTCTCTTGCGTCCTGATCCTAGAGTTATCTTACTTCCCTCAAAATTCGTGTCAATACCCGTAAAATAGACAAACTTCTCAAATGAGTGCAAAACCTGTGGATTCACTGGGGACAAGCTTTCTGCAGAGGTTACCCTCCGCTTGCGTTATTTTGCAGGTTATGATATAATTGCTTTAGATTCCTTCTAGTAAGCCGCGGCGGCTGAACGAGACGGAGCACTCTCCGTCGGCAATCCGCCGGGACCTCTCGAGCAATCTCGAAAGGAGCAAAGTATGAAGATACTGTTTGCACTGATCTTCACATTCGCAAACCTTGCCTTATTCATGGTAACGGGAAGTAAAGAGCTACTTCCATTTCTTACGGGTATGACTGGTTGCATTGCAATCACTCTGCATTGGTCAATTGCGCGAGACAGCAAAGACAAACTGAAAAAGGTAGAGGCAGAACTAGACGATGAACGTAAGTTTCGCAGACTAGTTCTTGGCCTTTGGGATGGAGCGGGAGCACGCGTTGTGATAGAGGAAGGAGCCAAAACTGTCTTCTGGATGGAGCAGGAGGCTATCCAAGCGAGCAAGATCAGTAGTGACTACTTGCAGAAGAAGCGCGACGAGGCGGCTGACAACTTTACCCAGCTCGTTGCGGTGATCAACAAGATTACAAATGGTCACTGGGTTGACAGACTCAACCACTACCGCGAGATGTTTGCAAAGAAGGAGTAACTCACTGCAGGGCGATGGACACCAGTTCCTCGCCCTGACTTCTTTTCATTATAGTCCCTGAATCTATGATGTCCGACCGGACATTTGAGATTCAGATTCCTAAATCTTATTTTTTAGCAAAACTATTTCGTCTCTCAAGATCGCGGCGGTCTCGAAATCGAGCTTCTTGACTGCTTCGTTCATTTCTTTTTCTTTTTGCCTAATTACTTTTGAAGGGTTGCTGGCTAGGAGCTCACGATCGAGGGCTAGGACCATCTCGGCGGATTTCTCACGTTCGCGTTCCATGTTCTCCATAATGTCATGCACTTTCTTAGTGATCGTGACCGGCGTAATGCCATGTTTGAGATTATATGCAACCTGGATTGCGCGCCTGCGGTTAGTCTCGTCTATTGCCCGCTTCATTGAGCCGGTTACTTGATCAGCGTATAGGATCACCCTGCCCTCTACATTGCGTGCCGCACGACCGATTGTTTGAATTAGTGAAGTTTCAGAACGCAGAAAGCCTTCTTTATCAGCATCCAGAATGCCGATCAGTGCAACTTCGGGCAGATCAAGTCCCTCGCGAAGTAAATTCACGCCCACTATCACATCAAATTTGCCCTGCCTAAATTCACGCAGGATCTTGATGCGCTCAAGAGTTTTAATTTCGCTGTGCAGATATTCAGACTTAATTCCCTTTTCTTTTAAGTACACGCTTAAGTCCTCGGCCATTTTCTTGGTTAACGTAGTTGCTATTACCCTGAACCCCTTCGCTATCACGCCCTTTGCCTCGCTAATCAAATCCGGGATTTGCTCGCGGCAAGGCTTAATCACGAGTTCTGGATCTATCAAGCCCGTTGGTCTGATTATCTGCTCTACTATCCCACTTGGGACCTTAGATCCCAAGTTAAGTTCATACTTGCCGGGTGTGGCTGATGTGTAGATCACCTGCCCCACCCTCTCTTCGAATTCGTCAAACTTCAGCGGCCTGTTATCAAGAGCGCTCGGTAACCTAAAGCCATGTTCTATCAACACCCTCTTTCTACTCTCATCGCCGGCGTACATGCCAGAAATCTGCGGCACTGTCACATGCGACTCGTCAATTATTGTTAGGAACTGGGGCTCGCCCCGCGGAGCTCCCTTCGTGGGAGCAGAGTGGGGGAAATAAGATAGTAACGTGTCAGGGGCAGAGCCGGGCTCGCGACCAGATAGGTGTCGCGAGTAGTTCTCGATGCCAGAGCAATATCCCACTTCTTTGATCATAGCCAAATCATAGTTTGTTCTGCGCTTCAGCCTATCTGCTTCAAGCAACTTGCCTTCCCTCTCAAAATATTTTAATCTCTCGTTTAATTCTTCTTTAATAGACTTGACTGCGCGTTTCTGTTGGGTGGGCGTAGTGATAAAGTGCTTAGCGGGAAATAAGAAAACATTTTGCAACTCGCATTCAACTACTGAACTCACGGGATTTATTTTCTCTATCTTATTAATACCCTGCGCATTGAAGTGAATTTGGTAAACATAAGTTTCTGATACGGGCATGATCTCGACCGATCCGCCGATAGCCCTAAACGTGCCGGAGGTCAGGTCCGCATTAGTGCGAGTGTAAAAAATGCTAATCAGCTTTCGCAGAATTTCATTCCTGCTCAACTTATCTCCCACAGCTAGCTTCAGATTCTCCTTCTCATATTCATCTGGACTACCCAAGCCGTATATACACGAAACGCTTGCAACTATGATTACATCTTTGCGCGACAACAGCGCTTGAGTACTCGCATGTCGTAATCTCTCAATCTCTTCATTTATACTCGCGTCTTTCTCAATGTACGTGTCAGTAACGGGCAAATATGCTTCGGGCTGGTAGTAGTCGTAATAACTTACAAAATAGTGCACAGCATTCTCGGGAAAGAATTCTTTGTACTCTTGAGCAAGTTGCGCGGCCAGAGTCTTATTGTGGGCGATCACGAGCGTCGGCCTCTGCAACTTTTCTATAACATTAGCAACAGTAAAAGTCTTGCCCGACCCTGTAACCCCAAGTAGTACTTGGTGTCTTTTCCCGGCGGTGAAACCGCCGGAAAGTTGTGAAATAGCCTTGGGTTGGTCTCCGGCCGGCTTGAAATCAGATTTGAGTTTGAAAACTTGACTCATGTGGCTATGTATTATAACATATTTTCGGAGGACCGCCACCATGCCAAGGCAGATCGAGATCACTTCGCCATCAGCAATTGCGCACGCTCTCATAGTTGGCTCGTTCCCGCCAGTTACCCAACTGCTACCACACCGCGGCATCATGCTCCTCGTCGATCAAGTGGAGTTCTACGACGAGAACGTGATCACCGCAACCTACCGCGTGCCCAGCGAGCCCTTCTGGGCTGCCGGGCACTTCCCCCCGCCCGTGGGCCCCATCATGCGTGGCGTCGATATCATCGAGGCGATGGCCCAAACGGCCGGTTGCCACGTCAAGCTCACCACCGGCAAGGAAGCAAAGAGCGGCGTGCTCGTGGGAGTCGACGGCGCAAGGTTCAGCTCCAAGGTCTTGCCTGGAGACACCCTCACTATCATGGCCATGCACCTGAGGGGCAACGGCAGGCTCCGCGTCTACCATGCGACAGCGATGCGAGAGAGCAAGACGGTCGCTCAGAGCAACCTCAAGATCGTGCTAACCAGCTAACCTGTGGGCTCCACGCCCGCTCAACCATCCCCTACCAGACGGCGGGGGATGAGCCATTTTATACGGCAAATCTGGCTAGGAATTTTTGCCTTAGATCTACGAAAGTGTCATCTAGAATTGCTTGACGAATTTGCTTGAGCAAATTTACGATGAAGAAAAGGTTATGGATGCTTGTGAGTTGATATGCTAGTAGCTCGTGTGCGGCAAACAAGTGATGCAAATATGCGCCGGTATAATTCTTGCACGTGCTACACTCGCACTCTCGATCAACGGGTTCAAGTAGCTCGCGGTATTTAGCATTCTTGACACACACTTCGCCAGAACTTGTATACACTTGGCCACTGCGGGCCTTGCGTGTAGCCGCTACGCAATCAAATGTGTCAATGCCGTTTTCTACTCCAGCAAAAAGATCAACCGGCTCACCAACACCAAGCAAGTGTCTAGGCTTATCTTCTGGTAATTCTTCGCACACAAAGCGCACGGCAGTTCCCATATCCTCCTTCACAAAACTGCCCCCGATCCCAAAACCTGCAAAGTCAAGTTTTGCTATATCTCGTGCACTTTTGCGACGCAAATCCTCATAACGCCCACCCTGCACAATGCCCCACAATGATGGCGTGAAGGGCGGATGATTCAATGCGATGTTTCTGGGGACTTGGTCCGAGGAAACTCGCAGGGAATTATCTGCCAAGAATTTGTTGTGCTCTACCAAGCATCTTTCGGCCCAGAGTTTTGTACGTTCTATTGCCTTCTCGTGTGCCTCTCTAGGTGCATGTGGTGAGACACATTCGTCAAACGCAAGAATAATATCTGCGCCCAAGTTGTGCTGAATCTGAATTGATTTCTCCGGAGTGAACCTATGCTCACTGCCATCTATGTGCGAATAAAAAGTAACCCCGTCATCATCTACTTTTGCCTTTTTAGGATGCTGTGACGGGCTATACGAAGGCGAAGCCTTCGCGAAGGCTTCGCCTTCGGGAACCCAAGAGGTAAATTTTGAAATGCCGGTGCCAAAAGCTTCACCAAGAGAGAACGCCTGGAAGCCACCGGAATCTGTAAATATGGGACCCGACCAATTCATGAATTTGTGCAAGCCACCCGCTCGCTTGATTAGCTCATCTCCGGGCTGAAGGTACAAGTGATACGTATTGGCGAGTACTGACTCGACACCAATCTCTCGCAGGCCCTCAACATCAAGTGCCTTGACTGTGGCTTTAGTAGCGGCCGCAATGAATGCCGGAGTGTGGATCTGCCCGTGAGCCGTCTCGATCACCCCCGCCCGGGCAAGAGTTCCCAACAATCTTTTCTCAATCGTAAATTTCACAGATCTACTCTATCACAGAGCGGAATCGCAAGTTCTTCTATTACTGGCTCATCAAAGCTGTTTCTGAATGTTAATTTAGTGGCAGTGCCTTTTATGATGTCCCCACGAAATACATAATTTCCTTCTGCTTTCTCATTTTCAATTAATTTTTCAGTTGAGCTACTAACAGCACTAGTTTCGACAAGAGCAATTGTTCGCTGTGGCAATATTATATGTTCAACAACCTCCCCACCAAAATATTTCACACCTGCTTTTTTCAAGTACTCCATCGTACGATTATTAATAGTTTGGGCGTAACCAATGTTGTTGAGTAAGAGCGTATCCGTTCCTGCAGTGTCGATTTGTCCATCTAATTTAGCTACCACAGCACTACTCTCAAGCAATAAATCGTGCATGCAGGAGAGGTCTGGCTTGTTTGAACGATTAAAACTAATTTTCCCGATAAAAATAACTGAACTTTCCGTAAATATCTGAACCTTTTCCTCCGGAGCAGTATAAGAAATCCTTCTTACTTGCATGAAAGTAAAATAAAGAAAAATAAACAACACCATTCCACTAAGCAGTCTAATTTTCATTTAGTATCACTTATTGAACGAACGCGAAGCAAACACGATTAAGATTATACCGAAGATAGCCATGACGGCGTACTCAAGATAAATGGGTACGATGTTGCCGTTTATTGTGGGAGAAAGGGCCGTGATGGCTTCAGTAGGCAATCCGGAATATTCGAAAGAGATGCGCCGCAAGAGATCAACGCCGTAGGATAGCGGATTAATCTTGGTCAGAATATCGAGCCACGCGGGCAGATTGCGTAGGGGGAAGAAGGCGCCACTAAGCATCACGAGTGGGAAAGTGATGAATTGGAAAACATACTGCCCGGCATCGAGACTCTTGAGGCGAGAAGTAATAGCCACGCCGATAGCCGAGAGTATGAGCGCGAAAAGGATCATGGGCGGCAAAAGGTTGCCAGCCAGATCAAGACTGATGCTAATACCGGCAAGCGGGGCCATGAGAATAATCGGTAAGGCCTGCAACAGCGCGATACTGGCGCCGCCCAAGATCTTGCCGAGAGCAATCGAGGAGCGAGGCACGGGTGAAACCAGAATCTCTTTAAGAAATCCGAACTCACGGTCCTGCAATATAGAAATGGCTCCGAACATAGCCATGAATATCAAAAATTGAGCGATGATGCCTGGGAAGAGAAAATCGGTAAACTCAACACCAGGCACGGGCAATGACAGAGATGCAGACAGGCCGTTGCCAAATATGAGGAGCCAGAGTACAGGGAACGTGAGCCCGCCGAACACGCGCACTTTATTGCGCCAGAAGCGCAGTAGATCCCTGTACCAGATCACCCATGTTGTCTTTATGAATCTACTCATGATTCTATCTCCAGCTCATGCCACTTTTGTGACGCACGCGTGCCTGCGCCTCTGGGCTTAGCTCCTCATCGCGGATGCCGTGCCCAGTAGCTTCTATGAAAACGGCGTCCATCGATTGTTGATTAAACTTGTTCTTGAGTTCCTCTGGAGTGCCATAAGCAATGATGCTACCCTTATCAATAATCGCAATATGATCACATTGTTCTGTCTCTGGTAAGTAGTGTGTGGTGAGGAAGACGGTGATCTCCTCTGTCTCGCGAATCTGCTTGAGATATCTCCAGATGTACGCGCGGGTCTGCGGATCAAGGCCGATTGTCGGCTCATCAAGTATCAGAAGTTTGGGATGATGCAGTAGTCCGCGCACGATCTCGAGTCGCCTTTTCATGCCACCCGAGAATGTGTTCACGATAGAGTTCTTGCGATCAAGCAATTCAACAAGTGTCAGTAATTCATCCGCACGTTTTCTGAAAACATCCTTCGGGACACCATACAATCTTGCATGAAGCTCGAGATTCTCCCAGGCAGTTAGCTCCAGATCGAGCGAGGGGTCTTGAAAGATAATACCTATCGACGAACGCACATCATCCTTATCTTTCGTCACGTCAAAACTAGCCACACTAACCGTGCCAGATGTGGGCTCAAGAAGTGTGGCAAGTATATTGATAGTGGTGGTCTTACCGGCGCCATTGGGACCTACGAAGCCGAAGAACTCCCCTTTACCCAAATTGAAGGAGATGTCGTTGACCGCCACGAAGTCACCATAGTGCTTGACCAAATGCTCAACCGAGATAATACTATTCATCAGAGTACCCTACCCGCATAACGATCTCAAATCAAGGGGCGGTGATGGTGAATTCTTTGCTGTATGTATACGCTCCGTACAGGTATCCAAGTGGCGCGCCCGAATCAACGCAGTTCTGACACGATAGGTATATGGTATATATACCTGGCGCAACACTATTTGGTATCGTCCATTCATATACTCCATCATTCATAGTACCATCCACAATTATTGAGTGAGTGTAGGGATACTCGATCAGAGCAAGATTCATAAGTGAGTTGTCGTCACCTCCACTCCAGTAAATAGTATGCTTCGAGCCGGCCGTCCAAGACTCTCCTCCCTTAGGGAATAGTATGACAGGCGGACGATTGGTAAGGAATCTGGCAATGCGCCCCCAGGGTGAACCATCCACTACACTGAATGCAGTATCGCTACCATCCCAAGTGTGCGAGATAGCATTTATGCAATCGCGAGGACAACCCATGGAAACTCTGTATTGGCCGGGAGCCAAATCGACTGCCCAATCCTCGTAACCATCGTTTGAGAAATTCCAGCCCAAACTTTTACCCAGAGGACCGTCAAGTCTGTCTATATGTATGTCAAGTGGCCAACTTGGATCTCCCCCTTCCCAACGCACAGGGAATGACGAGCCAAATGCCAGTGACTCTCCGCCATTAGGCGACACCACACGGAACGCTATTGGCCCCGTAGAAGTTGGGGTTGTGGTCGGCGCTGGTCCTGGAAGGGGCTCTGGGAGCGGTTCGGGGAGCGGGCCGGGTTCGGGCGGCGTTTGTGGACAGATGCCTGCGAATTTTCTCAAGTAAACGTGACTCTTACCCTCATAACAATAGGAGTACGAATATTGTTCATCAGCGCAAACACTTGAAATGATAGAGCCCGTACCTTGCTCGTTGGGCGCTGAATTCTGCAGACAAGCCGAGAATGCTTTCTCTCCTCCCTTCTTTAACACAGATATACTTCCACTTTTATTCTTGTCGTAGCATGGACGGGTGCTGTTCAATGTACAACCACCAGCGCTATCAGTGCCACCGAACACAGAGAAACCAGCAGCGGCAACTATCAGAGCGAGAACAGAAGCAATTTTTACAAACATAACCTGTTAGTTAGTTATTGATATTACTATAAGTGTATCCTAGGTCGAGGAGTCTGACGATCCAGATATCAACTTTTCACACATCACGGTTTACCTAGATCAAGGGCGCAAGAATTAATACAAAATCGTTTACCAGTAGTCTGCTTGGGACCATCGTCAAAGACATGCCCCAGGTGCCCGCCGCACTTTGCACACACCACCTCTGTCCGTTTTCTAAAGAATGAGTTGTCTGGTCGTAATTCCACTGCGCCAGGTAAAGCTTGATCAAAAGATGGCCAGCCTGTTCCACTATCAAACTTGGTACTAGAATCAAACAATTGATTACCACAGAGAGCGCACGCGTACATTCCCTTCTCGTGACTGTCCCAATACTTGCCGGTGAAAGGTTTCTCTGTCCCCTTCATCTTCATCACATATTCCCGTAGCTCACGATCGTTCATGTAAATAACTTTAGCACATAACACCATAGGGCGCCCGCAGACGCCCTATGATCCAATGATGCACAACTTACCTTAGATATTGGTGTTTATATTCACACCGCCTTCAACTTTGACCTTGGCTCCTGAACTCGTCTCGATCTTGCCATCTTTGATTTCAACGCCGGCAGAAGTATCGAGGCGGAAATCTTGGCGCACCTCGCCACTCGCGTCCATGCCGTGAGTTTCGTTTGAGGAAATTGCGCCACCTTCTATCGTTACAGTATTATTTGCCGAAACTTCGACTATGGCATTCGAGCGATTCTCCATGTGTACTACTGGGGCAAAGATGTACTCACCTTTACCGGTCATGTGTAGTGACACGTCGGCGAGGAAGTCGAGGCTAATCGAAGATGTCTCCCCCTCCGCGACGACCACATCGCCCATCATCTTAAACTCACCGGAAGGCACCTTGGCCGACGCAGTAGTGCCGTCCGTGGTAGTAACAGTGACTTCGTCAACCATTACTCGGACCTGATCGTACGTACCAGCGGCTACATCAGCCGCAACAAGGAGGGCGAACTCGCCAGATGCCTTGAGTTGCAGGAGGTCAACAGTAGCGCTTCCCCCTACGTCCACCCATACGTCGGTGGTCGAATGTAGCTTGACGCCACTCACCTTCATGCTAATAGAATTAACAGCACCCATGTCCGCGGCCGCGTCGGTGATAGCCACTACCACCCTCCCTTTAGCCTCTGCCGGCGAGCCATTCTTCATAATCCACCACCCACCAATAACTACGATGAGTAGGGCAACAATACCCGGAAATTTATTCATATCCTTGCTGATTACTTATAACAGTCTAGATAATACCTTTATTTCTCGTCTTCTTCAATTCTACCATTTCTGTAGCGCGCCTTTCTAGTTTGCTCGCTCTGCGCAGTTCGCCTGCTCGCATTCCCTTTGGTGTGATCCGAATGTGTGGTGAGTTGTTGAGAGCGTCATCTATATGCCAGAGATTTTCATTGCTCGTAATCCAATCTGTGCCAAACTTCTTTATTCGAAACGGTCGTGAGTAATAAAGGAGGGTCTTATTGCCAAACTTGTCGAAGTATTCGTGGAAGTATGACATGGCGAGTTCCCTGGGACTCGCATAGATTGCATCGCGGTAGCGGAGTACTGGATGATTGGTCTTACTCACAGCTCCCCAATACTTATTACCCTTGCCTCCACGGAAAAGCGCGAGCGCGTGATCATCATCTCTGCTATCTCGACCCGTGCGCAGATGCATGAGCATGGGCTCGCGCCCGTTTATCATGAATGCCGCGGATGCAAACAGCGCGCCTTCCATGCAATGCGCTTTTTTATGCTTTAACACTGACAACGGCGAATAGCAGGTCTCGCCATGCTTCTCAAAATTTACCGGAAGCCCGTCAAGAAAGTTTTGAACCTTAATCGGTGTATCTAACTTTTTCAGTATTTTATATATATCCACTCACGTATTATACAGTCCCGGCAAACCGATTGCCTTTTAGCTATTTTTGAATTAAAGTAAGTGCATATTCCCCGGTGGCGCAATGGTAGCGCGGCGCCCTGTTAAGGCGAAGGTTGTAGGTTCGAATCCTACCCGGGGAGCCAGTTAGGACTACTTGCTAGTTCTAGTACCAAATTAAACGGAGAAGCTATTGTAAAACATAGCTTTTTTCCGTTTACAGTCGGGTTCTGAAGTATGTAATTAAGAAACTGTCTTTTTCTTGCAGGTTCAGAACTATTATCAAAAATTGTTTTTGCTCTGCGTGCAACAGAAATCACTGTGGCAACAGTATTTTGGTATTCGTAATCTGCTTTTGAGTGTTCAGACATTTCAATTTCAAGTAGCTGTATTTGGTCTTGATACTCTTGATGCTTTTTGTCATAGATGTCCTTAGTAATACTCTGGTCCATATAGGCATCAAGTAATCTATTTTGTTTTGCCTTGAAGTTGTTGTATTCGGTTTGTATGCGATTTATCTGTGCTTTATGAAATACAACTTCCATTTCTGTACTTTCTCTGAGTTTGTCTACAAGCTGGTTTTGAGTATCCTCTGTAATGCTCTCAAATCGCTCCAAAACCTCGTACACGGGCTTCAGAAGGTCCTTTTCTGGTATATATACTCGTTTACAAATACCCTTAGCATTGGTGCAAGAATAGTAAGTAAAAGTAAGCCCACTCGGCTTTGTTTTTATTTCAGCACTCATTGAGCAACCACAGTTTTGGCACTTAAGTAAGCCCTTAAATATAAAGTCCCTTGATACTGCCTTGTAGGGGTTTATATTGCGTTTACTGCGTACCTGTTGGCACTTATCAAAGAGTTCTTTTGTAATCAATCTAGGGTATTTATGAGCGTACGAACCATACTTTTTTGACATAGCTACTCCGCAGTAAAAACTATCCTTCAAGATATTTTCTACTCCGCTTTTTGATAGTTTGTTTCCTAGTCGTGTTCGCAATCCAAGCTCGGTCATTTTGTTTCGTATAGCTTCAAGTGAGTACTGGTCTGTTGCATATAGCTCAAACATTTTCTGTACTAAATATCCTCGTTCAGGGTCAAGGATAATATCTTTACGCAATCTTTTTTCTACATCAAGTTGCACATTCAAATAACCTAAGCGGACCGCTCCTGTCCACTCGCCGTTTCTTCGTTTTTGTTCTTGAGCTCTTTTTACATTATCGCTAATTGCATTTGAGTAGTAACTAGCCATTACTAAACTCATACTGAAGCCACTTTTTTCTGTAGCCGAAAGTTTGTCGCTAATTATCTGATTATCTGAAACAAAGTGAAGTTCAATTTTACCTTCAAGGGCTAGTTGGTACAAATAAGCTACTCGCTTATCAAATACATTTCTTGCTAATCGGTCTACTTTATCAAAACAGACTGCAAGTTTTTCTTTTTTAATTATCTCATCAATTCGTGCAATAATCTTATTGTCAAAATCATCTCGTTTTTCTTTGTATGCACTTTCGTCAAAACTTAAAATGTCTTTTTCAGCAACATCAAAACCTTTCCGCTCGCAGTACTTTCTTATACGCTCAATTTGAGCAGGCAACGAGTTTCCAGCTTCTTTTTGTTCTTCTGTTGATACTCGTG
>JBBTXQ010000053.1:0-22373 GCA_038062165.1 Patescibacteria group bacterium
TACAGCATCGGAACTAGCAACGGTCTCAACATCTTCGTGGTTGAATTCGCACGATCCACCACCCCCCCCTGTAAGGATCTGTGTCATGGTGCCACCTCCTTCCGAAGCTAGATTAACCGAAGTAAGGCACGAAATCAATGACCTTTGCGCAAAAGCGAGAAGTCTATTTCACTATTCAGCTGGCGAGTACCACTCGATCTCGAAGAGGAGGGGGCAAATTCTGCATGTCTTAATACCTATATATTAGTGGGTATTTAGGGAAAATTCGCAATTTGCTTATTTTTGGGCAAATTGTTAGAATAGTTTAATGCTGATATTTAATAGGGATCTGGAGAAAAAAATAGAGCCTTTGCTCTTCAAAAAGAGAGCTATTTTGATATTTGGACCACGTCAAGTAGGAAAGACTACTCTTGCCAAGAAATTGCTTGCAAAATATAGCGACCGTAACCAATCTGATGATGCATACTTCAATTGCGACGAAACCGTGGTCAGAAATTATTTTAAACTTGGTGAACCCAACCTGCTAAAGGAAATGGTCGGCGAGCGGAAAATTGTGGTCTTCGACGAAGCGCAAACAATCCAGAATATTGGCAAAATTCTAAAGGTTTTTATCGATACATATCCTGACGTGCAGATTATTGCGACTGGATCATCGTCCTTCGACCTCGCAAACAAAATCAATGAACCCCTAACGGGACGCTCATTCGAATTTATCCTCTACCCATTATCATTACAGGAAATTAGGAAGGCAAAGAAGGTAGATGAGAAAGAACTCTACGAAATCATACGGCTCGGTACTTACCCCGCAATACTTGGAGAGGAAAATATCGAGGCGAGAGAAAATCTTCTAAAAAATATTACCACAAACTATCTCTATAAAGATATTTTTTTGTTTGAATCAATAAAGAACCCTCAAATTTTTGAGGATCTAATTAAGTTGTTGGCCTTTCAGATTGGCAACGAGGTGTCTGTCTCCGAGCTGGCAAATTCCCTGAAAACGACTAGGGCTAACGTAGACAAGTATCTGCGCCTCTTGGAACAATCCTACATTGTTAAAAAAGTACGCTCATACTCAAAAAATGGCAGGAACGAACTGCGGAAAGCATTCAAGGTATACTTCATCGACACTGGAATACGCAACGCCATACTTGGTGACATATCCAAGTCACTACCAGACAGGAAAGATAGAGGAGCGCTTTTTGAAAATTTCTTTTACCTCGAGTTAATGAAAAAAAGTGCCCTAGAAGTATTCGGTCCGCAAATATTCTTCTGGAGAACTCGTGATCAAAAAGAAATCGACTTCATCGAAGCCAAAGGAGACAACTTGAGTGCATATGAGTGTAAGTGGCAAGTGGAAAATAAGAGTTTCACGACATTTCTAAAACTTTACCCCACTGCAAGCACTAAAGTGATAACGCCGGGGAGCCTACTCTAAAGACTTGCTACTCTCTCTCCTCCCCATACCACTCGATCTTGCGCGTTGCGCGCATGATGGCCGCTAGCGCCGCAAACAAGAAGAGGGTGCCAAAGAGGAGCGCGAACTGTTCGAGTTGCAAAATTGCGTAGAGATAGGCATAAAGCACGGCAAGAATAGCGGCGATGATCCATGCGCGCGATCTCGCTTTGAGTACGTTGAACGAATACGCCGTCACAAGTCCCAATGTCATGATACTCGAGAGCAAGTAGGCAAGAGCGAAGCCGATATGTTCAGAGAACGAGAGCAAAAGCAAATAGAAGAGCACAAGTGATGCGCCAATGAGCAGGTACTGGAATGGATGCACGCGCGTGCGTGAGACTACTTCGAAAAGATAGAACGCTAAGAACGTGAGAGCGATAAACAAAATTGCGTATTTGACTGTGCGACTAACTAGAGTGTAAAAAGTAACCTCGCGGAAGAGATTGACCCCGAAGGCGCTCGAGGCGAGAGCCTGGCCATATTCTTCGGGAGTATTCGAATAGACATTGATAGGTTTGACACGCCCGTCTCCAAAAATGCCGTCATAACCATAACCGTCATCAGACGATAGCGACACTCCCCCATTTGTACCGAGCCAAGCGTTTGGATACGAGCGACCGAGTGATGAGATATGCCAAGTGGCAGAGAAACTATCTTTCGTGATTTCCTCCTCATCAGGTAAATAAGCACCCGCAAAAGATGGCGAGCCCCACGGAGCGCTGGCGTTTACAACAGTATTGTCACCAAGCGGCAAGAAGGAGATGCTCTTGCTCCCGGCAATGTCGAGATCGATGGTAAAAGTTTGCTCGGGAGAATTTGCAAAGGTACCAGGAACAGCATGAACGCCCATCCCGTTGACCTTCCATTCTTGTGCTCCTGCTTTGAAGCTGATGTCTCGTCCGTTCCAACTTGCACTTTTTATATTAATGCCGCGCGTATCAGAGAGGCCCATCACTATTTTAGCTTCACCCCAAAGCAAACTACTGAAGGCAACGCCAAGTCTCTCGTATTCTGGTCGAGGGAAATTGCCGGTGACAACTAGATTAGAGCGATACACCGGAGCGCTATAGATTCCCCTCTTTCTCACTTCCGGCTCGAGGGTACTGTTGATCGAGAGGTCCTTTGGTAAAATGTAAATAACTTGCTGTGTGCGGCCAGCAGGCACATTGGGATTAGCCACATATACACTAGTCGGCACCACGAGCACAGGGCCGGCGATTAGTTGCGGCCTGCCCCAACTCGAAGCCACCTCTTGCTCGGCCTCCTGCTGACGCCCTTGTCGCTCGCTGATAACGCCAAGCACAAGCAAGCTCGCCACCCAACATATGAGTACGAGCACACCGACCACAATCATCTTGCCGGTGTAACCAGCCATACGCCTCGCCTTCTCAAATGTTCCTGGGACATCAACCATAGTTGTACTCTACTTAACTCTCCCTCCAAACACAAGGTGACAAGTGAACCTGCTATTGACTAATTATTAGTTACATGTTAGCTTTTTGAGAGCAAAAGATCGCAAGGAGGAAATAAGTGAGTCTAAACATCAGGCAGATCATCGAGAATATTCACAAGACTCCTGGATTGAGCAGGGAAGATGGAGTCTTCGTAAGTTCTTGTCAGACAGCACCCCTATACAGTGGCAAGTACAGACTGACTCTCGGCATTTACCACTGGAATGGCCTCGAGAGCAAGCACTTATTCGATGTCTACGCTATTACTGGCCCGTTCACATAGGTTGTGGGCGGGCTAGTTTCTTTTTTGATATAATTTGAATATGGCCAGTCCAGAATTAAAACCAAAAGAATACACTCTCGACTTCGGCAATGAGCTCGAGGAAGTTATCGCTACACTACTTGAGGGCAATGCTGGCTTCAGCGAAATTACACATGCATCCAAGTGGGATGACCAGTTTGGCAAAGTTGATTTAATTGTAACGCTCACAAATGGCGAGAAACTTGCCGTGCAATTGAGCGCCACCGATAGCCCCGAGGTAATGCGTAAGAAGCTCGACTACATTGTGCGCAATCCCCTGCTTACCGAACAGCACGACGATACTGGCAAAGTTGTGAGTAATGAAATTATGCCCATTGCTCTTGTGGGAATTGATAAAAATAAATGGGCCAAACCCGAAAGTGTAAACAAAAAGAAAGAAGTTAGAGCAATGATCGAGCGCATGATCCAATCACTCACCTTTGCCAAAGGTTACCGCCGAGACAAACCCCAACTTTTCGACACCCGCATCAAAGCCCTCGAACAATCCCTCCAAACAATTCAATAAGAAGTTTTACCTTTTTTTGTACATCGTAGTTGTTCGTTGTTTATGGAGTCCCAATTCACGTTTTACTTCTTCAAGGGTGAAGTAGTTACCCTTCTTAAAATTCTCTCGTGCTTTTCGTAAACTAATCAGATCCTTTCTGGTAGGAACAAATTCCTTGAACTTGGGTACAATTTTAAGTTCAAAATCATCGTTCACATAGGCCCTAGTCATCGACTGGAGAATGTCTGTGTAGGAGAAACCTTGGGAACTAGCCTTCCTTTGAGCTTCTTTTTTAAGTTTGGGATCAATTTTAAATATCACTTGAGTAGTCATATATAAAGTATATATTTTGTATATAAGACGTCAAGTTCATTATTATACACTAAGTTTGCTTTCGACTGTTTTTCTTGAGCCATTTGGCAATTTCAGGAATTTCGAGATGATTGACAGCAATCTCTACTGCAAATTTCTCAACACTTCCCTGCTTGGCTGTAGCAATATATTCGTTCTTATCAAGGAAGACAAAAGCAGAAGTGATACCAGTGCGCTTGTTGCCGTCCACGAATGGGTGCCGCATTACTATTTCCCTCACATAAACCGCCGCTTTATCGAAGAGAGTAGGATAGAATTCTTTACCGAAAACAATCTGTTTTGGAGAAATAGTTATTCCTACTAAGACATCCCTTTCGCGCAGACCGTGACTACCGCCCGTTTCGGAAATGATGGCAGAATGAATGTAGAGAAGGTCCTCCGGTGTTAGATACTCAATCATTTATTTATCAGCTAGGGCCTCCAGATCCTTTCTGTATTTATTTATGAACTCACTAGTAATTGAAGCTGTTTTTTGAAGATTTTTGCTCATCTCTAATGCAGGCCTAATAACGACAGATACATCGTCTGCGTCTACACTCACCTTAACCCTATCCCCTATTTTCAGGCCCAATTCTAGAAGTGACTCTTTGGGGATTGTCACGGCGGCACTTGTACCTACTCTCAATACTTTCTGGATCATAAATTTAAGTTAACTTGATTATAATCTGATTATAATCTAAATCTACTTTCTACGCAAACTTTTGCCATGGAATGCTTTGTGCACATCTCCCAACTGCCTATCGGTAACGTGAGTGTAGATCTGGGTGGTGGCTATGTTGGCGTGACCCAAGAGCGCTTGCACCCTCCTTAGGTCGGCGCCGTTACTTAATAAATCAGTGGCAAATAAGTGGCGGAAGCCGTGGGGGGTGATCTTCTTGGTTATGCCGGCTTTGATTGCATAGTGCTTGACTAGACGTTGGATGGATCTGGGGGTAAGGCCGAATAAGCTTTCACGTGAAATGTCTCCCCTTTTGTCTAGATATGCCTTAAGGGCAGATTTGGCTGTATCGGACACGAAGACTACCCGCACTTTTCCCCCCTTTCCACGTATAGAAAAGCTCTTCACCTGCCTGCCGGCAGGCAGGCGTGAAATGTCTATACTATCTACCTTTAGATTACACAATTCTGATACGCGCAGGCCGGTGCTGAATAAGAGCTCTAGCATAGCTTTATCGCGTAGTCCGTTTCCCCTCGACAGGGCTCGGGGCGAGTCACCCCCGGGGGCCTTAAGTAATCTTTCCAACTCTTGGCTAGATATCAGGTCCAAGTCACGTTGGCCAGTTTTGGCTAATTCTATACGATCTGGGCTCAAAACAGGCATTTCACGTGAAATGAGGTACTTAAGAAACGTTCTGATGGCTATAACATAGTAATTCTGGGTGTTTTTCTTCAGATTTTGCCTATTTAGCCATAATCTGAATTGGCGGACCCTCTCATCCGTTATTTCACGTGAACCACTTATGCCCGCCTGCTCTATAAATCTAGTAAGATATCTATCGTAGTTCTCAA
The DNA here is from genome assembly GCA_038062165.1 of Patescibacteria group bacterium. Classification (GTDB taxonomy): domain Bacteria; phylum Patescibacteriota; class Minisyncoccia; order Phycocordibacterales; family DATDSR01; genus DATDSR01. The sequence continues at coordinate 5,595 of JBBTXQ010000053.1, forward strand.
TAGTCTTAAGAGAGCGACCCTTCTCGATCTCAAGATATTCTAGATACTGCCGCTTCAGGACATTAATGTCCTTTACCATGAGCCTCTCGAATGGTTTACATTATTGTGCGACATAACTAATGATAGCTCGTAGGCCCCACTTCGCCAAGGCTTCGCGGGGTATAGTTATCCACAGTGTCTTATATAATCTGCTTGACTGTCCTTTATTGTCCTTTATACTTTGATCTAGAACTGGCTCGCTCAAGTTATCCACATTAACCTGACGGGCTGGGTAATTGGTCTTTATATTTTGTCGCTCTACAATATTCTCCTCCTTAATTTGTAGAGTGATTGCGGCTCTTCGCCACTTACTCACTCCCTTCGGGGATGAATAGGTGACCGTGAGTACGCCTCAAAAGCTCCAACCTTGGCGCCTCTAGCGCCACCATTCGCACTTTTTGGTCTCACATAATTAAGCGGATGGCAGGGTGGAGCTTTTCGTTTGTGCAATTAAATAGTGGATTAACCCACTTGACACGCATATCTCATGGGAATAGAGTTACATAGGATTGGCTCTCTGCTTGTGGCCGCTCCTGCGTCTTCCGCGCGATGGGAAGAAGGACGGTGGACCAAATCCACTCGCCACAGCAGAAGCTAACGCAACTCGAGCCCGAGGCTCGCAGGGGGATACCGGAACACGGGTCCCCCGCTTCACTTTTTAGACAAGACATGTTAAGGTAGGCCAATGCTTGCAAAGAAAAAGAAGCAAACACTTATTAATAAAACGAGGGTTCACGACAAAGACACGGGTTCGAGCCACGTGCAGGTTGCGCTTTTGAATGAACGCATCAAGCAACTCACGGAGCACCTTAAAAAACATCGCAAGGACACTGGCTCACGCAAGGGACTCCTGCAACTTGTAGCCAAACGTCGCAAGCACGAGAAATTCCTCGCCAAACGTAAAAAATAAATAGATGGCAGTAGTCAAGCATAGCGCCCAGAGAGTTGGCATCTTTATAGACACAGCCAATCTCTATCACAGTGCTAAAAATTTATATAAATCAAAGGTTAATTTCGGCAACGTCGTCAAAGACGCCCTAGCTGGTCGCACACTTATACGTGCCATTGGTTACGTAATAGCTACAGAGGGCGGGGAGGAAAAAGCCTTCTTCGACGCTCTGGCTAAAATGGGCATCGAAACAAAATCAAAAGATTTGCAGATATTTTACGGCGGAGCCAAGAAGGCTGACTGGGATGTGGGTATTACCGTAGATGTGATCACCATGGCTCCCAAGCTAGACGTAGCTATTCTCGTATCTGGCGACGGCGACTATGTGCCTCTAATTGAATACCTCAAAATGCATGGCGTACAAGTAGAAGTAGCCGCCTTCGGCAGATCAACATCAAGTAAATTGCGTGAGTCAACAGATTCGTTTTTAGACCTGTCAGAAACACCAGAGAAATACCTGATGCGGAGTATGCGTCGTGGCCCAAGATCTGGAGCACAAGAATCAACTCCCGGCGAGCAGATAGCTTAACTCACCCGGACTTTATCTCGCCCTCTCTTATAAATAAGAGAGGGGAGGGGTGAGATAAGTAAATAATTCACAAATGACTAACAAAAAGACAGAACAAATGTGGGTCACGGTTTCCCATCAAACATACACCGCTTTGAAAGTTCAAGCTGACGAGCTGGGAACTACTGTAGAAAAATTCGCTTCAGCTTTGCTAGAAGAATACATTCGTTCAGATTTCAAATCACTTGACATGAAAAGACTAAAGCGTAGCCTGTAGCAAGCAGTGGACTAAATACCTACGAAAGAGGAGGTGGGCATGAAGATTCCTGTTTCAGAGCTAGTAAACTCGGCTATTTGCCACATTGAGTGGTTAAAGGCTCTTGGAATGTTTAACCTGTCCGGGCAGTGGAAAAACAGGCGAGGGGGATACTTGGTAATCGCCTATGACAGAGACGGGATGCCTGATGCCATAGTAAAGGTTGCAACAATATCTCTGCCAAGGATTGGCAAGGACAAGGCCCTCAAGTACTGGAAATACGCATTGGCTAAGGACAGGGTACTGCGCAATAACCCCCTTGCAACTTCGACAGCCGATATTGGCTTCATGCCCGGAGGCATACGAGTCCGGAGCGAAAATGGAGTTATGCGCATTTCATTTTCCGGCCTGCCACCAGAGGGAGACGACGCATTTGTAATCCTTGTCTGTTTGGTCCAAAAGCTTATGACCAGACAATTGGCTATGGCTCATTTCGAGAAATTGAAGAACGAGCATGGCCTAATGCTCCTGAAGATGAAAGGGTGATACAAAAAGCAAACGGCGAGTCGAAAGGCTCGCCGTGATTCGTTTACAATTTCCATCAAAAGTGTAGAGTATCTGTTATGACGAAGAAGGAATTCTCGATGGAGCTCGCCGGGCGCACGCTCACGGCCACATTTTCTGATCTGGCGGATCAGGCTAATGGATCTGTAATGATTAGATGCGGGGATACTATCGTGCTGGTGACCACCGTGATGGGAAAGACTGATAAACCGGACATTGATTACTTTCCGCTCACTGTTGACTACGAGGAAAAGTTTTATGCTGCTGGCAAGATTCTCGGCTCGCGATTTATCAAGCGTGAGAATCGGCCCTCTGACGAGGCAATTCTCTCGGGCAGGATTGTGGACAGAACGATTAGGCCATTATTTAATCAAGGCATGCGCCGCGAGGTGCAAGTGGTGACAACCGTGCTCTCGATTGACAACTTGAATGATCCAGACACGCTGGCTGTGATCGGCGCCTCTCTTGCGCTTGGAACATCTGATATACCCTGGAATGGGCCAGTTTCTGCTGTGCGAGTCATAGGGAAGGGGGAGAAGCCTTTTGATCTGCTTGTTTGCGGCACAGACGGTCAAGTGAATATGATCGAGTGCGAAGCCAAAGAGATAACGGAGGCTGTAATTGAAGAGAATCTAATTAAAGCAAGTAGAGAAATAGAATTCGTTCAAGAATGGCAAAAAGAAATAATTAAAAAAATCGGCAAAGTTAAATCGGAAGTGCCAATTAATGCAGTACAGCCGAAACATCTAGAACTCTTGAGAGAAAATTTATTAAATGAGTTGCGTGAGACACTCTTTAATAATCAACCCATTAAAGCTGATACAAGTTTGGTTGAAGCAAAATGGAAAAAGCTTTTTGCAGAGAATTATCCGGCTAAATCCGCCGAGGGCGGATCGCCCGACGCGAACGCGTCTAGGGAACTGTGCAACAGAATTTTCGAACAAGCTACTGACGAACTTGTTCACAGTGAGGCCATTACAAATAATAAACGTCCTGATGGCAGAAAGTTTGATGAGATCAGGCCACTGTACACCCAAGCCGGCGGGCTATCACCCATAGTGCACGGGGTGGGCATTTTCTACCGCGGCGCGACACACGTTTTGTCTGTACTTACTCTTGGCGGACCGGGCGATGCGCAAATAATTGAAGGCATGGAAGTGAGCGAGAAGAAACGCTTCATGCATCACTACAACTTCCCGCCATTTTCTACGGGCGAAGTCGGCAGAATGGGCGGAAGTAATAGGCGTTCTATCGGACACGGAGCACTCGCCGAGAAAGCTTTGCGCGGCACGCTACCAGACGAAACAGAATTCCCCTACACAATCAGACTAGTAAGTGAGTCAACTGCGAGCAATGGCAGTACCAGCATGGCAAGTGTCTGCGCCAGCACACTAGCTCTTATGGACGGCGGCGTGCCGATTAAGAGACCGACAGCTGGCATCGCCATGGGACTCATGGCAGAAAATCTCAATGATCAAAGCTCAAAGCCCAATTATAAAATTCTGACAGATATACAGGGGGCAGAGGATCACTTTGGCGATATGGACTTCAAGGTGGCGGGCACAAGCGTGGGGGTGTGTGCTATTCAGCTTGATATCAAAGTGGGTGGCATTCCCGTCAAGATTCTCACAGAAGCACTAGGCCGGGCTCGCGCGGCCAGAATAGAAATACTCGCCAAGATTGCCGAGGCCATCCCCACTTCTCGCACAGAACTCTCACCAAACGCGCCCAAGATAATCTCGCTCAAGGTTGCCGAAGAAGAAATTGGTAAAGTGATCGGCTCTGGTGGCAAAACTATAAATAAAATAATCGACGTAACGGGCGCGGATGTGAATATCGAGGATGACGGCACAGTCTACATTACCGGCAAGGGTGGCACGGCTGAACTGGCCAAGGCAATGGTGCTAGAACTTGTCACACCCCTAATTCCTGGCCAGAAATTCGAGGGTGAAGTAACTAAGTTACTTGAGTTCGGTGGTGTTGTAAAAATCGGCCACTTCAACGAAGGCCTAGTACACATCTCAGAGATCGCGCCGTTTCGCCTCGGTCGCATCGAAGATGCCCTCGGCATAGGGGAGAGGGTTAGCGTAATGGTCCTACCGCCCGACGAAATGCGTCCGGGCAAATTGCGCCTCTCGATCAAAGCCGCCGACCCAGAATTCGCAAATAGAAAAGGCCTCAAACCCGCCGCCCCAGGAGATATGCCCCCACGTCGCGATTTCAGACATGATCGTAGAGACGACCGTCGCGGCCCTCCCAGACATCACCGCTAAATCAAAAGGTGGCACTGCTATTCGTACACGGAGTGGTCACCGACGAAGTGGAAAATTATTTCGTCTTTTCCTCCAAACTCAAATACTATTCTGTCTCGGTTATTTATCCAAAAGGCCCAAAGTCCGGCCATCTTGCCGTGGAGCTTGTGTGTCTTAAGTCTGGGATCAAAAACATCATTCTGAAATATCTCCGTTCTCTCTCGAGCCTGCTTCTTAACTTCTGGACCAAGTTTCTTGGCCATACGGGCAAAACTTGCCAAGTAGACTATCTGCATGACATTAGAACAATTCCTCGAGAGACTTGAGAACTTTCCCTTTGCCAGACTTAAACTCTTTTCTATTTTTCTCTATCAATTTCATAAATTCTTCTTCTTTCTTTTCGCGCACCAGGTCGCGAACGTACTCGCTCTTGGTGGCGTAACCGCGCTCTTTCACGCCACGCTCAATATCCTTTAGGAGATCTTGGGGGAGCGAGATTGTCATTGTTTGGCGCATATATTGTGTGTTACTTTGTAAGACATTGTAGCACAATTATACTTATAGAATGTACGCTGTCAAGATAAAGGTTATAATAGAGGACATGATGGACGAGACGAAAGACAACACGGGCGAACTTCCTAATATCCGGACTTTCAAACATGACTTGGCTCAAACACTTAGCCAAGAAGATGTGAGTGTCGCTTCCGTTGCTGTGCAAGAACAACAGAAACGCTACAAAGCCGAAGAGGAAAGCGTGAAAGAGATACACACAAGCAAGTTACTTGTGATAATAACTGGCATTCTATTTTTCGTTGGCGCTGTTATTCTGGCATACGTTCTATTTCTTCATCAAAGTCCAACCCAGAATCAAGATGTTCTCACTCTCACCCCGAACATACCCGAACCACTCTTGTATGCCGACACGCAAACTCTTTTTGAACTCTCTGGCAAAAATTCTATCGCCGCTTATCGCGAACTCGCAGGCAAGATCACAGCATCTGGACTCTCGCCCAACAAACTGGAAGAAATTATTCCTACCTTTAATTCTAAGCCGGTTAGTGTCGAAGAATTCTTTGTTGCTCTGGACATTGGGGCACCCGACAGGCTTGTGCGATTCATGGATAAACGCTTCATGTACGGCATCTACGCATTCAGAGATACGACAGCGTTCTTGTTGATTAAGCCTACGTCGTTCGGCCCGGTTTACGCGGAATTACTCGCATGGGAGAACAGCATGCCAGAAATATTCTACCCATTATTCACAAATAAAAAATTACCCGGAACATTCTCCTGGACTGATGAAATTATTAGAAATATAGACGCACGGGTAGCGCGCGATGGCACAGGACAGATTATGTTACTATACGCATTCTTGCCGAACAAGGAAGAGCTTGTGATAACGTCTAGCATTGATACGTTTGTAGAAGTATTAGCAAGAAGCCAAAGTCCAAAGTCTGTAGTACAATAAAAATATAAAAATATGCTAGACACAACAAATTTTAAGAAACTACTTGAAGAAGAGAGGAAGCGCCTTACCAGACAGTTATCGGGCATTGCCGAAATTGATCCAAACAACCCATCTGATTGGGTGCCCACACCGCCACCAGATATTCAACACGAAGCAGATCCAATTGATGCCGCCGATGAGATAGAGGAGTATGCCGAGCGCATAGGTATCGAAGTGCCCCTTGAAGAGCAATTAAGAAAAGTAAACGCCGCCCTAGTCGCGATCGAATCTGGAACTTATGGTACCTGTAACATTGGCGGATCAAATCACCCCATAGAACCAGAGCGCCTCGAAGCCAATCCGTCAGCCCTCACTTGCGTGGCACATATGAATTCTTAATTTGCTTCTGGGATGGAAACCCAATATCATCGAGCAGGCCGAGTCTCGGCTACGAAATCCGAAAGGCTTTCTGTGTAGTTAACAACAAACTATTGAGTGTAGGCTATGCAGCCCCTCGTTTTTGTTATAATTTGTAAATGACAAAACACAAAAAAGAATCTGAGGAGAGTGGGTGGTGTTTTGCTATTCTTAATGGGAAATTGGTTGAGCTTTGGTTCGAGCGCAAAAAGGGAAAACTAAACATTTTCGCGCATGCGTATGTAAAAAGAAGTGAGTTCAAAACAAAGAGTGAGCATAAAATGATCGACACAGATACAGCAAAGTATCATTTCTCGTGGCGCAATGGAGTGTACAAAGATTTAAATACAGGCGAGAAATTCAAACCCCGTAAACCAAACTGGATGAACTGAAACTCTACGGCACATGATCGAATTCTTGCATGTTAGCCAAAGTGCATAGGGAGCAGGCAATCAAGACCTTCCTAACCTCTCCGGAGAGCAAGCGACTTGCAGCTTCTCCACACGCAAAGTTAATGCTCTGGGTAGCGAATGAGATCCTCAAGGAGAGAAAGTGCAACATGGATCTGCTCGATCGGAGCTGGTCGGATAAGGGAGAATGGGAAACAGACGAGCATTTCTTGACGGACGTGCGCGGTGAAGCGACTAGAATCCGAGAAGAGCGGTCGCAGGGCGGCGGGTAGGAAGCAGACTCGAACTACGGCGGGGGAGGGAAACTTCCCCTGCTTTTTCTTTTGGGTGATAAGATTCGAGTATGGACGTAAAATTGTTTGATGAAAAAATAGAATCTTTTATAGTGGCACTAGATCCGATTACCAGGGCGAAAGTTACACGTCGGATTTATAAAGAAAACCGAAAAGACTCCCAAAGCAGAACTTCTCATTGCTCGTAAGAAATATAATTTCTTGCAGTCTACATAACATATATGGTATACTTATGTATATGAAAAGCTTCAAACAATTAAAGAAAGAATTGCTTAAAGATCCTAAGTTCAAGCAAGCCTACGATGACCTGGGGCCGGAGTTCCGGCTTATCTCGCTTATGATTGAGCGACGGATTAAGCAGGGACTGACGCAGAAGCAATTGGCCAAGCAGTTGGGAACTAAGCAGTCTGCAATATCGCGCTTCGAAAGCGGCACTTATAATCCTAGCCTTGAGTGGATGCGCAACATGGCTCGCGCCCTCAACGCCGAGATCAAGATATCTATAGTGGCCAAGTAATTGGTACAATATCTGCATGCTTGCCAAAGTACACTCGGCGCAAGTCTCTGGACTCAAGCCTGACATTATTGATGTAGAGGTAGATATCTCGCGCGGTTTGAAGTCTTTTTCTATTGTTGGCTTGCCGGACAAGAGTGTAGACGAGGCTAAAGACAGGATTAGTGCGGCTATCAAGAATTCGGGCTTCTCGCCGCCGCAGAAAGGGAATATGAAAACTATCGTTAGCCTTGCGCCGGCAGATCTCAAGAAAGAAGGACCGGTTTTTGATTTAGCTATTGCCCTGGCGCACTTGCTGGCAACCAAAGAAGTTAGATTTGATCCCAAGAATAAGTTATTTGTTGGGGAACTTGGATTAGACGGCACGCTACGATCAGTGAAAGGCATACTCTTGATTGCCCAGAAAGCTCTCAAGCATGGCTACAAAGAACTCTACGTGCCAGTAGAGAACGCGGCCGAGGCGGCACTCATACCGGGCATATCAGTGTATGGTGTACACACACTCAAAGAATTGTGCGCACACTTATCTCCCGAGAGAGCACTCCGCGGTCCGACCGCTGAGTCAGCGGACAGACCGCCAATACAGCTAACTGCAACTCCGCGCACGCATGTGAAAGTAATGGAGAATCAAAGTGCGATTGACTTCGCTGATGTGCGCGGGCAAGAGACGGCCAAAAGGGGGTTGATAATTGCCGCGGCTGGGCGACACAATATCGCCATGTCCGGTCCTCCGGGCACGGGCAAAACAATGCTCGCCAAAGCCTTCGTGGGCATCTTGCCAGCCCTGCCATTTATTGAGATGCTCGAGGCAACGGGCATACACTCGGCGGCCGGGATACTCACAACCGGCGAATTCGTGACTCATCCGCCGTTGCGCGCGCCGCATCATACAAGTTCATATGTTGCTCTAGTGGGCGGAGGAGCGAACCCACGGCCAGGTGAGATTACACTTAGTCATCATGGCGTGCTTTTCCTTGATGAGTTTCCGGAATTCGAGCGACGAGTAATCGAGGCTCTGCGTCAGCCACTCGAAGACAGAGTAGTGCACGTAGCGCGGGCCAAGGGCACACACGCCTTCCCAGCAAATTTTATATTAGTCGCAACCATGAACCCGTGCCCCTGCGGCAATCGCGGTTCGACTTCGCTCACCACAAGTGGCCATCGGAAAGAATGCATCTGTTCGCAAGTAGCATTACAGAAATATCAACGTAGAATTTCCGGTCCCATAATAGATCGCATTGATCTGTGGGTAGAAGTGCCGCAAGTTGATTACGAGAAATTGGGGCCGGCCAAGACTCTTGCTCAATCATCGAAAGATATTCGCACCCAGATAGCGAGGGCTCGCATGATCCAGAAAGAGCGTTTCGAAAATTCTAAATTCAAAACAAACAGTGAGATGGGAGTGAGGGACTTAGAAAAATTTGCTGTTCTTTCAGATATATGTAGGAAAGTTCTCAATGAAAGTGCGAAAAGATTAGATCTATCTGCCAGGGGCTACCACAGAGTGATCAAACTCGCCCGCACAATAGCCGATCTAGCCGGAGTGAACCAAATAGCAGAGCCCCACTTACTCGAAGCATTGCAGTATCGCCCAAAAGCCCTCTATTGACAGAGAATAAATTCTAGTGTAAACAGGATCCTGGAAGGAGGATATCTTGAACACACAGAGCGATCTCAAAACGCAAATCAACGGGGTTGATGAACAAGTGATCAAACTCGATAGCGAGATCGAGACTACGCAAGGCGAGCTCGCTGGGATGAAACAGCTCGTCATGCAAACCGAGGAGCAACTCTCGAGTATGCACACGAGCAAGGAGTCGCTTCTGCGTGAGAGAGAGGATCTGCTCGAACAACTTGAGATGCTTCGAGTGGCCCAGGCGGTCGAGCGATTGGAAGATGCGCTGGGCAGGACTCCTCGCCCCTTGAGAGCCCACGCTCTCGAGAAGATCGAAGCCTTCACAGTAAGGCTCTCGAGCCTGGGTGAGATACAGAATCCAAACGAGTCCCAACCAGAATTGGACCCCCCTCCCGGCCCGGGCGGATCAATCCTACTCGAGGGTGATGTTGTCGCTCCCGGAGAAACCTCTCCTGCCTCACCACCATCAATTGTAATGAGAAAGGTGGAGATGGAGAAGCCACCCGGATTCATAGCGAGGTTGGTGAGAAGGGGAGAACAACCCACCCCGGCTTAATTTCGTCAGTTAGTCAGTTATTGCTTGGGTCCCGTGAACAACGGGGCCTTTTTCTTTTACCAAGTGTATAATAAGAGAAAGTAAAACGATGGAAAAAGAACAGACTGGAGATAAGACCGAAAAAGAAAGTGCCTTAAAACAAGAACTACGTGATTTCTCTACCCAAATAACCTATAAACTCTGGCGAGGGAGAGTAGACGAGCAAGAACTGGTAAAGATGCGAGTTGCCTTGGTGGCTCTAGGACGAAAAATTCGTGACACAGGGGAAGAATTACCTGAAGAGTTTTTTAACGCAGGAAACTCGATAAAAGAGAAAGCAACTGAACTCGGTATAAGTAACGAAAAGCTCGATGAATTAGTTGAGGTAGCAGAAGAAAAAGCGGTTAACGCTAAAAATCAATCTACTAAAACTGTCGATAGAATAGAAACGCTTCTCAACGCTCCCACTGGCACAGGGGCGGGGGAAGTTAAAGCGGGGGTGCAGGCTGTTGCCCAGTCAGTTAAAGATGTTCTGATAGAGAAAAGATTCAGTACCACACAAAAGATAGATCGTTTGCTCAAAATACAAAATAGTTTCAAGGTGTTAGAAAACGGAAAAGTTAAAGAAGTTGGAGGGGAGCTCGTAGATTCTGCTCTCGACGAATTACTCGATGAGAAATTAGTTGACATGCCCAGAGAAGTAGAAGCGGAAAGTCCATCGACAACTCCTCCTGTCAAAAAAGAAACAACCAGATTGTGGCCACCAGAGGGTGACCCATTTGAAAGAGACGAGCGCCGACTAGTCTTTACTCCTAGAGCAAAAACCGAGCGCCATTTCCAAAAAGTAGCGGATGCCGAGACGCACAGGGAACTGGCAATGGCCGTGAACGAAGCAAGCGAGGAAATACAGCCAGAGGACCTAGCCACTTTCGACGAAGCCGCAAGAGAAAAAGCTAAAGAACTAGAAAAAGAAGAGGTTCTTGAACCAGAAATAGTGCCAGATCAAACTAAAGCTTTTAGAAACAAAGAAAACGACGTGGTAGATGTCATAGAAATAAAAACAGAGAAAGATGAAGAAGTTGCAGAACCAATGAAAGAAATACTAGAAACGGAAACTATCATTGAAAAAAGAGAACGGAAGGTGCCCCCAGTAGGAGAAGTTTCCAGCTTAGTTTTCGAGCCTATTACGACCAAACGCATGGAGAAGTTGCGTGAAATTCTTGCGAATGAGGGCTACCCTATCCCGGATGGTACAAGTGGAATAATCGAAGGAAGGCATAAAAAGGGCCCTGTAAGAGTTCAGTTTGAATTAAATAATGAAAAGTTATCAATTAAGGTATTGCAGGCGCCAGCAGGTTTTATTGGCCGAGGTATGGCTGAAAGTCAAATTAAAGAATGGATATTAAAAGCCTTCCCTGACCAAGAAAGTGAGTGGGAAGAAATAGAAGTAACATTACCCATCAAGAAAGTAAACAAAGAGACAGATACTCCTACGGTGACAGCAGAATCAGTTGATGAAAGTGAGTTGAGAAAAGAGAAAGTGGGAACTTTTGAGACACTCTCGGAAGGTCAGAAAGCGCTTGCACTCGAGAATCTTAAGCAGGTTATGCTCGGCTTGGCTGAGGAAACGGGAGGAAATAAGTTGTCTGCAAATCGTGAAAAACGAATTCGCGAACGCGTAGAACTTCTAAGTAAATCGCCTAGCATAAATACCCCGGGACTCAAACATGTACTTAATCCACTTTTAGACGCGCATCACAAAACATTCAATACTATCGCCATCCATGGCGCATATGCCCTAAGAGGGGCGTGGTATGGAATGACGCATGGTTATCAGGTGCGCAAGGCGCGCAAAGAAGCTTTTAACGAACTCGCATTAGATGAAAGCAAGAAGAAGGAATTACTTGATCAAATTGCAGAAGGCTTGAAGGGCGCTTGTATTGATGCGCGAGTTGGGTCGGATGGGAATGTTGAAATACTTTTTGCCGAAGATCTAAAAAGTCTGATTAGCAAAGAGAGGTATGGTGACATAAACGAATTAAACTTTTTTGCAAACGAATTTAGTAAAGTGCCATATGAATGGTCACTGCCCAGTGCAACAGGATTGCAACGCAAGAAGTATGAGAGAGCTGAAAATAAATATTACGAAGTTCTTGGTAATGTAAAAGAAAAACTCAAACCTGATTACCCCTCAATAAACTTGCGACTTGATGTAATAAATGAGCGGATTCGCACTCAACAACTTATTAGCAACCACCCTGAACTCGACAAAGAGCTTAGTCGCATTCAGTCGCCGAAGTTTTGGCAAACAGTTGCCGAACGCGGTATCTATTTTGGAATGGGTAGGTTGCGTAGTTCATTCGTTGCCGCCACGCTTGGCACAGCTGGCATGCCCATCGTAGCTGTCACACTTGGTGCCTGGCGGGGTCTGCGGAAAGGGAAAGAGCAAATCCGTGGAGCTACTATAGAGAGTCGTCAAGGGAAAAAAGCTGGCGAAGAAGTGGTCAAACCAATGCGAGCAGACGCACTCGCGGAGGGCTTGAAAAAATTCACAGACAAATTCCGTACTCAACTTGAACACGATGGTTATCCAGACAGAAAACTGTATCAACAGTTATCTGTGATTGTAAAAAACGCGGAACTTGCCGTAATAGACGGACGAGTTAATTTCGGACAGGCCAATAAGCGTGTAACCAATCAATATCGTTTGCTTAATGAACTTAGTTTTGCCATTGCCACACTCCGGGCACAAGATGTAGACATTACTACTGCGGCAGGAATAGACGGCAGATTTGAGATCGTAGAAAGTGTGGCGGAAAAACGCCATGACAAGGCAGATAAAGTGCAAAATAAACTGATATTAAAAGCGGTCCTCAAGGGCGCCGCGTGGGGTGGGGCGTTTAGTTTACTGGGTAGAGCGTCGCGCTGGTTCTGGCCGCATGCCGAGGCGGGTCACGCGTCACCATCTCACGATACACTTGATACCGGCCATGTCACCACAGCGCCCGAAACATTCCCGAACGCAATCTCACAACCAGTACCAACGCCCGCACATGTTGAATTAAACATGCCCGCTCAAAACGAAATTTCAACTACAATTCATGAGGGTTCGAGTGCTTGGCGCACAGCCAAGTCACTTGTGCAAGATAAAAATGAGTTTGCAAAGGCTTGGTCTAATCCCGAATCACAAGTTATTTTCCCAGACGGCCACTGTGAACACATATCAAATGTAAATCTAGTGCACGAAGGCGACAAGTTAACATATGTAGCTGGCGGAAATGGGCAAGCTGGCCATTTTGAAATCAGAGCAGAAAGTGGCCTGAATATGGGGATAGAGGTACCGAAACAAGAAACTATATCTATACAAACCGAACATGCTGAATATCCCGAACAAACAATAAAGAGCGAACCACCAATAGATTCTTACCTGCACGGCCATCCTAGCGGAGAAGCGCCACCAGAAGTTATGACAACCCCTTCTGGTCACGAACTTTCTGCAAAAGAAAGTAAGTTTGTGTTAGAAAATGATGTGTCCTTGAAAGAGTGGGATAAAATCGTGAAAGGAAAAGTAAAAATTAAAGATTTACTAAAAGTAAATTCGGACAAAAAATACAAAAGGCTTGCAGAAATCTTGAAAAAGTGGCCAGAATTTTCCAATTTCAAAAAGATACCAAAGAAAATTGGTAAACTAACTCTTGAACAGTACTTAAAAACTAGACGCTAAAAAGGATTCTTAGCCCTAAAGTAAACTCGGGCGAAACCCATTTACTAAAATGGGTTTTTAGCCCCGCGAACTTCGAAGTGTAAATGGGGACCGGTAGAGTTCCCGGTATTGCCCATCTCGGCAATCTTTTGCCCTTGAACAACATACCCTCCAGAAGTAACCATAACCTTGCTCAAGTGGGCGTAAAGTGTTTGAGTACCATTGGGATGACCGATAACCACCATTAGACCATAGCCACCGTTCCAGCCACTACCACGAGCGATAATTATTTCGCCGGAAGCGGCCGCAACCACTTGCGTACCAACAGGAGCACCTATGTCTATGCCGTTATTACCGTGAAGACCTTGAGTCTTGATGCCATTTGACGGTCGGGTGTAATAACCAACCATTTCTGGACCAGTGTATCTGACAACTCCCACTGAAGTTTTCGAACGAGGTGCGGGGCTGGGAGTAGAAATCACGCCATTCGGAATTACTACCTCATCACCCGCCACCAACTTCTCACCCTTCGCTAACCCATTGAAGTTTGAGATTTCGTCAACATCGCCTTTGTACTTCTTGGCAATACCGGCTAGAGTGTCGCCTTTTTTGACTGTGTAGCGTACGCCATTAACGGGCAAAATAATCAATTCTTGACCTTCGTGTATTACATTGCCGGCGGCTATGTCATTGGACCAACGGATAGTGTTGACGGATACTTCAAACATCTTGGCAATCGACGAGAGAGTGTCGCCTTCGCGCACTATATAACGGGCGATTTGATCGCTATCTCTACTTGATTCAAAAATACTTGTGCCATCAGGCGAAACTGCGCTAACGAGAGCGTTGTTGTCAATGGCGATATCGGCATCACCAACTCCAGTCACATTCGGATTTGGATTAAGGGCCGCAACCAAGACAGAGGCGGTCTGATTGGGGTAAGTGCGGGGAGGTTCTTGGGCACTAACCGTAGGCATGAGGAAAGAGCCCATGATGGCGAACATCTGCAAACCCTTTATTTTGGCCCAAACTAGAGACTTTGGAGTGTTGGACCTTGAACCTTCATCTAAAATAAGCCTATTTTTAGCGGATAATCCTGATTTTCAGTCATAAACGGCTCTATTAAGCCGTTTGCACAGTCATTCCTCCTTGTTGCTACCCGATAATCTTATCTTTTCCAAACCCTCAAGTCAACCCCATTAGAGGTCCGCAATGGTGATAACCATTACGGCGATTTTGCTTGCAAAATCTACCTCTAACGGGGTCAATCCCTCAACTAGACAATGTGTGAACTACTAAGAATGTCCTACGCCAGCAACTAAGTAAGATTTACGGAAGTTAAATGACGCGGAGGGTTCTCAATGAGGATAATAATCGCTCGTCATACCCAAACAGGTATGAACATGGAGAAATGTTACAGTGGCCAAATTGACGTGCCACTCAATCACGAAGGGGTATTGCAAGCCCAAGCCTTGGCACATCTTCTTTCAGACATACCGATCGGGTATGCTTACAGCTCTGACCTCGTACGAGCCAAACAAACACTACGAATCCTAGTTGGCAACAGGGAAGCTGAAGTAGCTAGTTCTCATTTGCTACGAGAACTTGACGTAGGTATCGCCGCTGGTCTCTCACGAGAAGAAGCGCTTGCACGTTTTCGTAACGAGCAAGTTGACACGCGTCACAAGAATCCCGACTTCACATCAATCGGCGGAGAGAACAAACTTCACGTTCTCGGCAGATACCACCAGATTTTCACCCGGATCCACGAGAAGCATCGGGAAGGCGGGAAGGTTGGTCTGGTGGTCTGCCATGGCACCGCTCTGCGTTATTATCTGACAAGCAACCCTAACCTTGCGGGACTCCGCTATCCCGAACAAGGGGAATATCTTGAAGTCGACCTCGACACGTTTTTCTAACCTCATCAGCCGGGACCCGCAAGGGCCCGGCTGTAGTAATTTTGTAAAATTGACAGGGAACTAGCGTTTCGTATAATACAAATATATGAATACACAAACTTTGGTGAAAATAGGAGCCAGTAGACAAGTGGTCATCCCCAAACATATATATGACGATCTCTGTCTAGAACCGGGCGATTATCTGGGGGTAGAGAAATCTGACAAAAAAATAGTCTTCGAACCTCAATCTCTAATGAGCAGGGAACTGGCAGATGGGATTGCACAAAGTATTTTGGACTTTAAAGAGGGCCGCAGTCACGGACCTTTCTCAACAGCAAAGGAGGCGATAGCCCATCTTCATGCATATGTAAAAGAGTCTCAACGGCGCCAAAGGAAAGCTAAACAAAAATGAAACTCGAGTACTCCGATCATTTTCGGAATCAATATGCATCTTGTCCTCTAAGCATAAGGAAAGCTTGTGACAAGCAATTGAAGTTTCTACAAAACAATCTGAATCACCCATCATTGCGTGCTAAAAAGTACGATGAGTCGTTGGGAATATGGCAAGCAAGAATAACACTTGATTGGTGACTATACTTTACAATTGAAAAAGGAATCTATCGACTACACAAACTTTCCCCTCATCCTTAGTTCCGTAATCTAGCTAGGATTTCTTGTTCGATTTCGGATCGGGGGCGGCCGAACGAGAGACGCGAGAGCTCGCGCAGTTTCTCGCGTATTTCCGGGGAGCCCTTCATAGCTTCTGTGGTATGTAAATTGAATGGTCGGGAAGGTTCGCCATTTATAAGTATCTTGGCTATGGCATTTCTATTCTCAATACTAATTAAGTCTTTGGCGTTGAACTCGGGGCTAAACTGTTTCTCCAACTTTTCTGTATCCGGTTCACCCACACGGAAGGCCATGAGCGAGCCTACGTTGCCGAAAACAGATTCTCTGATCTTATCTTCGAGTTGAGCTATGAACTGGTGGGCCAGAATTAGATTGAGTCTATATTTACGCGCTTCACTCAATATAGTAGCGATAGAATCGGTGGTGAAGTTCTGAAACTCGTCGATATAGAAATAGAAATCTGGTCTCGCATCTTTACTAGCATCTTCGCGCGCGAGGGCGGCCATAAGGATGCGCGTAGTCACAATCATGCCCAGTAATCCTGCATTAATATCGCCAATCTTGCCCTTCGATAAGTTCACCAGCAAGATCTTCTTCTCATCCATAATCTGTCGGAAATTAAACGCAGACTTAGTTTGGCCAATGATGGGCCTAATGTACTCATTCGTTGTGAAGTTGCCGAATTTAGTTGTGATGTAAGGCGCCATGTTGGCAAGCGAAGTCTCGCC